>NZ_JBDWHW010000267.1:0-36134 GCF_039975035.1 Hoeflea sp. | reverse complement strand
GTCAAATCGGTTGGATAGCGGTCGGATTTGCGGTTATGCTCAGCGCGGGTGATATCAGTCCAGGACATAGTGGCCTCCATCGAATCTTTGACAATCCGACGGAATCACATCCCACTGATATCACTCAATAACTTTCAGATCAGGCTCTCAGAGTTTGAACGGCTATCAGGACCTCTCCTACGGTTCTTTGTCTGCAGCCATATCGGCCACCATCAATGGCACCACCAATTTTGCCAGCGTCAACAAGGGCGTCAACGGGACGGATACCATAACCGATATCGCCAACCCGTTAAATGCCGGATGGTACAATGGCGGGTTTGGAATTCGTGGCACCAACCACAATGACACATTCAACCTGAAGCTGAACGCTCAGCAGTGGATGAGCGTTTCCGGCGGTCGCGGCGCTGACAGCATCACCGTGCAAGGCGGCAGTATGGGGCTGGTGCGGCTTGACTATCGTGGCGGCGACAATGGAGTGAACGTCAATCTGGCGACTGGCACTGTCTCCAATGACGGCTTCGGCTTTGCCGATACGCTGAGCGGCACATTCTGGGAAGTTCGTGGCACCGATTTTAACGATGTACTGGTTGGCAGCAACGCCGATGAAAGCTTCATCGGGCTTGGCGGCGATGACATCATCAATGGCGGCGGTGGCCGGGACCGCGTCAGGTTCGACCAGGGCGACATAAGCGGGGCGGTGACTGTCAATCTCGGTGCCGGAACTGCGACCGGGACTTCAAACGGAACGGCGTTTTCCTACACACTTTCAAATATTGAGGATGTGCGTGGAGGGGTCGGCAATGACACGATTACCGGCGATTCAGGCAGCAACCGTCTGTGGGGCCGTAGCGGCAACGACACGCTCCTTGGCGTCGACGGCAATGACGAGTTGTACGGAGAAGACGGCAACGACACGCTTGCCGGCGGGAACGGCGTCGATCTTCTGGATGGCGGCGCCGGCAATGATATCCTTTACGGCGGCGCCGGTGCGGATCAGCTGATTGGCGGTGCTGGCGATGACAAGCTCTACGTTGTCGGCAACGATACCCTGTTGCGCGGTGATGCCGGTTACGACCAGGCCATCGTGCTTGATGCGGGGGGCGTGGTTGTTTCGCTGGGCCTGGGCATTGAATATGCCGTGGGCAACGCTGGCAACGACAGCATCAATGCCGGCGGGTTGACAACTGCTGTTACGATCGATGGCGCCGGTGGCGCTGACCAGTTGATCGGCGGCAGCGCTGCAGACACGCTCAGGGGCGGTGCCGGCAATGACACACTCAGTGGTGCAAATGGCAATGACCGGCTCGAGGGCGGCGACGGCAACGACCTGCTGTTTGGCGGCGCGGGCGCTGACGAACTGATTGGCGGGGCAGGCAACGACAAGCTCTATGTGGTGGGCAATGACACCCTGCTGCAGGGTGATGCGGGGTATGACCAGGTGATCGTGCTCGATGCCTCCGGTGTCAACATCACGATAGGCTCGGGCGTCGAGAATGTATCGGGCAACGCCGGCAATGACGTGATCAATGCCGGCAGCCTGACCACGGCCATCACCATCGGCGGTGGCGGCGGCGTTGACCTCCTGACCGGCGGTTCGGCCAATGATACGCTGGCCGGCGGTGACGGCAACGATATTCTTATCGGTGGTGACGGCGACGACACCTTCTTCGGCGGCGCAGGCGCTGACAGCTTCTATGCCGGCGCCGGCGACGACAAGATGTACATCATCGGCAACGACACCACGATCCTTGGCGGCGCGGGTTTCGACCAGGCCATCGTCATCGATGCGGCAGGTGTCAACATCACACTCGGCGCCGGCATGGAGAGCGCCTCGGGCAGCAGCGGCAATGACACGATCAGTGCCGGCAGTCTCGCGACTGCGGTCTCGATTGGCGGCGCCGGCGGCGCTGACATTCTGACCGGTGGATCTGCCAATGACACGATTGGTGGCGGTATCGGCAATGACGTGTTGTTCGGCGGCGGGGGCAATGACACGATTTTTGGCGGGGACGGCAATGACGCCTTGTTCGGCGGGGCCGGCAACGACCAGATGATCGGCGGAGCCGGCAATGACATTTTCTATTTCCTCAGTGGCTCGGGCAACGATTTCATCCAGCAGTTCGAAAACGGTCTGGACACCTTCAACTTCGCCAATCACTCATTGGTCAACTCGATGGCCGACCTGACCATCACTGACGCCGGTTCGGACGCCTATGTGACCTACAACGGCGGCGGCCAGTTCATCGCCTTCGGTGCGGCTGGTCTCATCGATGCCAGTGATTTCGTGTTTGCGTGAAATGGATTCGGTGTCGGATCAGCGCGCCAACATCAGAGCAGCTGTTGATTGCGGCGCGTAGTGACGCTTTGAATCCGCAACCACGCAGTTGCTGCGGAGGCATGAAGGAGGGGGCGATCATGCCCTATTTCCTATCCGTCAAATCGCTTCTGTAGCGCAGGTTGCGACAGTCGTGGTTCCTCCGGATGTTGGGCATTTGGAGTATCCGTCTTGATCAACACGGATACTCCAGGATCGACGCAACAAAGCGTCGATCCGGATTATGGTTCCAGCTACCTATACTCTCCCCGCCCCGAGGGGCGAACGACGGCGACTGTGACGACCCAGAAGGCCAGGCCGCCCAGGACTGCCGCGGGCAGTGAAGCGGTCAGGTACTCATAGGGCGAGCGCGACACATAGCTGATCGGGTTCAGCAGATAGATGTAGGTCACAAAGCCCGCGATCATCCCGGCAACTCCCGCAGGATTGAAGCCGCCCCAATAGTAATAGGCCGCATCGGGGGATGGATCATAGAGTGCGCGCAGGTTCAGCCTTTGATTGCGCAGAATCAGGTAGTCAACAATCTGGATGCCACACATCGGAGCGAAGAACACGCCGATGAAGGCCACGAAAGTCCCGAAATTGTTGAAGAAGAGATCAGGCAGAAAAATCGTGATCACCGCCACCGGCACGAGGGCGAGCAACAAGGTCGCCGTCCAGGGCAGACGCTGGAACGCCGGGACCGAGCGCAGGCCAACGGATGTGGCATAGACCCCGGCAATTGCCGTTCCCAAGTTGGCCGCCAGCACGAACACCAGGGCAATCGATCCGTAGAACGAGCCGCCCAGTTCCACCATCCATTGCGACGGGTCCGAAATCCCGAGGGCAAGAATGGCCGCCAACCCGATCACGCTGAGCAGCGGCACGGGAAGTCCCATGCCCAGCATCGCAGGTTTCACGGATGTCCGGGCGTCCGGCGCGACGCGCACCATAGCGCCGACATAGGGCCACCAGGACAACAGGCTGACGATCGCGATCTCGATGCCGGTGATATAATCCCAGCGAAGACTGCCGGAGGCATAGGCCGGGACGGCCGCGGTGATTTCGCCGGTTTTGGTGCTGACCAGGAGCCATGTCATCCAGGCGCCGACGCCGACGATGAAGAAGAACAGCACGTTCGAGATGCGTTCGAGGCCGGTCTTGCCGGTAAGCAGAACGCCAAAGACCAGCGCACAGGCCAGCAGCGCCGAGATGATCTGGACGATCCCGCCTGACGCCTCGCTGATCAGGCCCAGTGTCAGCAGCAACTGCACCGCTGTTTTTCCGAAGAAGATCAGCAGCAGGCAGTTCCATCCAATAATCGATGTGTATTGCAGAAACACCGGGATGATCCAGCCCCGGCTGCCGAACTGGGGCCGTGTGCTGACGATGGAATCGATGCCATAGCGCCCCGCGGCGGGAATTACCGCCAGAGTGACCAGCAACATGCCGATCATCGAGCCGGCGGTCATCGCCGCAAAGCCCATCTTGAAGTTCAGGTAATAACCGACATATTCGCCGATGATGTAGCACCATGTGGCTGCTGCCGCGACCAGCAGGACAACGAAGATCTCGATTTGGCTCCAGCTGCGCTCGGATCTCATCAAGGGCCAGTTGGTTTCATCGGCGCTTTCGCCCGTGGGGCGGGTTGATGTTTGATCGGTCATCACATCCACCCCCAGATCAGCAGCAGTGCGGGCAAGAGTACGCCGGAGACGAACAGGAACAACCAGTCCTTCGCTCCGAGCGCAGGGCTGGTCTGCGCTTCGCGCTCGACCTGCTCCAAGCGACGCTCCAGTTCGGGCGCCAGGTTTGAGTTACTCATCATGTTGTTCCTCCCAGAATGAATGAGTGCTGTGCGTAGTTTTCGCCTATTTTGCCTTTGGATGCATTGTGTCGTCGGCGTAGGGGAACCACCAGAAGTCCTGCGTTTCAGACCGTGGATCGATCATGATCATCTTTGTCTCGCGAAACATCTCCAGGCCTTCCGGTCCGAGTTGGCGTCCCATTCCGCTGAGTTTCGATCCACCAAATGGGCCGGCGTCATTGTCCAGCAGGGGCGCGTTGACCCAGACCATGCCGGCCTGCAATTCCTCGGTTGCGCGGATGGTCTCCTCAAGGTCCATTGTGTAAATATTGGCACCCAGTCCGAATTCGGAAGCATTGGCCAAATCCATCGCCTCATTGAAATCGCGAACCTTGCAGATAGGTGCGACCGGGCCGAAACTTTCATTGTGAAAGACGCTCATCTCGGGTGTGCAATCGACCAGGACGGTGGGTTCGACGAACCAGCCCCGGTTGAACCCGGCGGGCCGGCTGCCGCCGATCGCCGCGCGCGCACCTTCGCCAATTGCGCCGTTAAGCAGGGTCTCATACCGGTCGCGTTCCTTGGATGATACCATCGGCCCCATGTCGACCCGGTCCAGCCCGTTGCCGATCCGCAGTTTCGCGGTTTCCGCGATCAGCTTTTCTACGAATTCATCATGGATGTCCTGATGGACGTAGAACCGCTCGGCCGAGACGCATATTTGTCCGCAGTTCATATAGGCCGAGAACGCCGCTGCACGGGCCGCGACGTCCAGCGGGGCGGAAGGCATGATCAGGAACGGGTCGTTGCCCGAGGTTTCAATCAGGCTGGGCTTGATCCGCTCGCCGCAGGCCTTGGCGACGGCGCGACCCACCGGCACGCTGCCGGTAAACGCGATGACATGGGTGTCACGATGTTCGACCAGGTGCTGTCCCACGCGCCCCCCACCCGTGACGATCTGGAACAGGCCATCGGGCAGACTTTTGGTGGCTTCTGCGAACAACAAGGTGGTCAGCGAGGTGTATTCCGAGGGCTTTACAATCACGGCATTACCGGTCGCCAACGCCGCGCCCGCTTCCCAGCAGAGCAGGACCAGCGGATAGTTGAACGGCATGATCAGTGCTGCCGTGCCGCGCGGCTGTTTCAGCGTATAGTGGAACTGTCGGGCCACCGCAGGCCCCATCACACGGCCTTGTTCATTGCGCCCCATTTCGGCGGAATGACGCAGCGAATGGATGCTCCAGTCAACTTCGTCGCAGGATTCCTTGTAGGGTTTGCCCATCTCGCGGGTCAACGCCTCGGCGAGAAGGGGCCGCATTTCGCGCAGCTTGTCGGCCATCTCGTGTATCGCGTGGGCGCGGTCCAACGCCGAGAAATCGCGCCACCATTTCTTTTGCGCCGGGGCGCAGCTTGCCAGCGCTTCATCGATCTCGGCAGTGGGCGATTGCGCAATCGATCCCAGCACGGTCTCGGTTGCGGGCTCGATGACGTCGACGGTCTCCGTTGCCTTGCTTTTGCGCAATTGGCCGTCGATATAGACGTGATTGCTGATCTGCTTCAGCCGTTCGATGACGTGGTTCATGATGTGCCCTTTCACTGCTGGCTGCGGATGCGTTCGTTGCCAGGGTCGTAAAACCCCTTGAATTGGACCAGGGCGGGATAGCGTTTGCATGCCACCTCGACCTCGAAGGTGCCGGAGCGGAGAAACTCAGCGCTGACGCCGTCCTTGTGAGTGATATAGCCCATGCCGAGCGAGGCCTTGACGCGGTGGCCATAGCCACCCGACGTGACCGAGCCGACGATAACGCCGTCATGCAATATCGGCTCTTCGTGGTAAAGCAGCGGCGGGCTATCGGGCACGTCCAGTTTCAGCTGGATCAGGCGGCGGGTCTGGGGCTTGGTCTGACGCGCCCGCAGCAGCGCGTCGCGGCCTCGGAAATCGGGTTTGTCCCAGCCCACGGCAAAGCTGAGACCGGCCTGAAGCGGAGTATCCTCTTCGCCGATGTCGTGGCCCCAGTGGCGATAGCCTTTTTCCATACGCATGGAATTGATCGCAAAATAACCGCCATGGCGCAGCCCGAAATCAGCTCCGGCCTGGGTCAGTACATCGAATACGTGGCAGGCGAAATCGGCACCCACATAGATCTCCCAGCCCAGTTCGCCCACATAGGTCAGGCGACTGATGCGGACGCGGGCATAGCCCAACTCGATCTCGCGGCTGGTGCCAAAGGGAAAGGCACGGTCGGAGAGGTCTGCGCCCGAGATTTTTTCCAGAAGCGCACGCGATTTCGGCCCCATCAGCCCCAGCATAGGTAGCCCGGCGGTCACGTCGGTGGCAAAGGCATGCGCGTCTTCGGGGATGCTGCGTGTCAGCCACGAAAAATCACGGGTTTGCGACGCCCCGACCGTCACGATCATGTGGGCATCGGGCGCGATGCGGGTGATGGTCACATCGGCCTCGATCCCGCCGCGATCGTTCAGCCATTGTGTATAGACGACCTTGCCGATGGGGGTGTCGACGTCGGCGGCTGAAACATGGTTGAGCACACGGCAGGCGTCGCGGCCTTGCAGCAGGAATTTGGCGAAACAGCTTTGATCGAACAGGGTGACGTTTTCGGCGGTGTTCAGGCATTCGGCGCGCGCGTCGCCGAACCAGCCTTGCGGGCCATAGGAATAGCCGAACTCTTTTGGGCGGCTCTCGCTCGCAAAGAAACCGGGGCGCTCAAACCCTGCGGCTTCGGTCATGACCGCGCCGCCGCTGAGCAGGCGGTCGTGGAACGGGCTGCGCCGCACATTGCGGGCGGTCTCGAATTGCCGGTAAGGCCAGTGCATCGCAAACAGCAAGCCCAGCGTTTCCTTGGTGCGGTCGAACAAATAGCGCGAGTTGGACTGAAATGGCTGCATCCGGCGCACATCCACGTCCGCCAGTTCCATCGGCGGATATCCGTCGCGAATCCATTCGGCCAGCGCTTTGCCGACACCGCCCGACGACAGGATCCCCACCGAGTTGAAGCCGCAGGCGCAAAATAAATCGCGCACCTCGGGGGTCTCCCCCAGAAGATAACGGTCATCCGGTGTGAAGCTCTCGGGGCCGTTGAAAAACAACTGGATCCCCACATTGGCCAGCGCCGGAACCCGGCGCACGGCCATTTCGAGGATCGGTTCGAAATGGTCGAAATCCTCGGGGAGTGAATCAAAACAGAAATCGTCGGGGATGCCGTTGTGCCCCCAGGGCTTGGCGTCGGGTTCAAAGCAGCCCAGCAGCAATTTGCCCGCGTCCTCCTTGTAGTAAGAACACTCATCGCCCAGAAACATCACCGGCAGATCGCTGGGCAGATCCGGGATCGGTTCGGTCACGATGTAGAAATGCTCGGCCGCGTGCAAGGGCAGAGATACGCCAATATCTCCAGCCAGATCGCGCGACCACATACCGCCCGCGATCACCACCTTGCCGGCGCGAATTTCCTCGCCGCTGGAGAGCACCACGCCGACTGCGCGGCCGTTTTCGACGAGGATACGCTCGACCGGGGTGTTTTCACGAATTGTGACACCGTTTTGCCGCGCACCTTTGGCCATCGCCATGGTGACGTCGGTGGGGTTGACCTGGCCGTCCCTGGGCATCCAGATGCCTCCCGCCAGATCGTCCACTTCGACCAGCGGGTACCGCTCCTTGATTTCGGCCGGGGTGACCTCATGCGCCTCGAGCCCGAAATTGCGCGCCATCGATGCGCCGCGCTTGAGCTCCTCCAGCCGTGCGTCATGGGTGGCCAGCCGAAGCGAGCCGTTCTGGCGAAATCCGGTGGCTTGCCCGGTCTCGGCTTCAAGCCTGTTGAACAGCTCGCCTGTGTATTTGGCCAACTCGGTCATATTGCGAGTGGCGCGCAACTGGGTGACCAGCCCGGCGGCATGCCATGTGGTGCCGCAGGTCAGTTGCTTGCGTTCCAGGAGAACGACATCGGTGATGCCCAGCTTTGCCAGATGATAGGCAATGGAACAACCGGCGATCCCGCCTCCAACAATGACAACGTCTACGGATTTAGGCACCCTGATAAATCCCCCACCATAAGCCTCGTTGCGGCAGGATGAAACCAGTCAGTGAACTTTGCAATAGAAAAATTCACAATTATGATCGAATCTAGATACTTGTTCATGCGCTTTGCATATTGCAAAGGACGGACTAAACTTGCATCAGCATGAAAACACAGTCGCAAGGAATGCCAATGTCATCAGACCTTCCCAAGGTTCTCCGCCCGTCGAATGTCAAAGGGCGTGCCTACGATGCAAAGGAAACCGTCAACCTCGGGGATGTACTGGATCTGGACCCTCGCGTCGGGCGGGAAATCCGCGGGCTGCGCAAGGCACGCGACACCACGCTCGGCCAGTTGAGCGAGGCAACCGGTCTGTCCAAGGGCTACCTCAGCCAGGTCGAACGCGGAATCTCCAGCCCGTCGGTCAAGGCGCTGCATACGATCAGCCGCGCTCTCGGCGTGACCATCAGCTGGTTCTTTCCGCCGCAAACCGACGGCGATGCGGATCTGCGCGATACGGTCGTGCGCGCCCATGCGCGGCGAAGCCTGTCGTTCGACAGTGGGATAACGGACGAGTTGCTGTCGCCCAATCTGGACCGTACGATCGAGCTGTTGCGCTGTATCTTCCCCGCAGGATCGGAAAGCGGTGCCGATCCTTACAACCATCGTGGCGAAGAAGCCGGTATTATCATTTCAGGCCAGTTGGACCTGTGGCTTGATGATCAGCACATTCGGCTGAACGAAGGCGACAGCTTTGCATTTTCCAGCGAGCGGCTGCATCGCTATGCCAATCCGACTGATCAGGACACCGTCGTCATCTGGGCGATCAGTCCGCCAACCTACTGAAACGGCACAGCGACTGGCCAGCGGGCTCCTCGACCGGCTCACGCATCATGTACATAATCTCGAAATGAAGGGCGAAAGTTATCACACCACGGCGCATTCCCGAAACAGACTGATCATCATCGGGAAATTGCAAAATCATTGCGAAGGGGCCAGATCGGGGCCCTTAGCAATGGTGCCTCTGGTAAAGGCGGCGTTACAAAATCAGTCCGCGATAGCGGCGGGATGGTCCCGCTCCGGGTGGTGCAACAATTGCCCAACTATTTATCCTTCTGCAACTACAGCGGGAGTCCTTGGTATTGAAGAAACGCAGTTGGGGTCAATGGTCTTGGGGTAGGGGGGGACTTTCCGACCACAAATAGCGCCATCACCGAAGACACCCTACTTCAGGACCTGGAAAAGCACGTCGGCGATCCTACCTGCGTAAGCCGGTAGTCGTTCAGATCGTTTCCATTTCATGTTGGATCGTAACTTCAAGAGTTAAAAAATTCTAACGGATAGAATCTGACGCTTGGTACTCTCTTTTGACTGCGGCGAAGATTTTGTCGGGATCGGCTGTCCATGTGAAGGGGTTGGCTTTTCATTTTGTTCTGGGACGAAACGATATATGCAGGAAGCGGATGAACGCCTGATGTCGGAGTCATGCATGTTCCGCCGGTCACGATGCCATCAGGGATGTTGAGCGCGGCCAACAGGGGTGTCGTGCCGTTGCGCTTGCAATCATGGGTCATCATCCAGCGCCGACCTTTCTGGAGCGGCAATGTGAAATGTACGGGGATCAGGTTGCTGCATAATTCAGGCAATTATTGAGCCGAATTGAGCGGTGCATCGGCTCTGTATAATGAATCGAATTCCAATTGGTTGACTTAACTATGCGCTTACTGCGTAGCGGCACGTAACATCGTTTTGAGCATAAGCTATCGATTTATTTGGTGAGCGCGCGGGGGTTCGAACCCCGGACCTACTGATTAAAAGTCAGTTGCTCTACCAGCTGAGCTACGCGCTCCCGAATCTTGTCCGGCGCGTCTGCGCCAAACCCCGTGAGTGGCGCGGAACATAGGGAGGCATCAGCCTATGGTCAACCGCAAAACAGTGCGGATACCGTAGAAAATTCCGGGTCTCTCCAAAGGGCCTTCAAGCGCTTGGGAGAGCCGGGTCGGGGAGGTGTCGCGGCATCGCTGCGGGTGTGCAGCCAACCTCTCCTTCACGCAACGCAAACCAAAACGTGACTGGCGCAGCAGCGACCGGAGCATTAAAAGGAGCCCGAACCAATCAGGGCCGCCCCGGGGCGATCCAAAAACCTGTCATGAAGGGCTCCGGTTTCGTGTCCATCGCCGATATTCCATTACTCACCGTTCTTCTGGCAGGCGCGCTGTCGTTCCTGTCGCCCTGCGTGCTGCCGCTGGTGCCGCCGTATCTGTGCTATATGGCAGGCGTGTCTGTGGAGGATTTCCGCGGTGCCGCTGCTGAAGCCAGGGCTTCAGAGACCCGCCGTGCGGTGTTTTTCGCGTCGCTGTTTTTCACATTGGGATTTGCCACCGTGTTTGTCGCTCTGGGCGCCGGCGCATCAAGCATAGGCGGTGCGCTGCGCCAGCACATGGACCTGCTGGCCAAGCTCGGCGGCGTGGTGATCATCCTGATGGGATTGCATTTTCTCGGACTGTTCAGGATCGGTCTGCTGGCGCGGGAAGCCCGCTTCACCGGCGGCGGCAAGCCTGCGACGCTGTCGGGCGCCTACCTGATGGGGCTTGCCTTCGCGTTCGGCTGGACCCCCTGCATCGGTCCGGTGCTGGGCGCGGTGCTGGGCGTGGCCGCGGCGCGCGAGACGGTCAGTTCGGGCGCGCTGCTGCTGGCTGCCTACTCGCTTGGCCTGGCGGTGCCGTTCTGGATCGCGGCGCTGTTTTCCGAGCGTTTCATGCGGTTCGCGCAACGATTCCGGCAACATCTTGGAACCGTCGAGAAAATCACCGGGGCCTTGCTGGTGCTGACCGGGATCCTGTTCCTCACCGGCGGGATGGCCACTATGGCCTACTGGCTGCTCGAGACATTTCCTGCGCTCGGCGCCATCGGCTGAGCCGAAAACGCCGCCCGGTTGGTGGTTTCAGGTGCGGCGTATGGGCGCGGTTGCCAAAATCAGGCCGGAGAGCACCGTCATGATCCCGATGGCATGATGCATCTCGAACGGCTCGGCCAGCACCAGCGCGGCAAGGCCGACACCGTAGGGCGCCAGCAGATACATGAAAACGCTCGCCGTCGATGCGCCGAGCCGCGCCACGCCGTACTGATAGCCCGAAAATGCCAGCAGCGACGAGAACACCACGATGCCGGCAATTCCGCCCCATGCCGTCCAGGTGACCGGCATCCGGGCGCCCGTCAGAAATTCCCACGCTGCGAAGGGTGCGAGAAGAATTGCTCCGGACAGGGCGATCACCGCAAACAGGGCGGACACCGGAAGTCCGGCGGTGCGTTTCCCCTTGAGCAGCACCGAATAGCCCGCCCAGGCAAGTGCAGCCGCAATGCACATCAGATCGCCGAGATTGAAGGACAAACTGGCCAGAGTGCCAAGATCGCCTTTCAGGACAATGAACGCCACGCCGAAGAACCCGACAAGGATACCGGCCATTTCGCGCCAGCTTGTCGGACGACCGAAAAACAGCCGCTCGAGAATGATGATCATCAATGGCGACGTGGTATAGATCAGTGTGGCGTTGGTCGCCGTGGTGAATTGCAATGCGTAGTAGATGACCCCGCCGCAAATCCACATGCCGAGAAATCCCATTGTCATCCAGTGCAACGGGTAGGTGGTGACGTAGCTCCGCACCCGGTCGCGCGCCATCCACAGGAACGGAGACAGCAGCAACGCCGCAGCCCCCCAGCGCAGGAAAGCCAATGTGAAAGGTGCGACTTCAGGGATCGTGTAACGCCCGAAAACAAGGTTTGAGGAAAAGAACAATGGGGTTAGAAGCATCACCGTGAGTGGAACGAAGCGCTTCAGCGATGGTCTTTCGGCACGCGCGGGGGCTGGAGGCATTCGTTTTCCATATCTTGGCAAAGGTGGCTTGAAAGAGATAAATTCCGCGTCCGGTGCTATAGGCTCCGGCAGGGGTAAACAAGCGATTCGATGAAGAGGTGGTTGAATGGCGCGGACATGTCTGGCTGTCGTGCTTGCAGCGGGTGATGCGACACGGATGAAATCCTCGAGGTCGAAGGTGCTGCACACTGTTGGCAATCTTCCACTGATCGCCCATGTGACGCGCACCGCCGCGGCTGCTGGCGTCAGCAAGATAGCGCTTGTGGTCGGCCGCGATGCCGCGCTGGTCGCCGAGACCGCCAGGTCCGGGCATGATGTTCCCGTGGCAACGGTGGAGCAAACCGAGCGCAAGGGAACCGGCCATGCCGTGCTGATGGCGCGCGAGATCATCAATGAGGGCTTTGACGATATCGTTGTGCTTTATGGCGATGCGCCGCTGATCAATCCCGAAAGCCTGCTGGCGGCGATATCACAACGTGCCAGCGGCGCGGATATTGTGGTTCTGGGCTTTCGCGCTGCAGACCCGACCGGTTATGGCCGGCTGATCGAGCGTGATGGCGAATTGATCGCGATCCGCGAGCACAAGGAAGCCTCCGCCGACGAGCGTGCCATCGATTTCTGCAATGGCGGCGTGATCACCTTTTCAGGAACGGAAGCGGCAAGCCTGCTTGAAGCCATCGGCAATGACAACGCCAAGGGTGAATATTACCTGACCGACATCGTCGAGATCGCCCGCACACGCGGCCTGAAATGTGTTGCCATCGAAGCATCCGAAGAAGACATGATGGGGTGCAACACCCGCGCCGAACTGGCTGAAATCGAAGCCGTATGGCAGGCCCGCGCCCGGCACGCGGCGATGCTGTCAGGCGTCAGCATGATCGATCCCGCCAGCGTGTTCCTGTCCCATGACACCGAACTCGGCAACGACGTCACGATTGAACCGAATGTCTGGTTCGGACCCGGTGTGAGCGTCGGGGCGGCCGCCACCATCCATGCCTTCACTCACCTCGAAGGTGCCGATATCGGCCCTGGCGCGATGATCGGGCCGTTTGCGCGGCTTCGCCCGGGCACCGAACTGGCGGCGAAGACCAAGGTTGGCAATTTCTGTGAGATCAAGAAAGCCAAGATTGGCGCCGGCGCCAAGGTCAATCATCTCAGCTATATCGGCGACGCCGTGGTCGGAGCCGGAGCGAACATCGGCGCGGGCACGATCACCTGCAATTATGATGGCCAGAACAAGCATGTGACCGAGGTCGGGGCAGGGACTTTCATCGGATCGAATTCATCGCTGGTGGCGCCGGTCAGGATCGGTGACGGCGCCTATGTCGGATCTGGAAGCGTGATCACCCTGGATGTGCCCGACAACGCACTGGCGATCGGCCGGGCGCGGCAGGAGACCAAGCCGGGCCGGGCTGAACGGCTCAGGGAAAAGATCGCCGCCATCAAGGCGCTGACCAAAAAAGCGTGATCCGGTCCGGAGCAGGTCTCGGGGTTACGTGGTGTCACGAAAATTGAGCGTGTCCTGGGCACCAGGACACTGGTCTAAACAGGTGTTGCTCGATAAGAGCTTTGCCAACTCAATATCCGGGAGAACTGCATGTGCGGCATAGTTGGCATCGTCGGCAACCGCGAGGTGGCACCGCTTCTGGTGGATGCGCTGAAACGGCTTGAGTATCGCGGTTACGATTCAGCCGGCGTCGCCACCGTCAGGGACGGCAAGCTCGACCGCCGCCGCGCCGAGGGCAAACTTGCCAATCTCGATCGCAAGCTCGGGGAGGAGCCGCTGGCAGGCCATGTCGGGATCGGTCATACCCGCTGGGCCACCCATGGCGCACCGACCGAGGCCAATGCGCATCCGCATTTCTGTCGCGGCGTGGCCGTGGTCCACAACGGCATTATTGAAAATTTCGCCACGCTCAGGTCCGAACTCGTTGCCGACGGAGCGGAGTTTCACAGCCAGACGGATACCGAAGTCGTCGCCCAATTGCTGGCGGCTTACCGCAAGCAGGGCCTGGCCCCGCGTGAGGCGATGCAAAAGACGCTGTCCCGGCTTGAGGGCGCCTATGCGCTTGCGGTGCTGTTTGACGATCAGCCGGACATGATCCTGGGCGCACGCTCCGGGCCGCCGCTGGCCATCGGGCACGGGCAGGGCGAGATGTATCTGGGCTCGGACGCCATCGCCCTGGCGCCGTTCACCGACGAGATCACCTATCTTGAAGATGGCGACTGGGTGGTCATTACCCATAGCCATGCTGAAATCTACGATCAGTCCGGCCAGAGGGTCGAACGGTCAAGCCAGATTTCGCGCGACGCGGCCTATGTGGTCGACAAGGGCAATCACCGGCATTTCATGGAGAAGGAAATCTATGAACAGGCGGAGGTGGTGTCGCACACGCTCAGCCACTACATCGATTTTGCGGAAGGGCGTGTGAAGTTCGAATCCGTCCAAATCGATTTCGCCAATCTCGACCGGTTGGCCATGTCCGCCTGCGGAACCGCCTATTATGCCGGTCTGGTCGGCAAATACTGGTTCGAGCGGTTTGCCCGGCTGCCGGTGGAAATCGATGTCGCATCGGAGTTTCGGTACCGGGAAATGCCGTTGACGGGCAAGATGGCCGCGCTGTTCATCTCGCAGTCCGGCGAAACCGCCGACACCCTGGCTTCGCTTCGCTATTGCCGTGACAACAAGCTGACCATCGGCGCAGTGGTCAATGTGCGTGAATCCACCATCGCACGCGAAGCCGATGCGGTGTTTCCAACCCTGGCCGGCCCCGAGATCGGCGTTGCATCGACCAAGGCCTTTACCTGCCAGCTTTCGGTTCTGGCGGCGCTGGCCATGATCGCGGGCAGGGCGCGCGGCACCTTGTCCGAAGACGACGAGGGCAAGATGGTTCAGGCGCTGGTCGAGGCGCCACGGCTGTTCAACGAAGTTCTCGCCGCGATCCAGCCGCAGATCGAAACGCTCTCGCGCGAGTTGTCGCGTTTCAAGGATGTGCTTTATCTGGGGCGCGGAACCAGCTTCCCGCTGGCGCTGGAGGGGGCGCTCAAGCTCAAGGAAATCTCCTATATCCATGCTGAAGGCTATGCCGCGGGTGAACTCAAGCATGGTCCGATCGCACTGATTGACGAGACCATGCCGGTGATCGTGATTGCACCGCACGACCGGCATTTTGAAAAGACCGTCTCCAACATGCAGGAAGTCGCCGCGCGCGGCGGGCGCATCATCCTCATCACCGACGACAAGGGCGCAGCGGCCACCACGCTTGAAACCATGGCGACCATCGTGCTGCCGGTCGTCGACGAGATCGTCGCGCCCATCCTCTACGCCCTGCCGGTCCAGCTGATCGCCTATCATACGGCGGTGTTCATGGGCACCGATGTCGACCAGCCGCGCAATCTGGCGAAGTCCGTTACGGTTGAATAGGCAGGATTCGGTTCCGGATTTGGGTATGGCGCTTGTTTTGGCGGGCAGGCGACACCATTATAGTGTTGCGATGCATCATTATGCATAGCCAGCCAGGGACAGAGCAAGCAATGAGCGAAAAGCAGAAACGGCCGGGAGCCGGCGTTCGGTTGAGGAATTACTTCCTCACCGGCCTGATCATCGTGGCGCCGCTCGCCATCACAGCCTATCTCACATGGACCTTCATCGGCTGGGTCGACAGCTGGGTCAAACCCTACATCCCGGCGATCTACAATCCCGACCATTACCTTCCGTTCGCCGTCCCCGGCTTCGGATTGCTGACGGCGCTGTTCCTGATCACCCTGATTGGGTTTTTGACCGCCAACCTGGTTGGCCGTTCGATTGTCGCATTCGGCGAATCACTGCTCGACCGGATGCCGCTGGTGCGCAGTCTCTACAAGGGGCTCAAACAGATCTTTCAGACCGTTCTGGCCGAGCAGAGCAGCTCGTTCAAGCAGGCGGGTCTGATCGAGTATCCCCGGCGCGGGCTCTGGTCGATTGTCTTCATCGCAACCGAGACGAAGGGCGAAGTCGATTACCGGTTGCCCGACCACGATTCCATATCAGTGTTTTTGCCCACTACGCCCAATCCGACGTCGGGTTTTCTGCTGTTTGTGCCGCGCAAGGACATTCTCATTCTTGATATGAGCGTTGAGGAGGCAGCCAAGATGGTGATTTCGGCCGGTTTGGTCTCCCCCGACTACCCCAAGACGCTGCCGGTTCAGGGCAAGGTCAAATCCAAACCATCGCAAAGCTGAACTGATCACCCGGCCCTGAGAAACCGGATCGCCTCGTCGCGCCGCATCAGGTAGAGCAGCATGCGCAAGGCCGCGCCGCGCGGCCCCGACAGCCCGGGATCGGTTTCCAGCACGTTGCGGGCATCGGTGCGTGCAATTTCCAGCAGATCTCCATGAACGGAAAGATCGGCCAGCCGGAAGCCCGGCAGGCCCGATTGCCGGGTTCCCAGCACTTCGCCTTCTCCGCGCAGTTTGAGGTCCTCTTCGGCGATCCGGAAGCCGTCCTCGGTTTCGCGAAGCACCTTGAGCCGCGCCTCGGCGGTCTCGCCCAGCGGACCGTGATACAGCAGGATGCAGCTCGATGCGCCGTCGCCGCGCCCGACCCGGCCGCGCAACTGGTGCAGTTGGGCCAGTCCGAAACGCTCCGCATGCTCGATCACCATGATCGTGGCGTCGGGAACGTCGACACCCACTTCAATCACCGTGGTAGCGACCAGAAGCCGGGTTTGACCGGCCTTGAACGCGCCCATCGCCTGGTCTTTTTCATCTGACGTCATGCGCCCGTGAACAAGCGACACGGCGGAAGCCAGATCCGGCCCGAACGCCTTGGCAAGGCTGGCATGGCGGCTTTCCACCGACATCAGGTCGCTCTCGTCGGAATCCTCGACCAGCGGGCAGATCCAGTAAGCCTTCTTGCCGTCGAGCACCGCCTTTTTCAACCGGTCGATCACGTCACCCAGGCGATCATCCGGAATGGTGACTGTGGCGATTGGCTGGCGGCCGGCGGGCTTTTCGGTCAGCTTGGAGACGTCCATGTCGCCGAATGCCGCCAGCACCAGGGTGCGCGGAATCGGCGTCGCGGTCATCACCAGCATGTGTGGCGCGGTCCCCTTGGCCGTCAGCCGCAGGCGCTGGTGTACGCCGAAGCGATGCTGTTCGTCGACAACAGCAAGGGTGAGATTGGCATAGACGACAGAGTCCTGAAACAGGGCATGAGTGCCAATGACAATCTGCGCCGCGCCTGACGCGATTCTTTCGAGCAGGTCGGTGCGTTCGCGGCCCTTGGCGCGCGAGGTCAGCACCGCAACTTCAATGCCCGCTGCCGCGGCCATCTTCTCGATGGTCGCATAATGCTGGCGGGCAAGGATTTCTGTCGGCGCCATCAGCACCGCCTGTCCGCCCGCTTCCACCGCATCGGCCATGGCGAGCATGGCCACCGCTGTCTTGCCGGATCCGACATCGCCCTGCAGAAGCCTTAGCATCCGGTCTGTTCCAGCCATGTCGGCAAGAATTTCCCGGACCGCTGTTTCCTGGCTTGCGGTCAGCGAAAACGGCAGTGCCGCAAGGATTGCCTGGCGGTATTTTCCCTCTGCCAGCACCGGTTTTCCGGGCAGTTTGCGCAGCGTCTGGCGCACCAGCGCGAGCGACAATTGCCCGGCCAGCAACTCGTCATAAGCCAGCCGCCGTCGCACCGGGGTCAGCGGTTCGATGTCACTGGCCGCTTCAGGATTATGCAACTGCCGGACGGCTTCCGAAAATTCGGGAAAACTGTTCCTGGTGATGAGATGCGGATCGGCCCATTCCGGCAGTTCCGGCAGCAAGTCCAGCGCGGCTTCGATCGAGCGCCGCAGAATCTTGGGCGAGAGGCCCGCGGTCAGCGGGTAGACCGGCTCGACCAGCGGAAACGTGTCGGCTTCCGCTTCGCTCACCACATGATCGGGGTGCACCATCGAGGGGCGGCCGTTGAACCATTCGACCTTGCCGCTGATCAGGACCGTTTCGCCCACCGGTAGCAGTTTTTCGAGCCATGCCTGCTTGGAATGAAAAAAGGTAAGCGCCAATTCACCCGTTTCATCATGCACATAGACCTTGTAAGGCGCTGATCTGCGACCGGGCAGGGATGGCTGGTGGCGGTCCACCCGAACCTTGAGCGTGGCGATGACGCCTTCCGGTGCGGTGGCTATTTCCGAGCGCCGGCTGCGGTCTATCAGTCCATGTGGCGGCAGCAGCACAAGATCGAGTGCGCGGGTGTCTTCAGGTGATTCCCTGCCGGTCACACGCGCCAGCGCTTCGGCCAGCTTCGGGCCGATTCCGGGCAGGCTTTCCACGGTTTTGAACAGGGGATCGAGCTCAAGCGGTCGCATGGACCCAGATGAACTGCAAAATTGGATGAAAGGCAAGGCTGACAACCGGCCAGCGACAGGATATGGAAACTCTCCAACCGAAAAAGGCTGATCATGACCGGAACGACACGTTCAAGCGCCGACCTTGATCCTCGCCGCCGCCGCATTCTGGTGCGGGCATGGCGTCGTGGCATTCGCGAAATGGACCTGGTGATTGGCGGCTTTGCAGACGCCGAAATCGCTCACCTGAACGAGACCGAGCTGGATGAGCTGGAACTGCTGATGGCCGAGGAAGATGCGGACATTTTCCGCTGGGTAACCGGCGAGCAGGATGTGCCGGACCAATTCCGCACCGCGCTGTTCGAGCGCATGCGCGGCTATGTTCCGGATTTCGAACCGAAGCAGACCGGGCCGGAAGCGCCAGCGTCCAGATCATGAAGTCCGTCATACCGACCGCATTGCTCGCTGACGCCCGGACTCCCGTCACCTTGTCGGGTGTGCCGCAGGGCATGGAGGCGATGGCTCTGGCGGATCTGGCGCGATCGGCCGGACCGCTCGCCTACATCATCTCTGATGGCCAGCGCATCGCCGATCTCGAGCAGAATCTTGCGTTCTTTGCCCCAGATATTCCGGTGCTGACGCTGCCTGGCTGGGACTGTCTTCCCTATGACCGGGTGTCGCCCGGCGCTGATATTTCGGCCCGGCGACTGGCGGCGTTGTCCGCGCTGGCGCATTTTGCCGAGAACCCGCACCCGGCCATCATCATCATCACCGTCAATGCCATGCTGCAGCGCGTGCCGCCAAAATCGGTGGTGTCCGGACTGGGGTTTGCCGCCCGCGCCGGCAACCGTCTGAAGATGGAGGATCTGTCCGCCCAGCTCGCCCGCAACGGTTTCGAACGCGTCGATACCGTCCGTGAAGTCGGTGAATATGCGGTTCGGGGCGGAATTCTCGATGTCTTCGTGCCTGGAGATGACGAACCGGTACGGCTCGACTTTTTTGGCGACACGCTGGAGAGCGTCCGTCATTTCGATCCTGCCTCGCAACGTTCGACCACGCAGGCCAAGCAACTGGCGCTCAATCCGATGAGCGAAGTCACGCTGGATGCGGAAACCATCAGCCGGTTCAGGACCAATTACCTCTCGCGTTTCGGCGCGGCGACGCGCGACGACGCGCTTTATGTCGCCATCAGCGAAGGCCGCCGCTATCCCGGCATGGAGCACTGGCTGCCGCTGTTTCATGACCGGATGGAAACGGTGTTCGACTATCTGTCCGGCTTCAGGATTGCAGGCGATCACATGCTGGCGGAAGCCGCCACCGAACGCCGGGCGCAGATTGAAGACCACCATCAGGCGCGGGTAGCAGCGCAATCGATCGAAAAGAACAAGAGCGTGCACGCCACGCCCTACAAGGCGATTGATCCGGATCTGCTCTATCTCGACACATCGGAGCTTGTTGCCGGCCTCGATGCCTGGAACGCGATCCGCCTGACGCCGTTTCACGAACCCGAAAACGCCGAGCGCCGGGTGATAGAACTCAACACCGCCACCGGACCGCGTTGGGCAGCAGAGGCGGAAGCGGACAAGTCCGCCGAGGGTGCACGGGCCAATCTTTTTGAAAAGCTCGTCGCCCATGTCGGGACCAAACGGGCCGAGGGCCGCAAGGTTCTGATCACCGCCTGGACCGAGGGTTCGCTCGACCGGTTGCTGCAGGTTACTGAAGAGCACGGGCTTGAACGGGTTGTCCGGATCAACCATCATTCCGAACTTGACAAGCTCAAGCCGGGTGAGGCCGCAGCGGCCGTACTCGCCATCGAGGGCGGGTTCGAGATTGATGAACTTGTCGTCATTGGCGAACAGGATGTGTTGGGCGACCGGCTGGTCCGCCGTGCCAAGCGCAAACGCCGGGGCGCGGATTATATTTCCGAAGTCTCCGGACTCGACGAAGGCAGTTACGTGGTCCATGCCGAACACGGTATCGGTCAGTTCATCGGCCTGCGCACCATCGAGGCAGCAGGCGCCCCGCATGCCTGCCTGGAGCTGCATTACGCAGGTGAGGCCAAACTGTTCCTGCCGGTCGAGAACATCGAACTGCTCACGCGCTATGGCTCCGAAAGCGCCGATGTGCAGCTTGACCGTCTGGGTGGTGTCGCCTGGCAGTCGCGCAAGGCCAAGCTGAAAAAGCGGCTTCTGGATATGGCGGAAGGGCTTATCCGGATCGCGGCGGAACGGCACATGCGCTCTGCCACCGTTCTGGGCGCTCCGGAGGGGCTTTACGATGAATTCTCCGCCCGTTTTCCCTATGACGAGACCGAAGATCAGATGGCGGCGATCGAGCGGGTGCGCGACGATCTGGCGGCGGGCCAGCCGATGGACCGGCTCATCTGCGGCGATGTCGGTTTCGGCAAGACCGAGGTCGCGCTGCGCGCAGCCTTCATCGCAGCGATGAACGGGGTTCAGGTCGCCGTTGTGGTGCCGACAACGCTTTTGGCTCGGCAGCATTTCAAGACCTTCACCGACCGCTTGCGCGGCTATCCGGTCCGCATCGCGCAAGCCTCGCGTCTGGTCGGGGCCAAGGAACTTGCCTTGACCAAGACCGAGCTGGCATCAGGCAAGACCGATATCGTGGTGGGCACCCATGCGCTGCTCGGCTCCTCGATCCAGTTCGCCAATCTGGGGCTTCTGATCATCGACGAGGAGCAGCATTTCGGGGTCAAGCACAAGGAGCGGCTGAAGGAACTGAAGAGCGACGTTCATGTGCTGACGCTGTCTGCCACGCCGATTCCGCGTACCCTGCAGCTGGCGATGACCGGGGTAAGGGAATTGTCGCTGATCACCACTCCGCCGGTTGACCGGATGGCGGTGCGCACCTTCATCTCGCCGTTCGATCCGGTGACAATCCGCGAAACCCTGATGCGCGAGCATTACCGGGGCGGCCAGAGTTTTTATGTCTGCCCCCGGGTTTCCGACCTTGAGGACATCGCGGCGTTCTTGCGCTCGGATGTGCCCGAGTTGAAATTCGCGGTTGCCCACGGGCAGATGGGCGCCGGTGAACTCGACGATATCATGAACGCGTTCTACGACGGGCAGTACGATGTGCTGTTGTCGACGACCATTGTCGAATCCGGCCTCGATGTACCGACCGCCAACACGCTGATCGTCCATCGCGCCGACATGTTCGGGCTGGCCCAGCTCTATCAGTTGCGCGGCCGGGTAGGGCGCTCCAAGGTGCGCGCCTTCGCGCTGTTCACGCTGTCGGTCAACAAGACGCTGACAGCGAGCGCGGACAAGCGGCTCAAGGTGCTGCAATCGCTCGATACACTTGGCGCCGGATTCCAGCTGGCGAGCCACGATCTCGATATCCGCGGCGCCGGCAATCTGCTTGGCGAGGAACAATCCGGCCACATCAAGGAAGTCGGCTTCGAACTCTACCAGCACATGCTGGAGGAGGCTGTGGCCGAGGTTCGGGGCGAGGACGCGGCGATCGACACCGGCTGGTCACCGCAGATTACAGTGGGCACGCCGGTGATGATACCGGAGGATTATGTGCCCGATCTGCATTTGCGGCTGGGGCTCTACCGGCGGTTGGGCGACGTTACCGACGTGGCCGACATCGACGGTTTTGGCGCCGAGATGATCGACAGGTTCGGGCCGCTGCCGATCGAAGTGCAGCATCTGCTCAAGATCGTGTTCATCAAGGCCTTGTGCCGCAAGGCCAATGTCGAAAAGCTCGACGCCGGCCCGAAGGGGGTTGTGGTGCAGTTCCGCAACAAGGAATTCGCCAATCCCGCGGCACTGGTCGGTCATATTTCCAAGCAAGGTCAACTTGCCAAGATCCGGCCGGACCAAAGCGTGGTCTTTATCCGCGACCTGCCAACCCCGGAAAAGCGCCTCACCGGTGCGGCCGTGGTGATGACGCAGCTTGCCGAACTTGCCGGTTAACACATGTCGGGTTCAAATGGGCTTATGAGTACGGTATCGTACATATTCTACCGCAGAAATCATACAGCCGTGGCGGGTCAAATCTGACCAGCCACGAGGGTAGCGGAAGCCGGGTATGGCTCAGTTGATATCGGATGCGGTTTCATCCGTTGCCTGCCGCGCTTTCTCCGCTGCTACCTTGCGCATGGCGTCAGCCAGCGCTTCGGCGGGCTGTGCGCCAACGACGGCGTATTGCATGTCGATGATGAAGCATGGCACGCCGGTCACACCCATTTGTCGCGCCTGCTCGATTTCGCCGGTGACGGTATCAAGATCGGCATCGCCCGAAAGCAGTCTTTCAACCACTTCGGTTTCCAGCCCCACCTGCCGGGCGGCTTCAATCAGCACCGCGTTGTCACCGATGTTCTTGCCGTCCTCGAAATAGGCCTTGAACAAAACATCCACCATCTGGTGCTGCGCAGCCAGACCCAGCGAACTGGCCCAGCGGATCAGCCGGTGCGCATCAAGGGTGTTGGGCGACACGGGGATTTTTTCAAAAGCAAAGGGGATATTTTCCTCGGCCCCGGCTGCACGAACAGAGGCATAGGCTTTAATCGCGCCTTCCGGCCCGCCAAACTTGTCCTCGAGATATTGTGTCCGGTCCTTGCCTTCCTTCGGCAAGGTCGGGTCGAGCTGATAAGGGCGCCAGCGGACTTCGACCTCCATCTCGGATCCGATGTCGTCGAGTGCGGCTTCAAGCCGCTTTTTGCCGATATAGCACCAGGGGCACATGACATCGGAAACGACGTCGATGGTCAGCGTAGGAGCGGTCATGGAGTTACCTTCTAGATTGGATCAGGGTTTGGCTGACTTGTCCCACCACGCGGGCAGGTAGTAGCCGTAAAGTGGCGGATCGCCGTCAGGTGCGGCGATATGGCTGCGATGCGCCACCCAGGACTTGCCTAGGTGAAACGCCGGAATGACATAGTGCCCTGACAGCAAAACACGGTCAAATGCACGCACCGAGGAGCGGAAATCCTCCGCGGTGCGCGCATTGAGCATCGCGTCAATGGTTGCATCGATCGCCGGGCTGGCGGCGCCGGCGAAATTGAACGAACCTTCGCGGTCGCGTGATGCCGAGCCCCAGCGGTTGATCTGCTCTGTTCCCGGCGAAAGCGACGAGGTGAACGCCTTCATGATCATGTCGTAGTCGAAGGTTTGCGAGCGCTGTTGGTACTGGGCATCGTCAACGGTGCGGATCTGCATGTCTATGCCGAGTGCCGCAAGCGAACGCTGGAACGCGACCGCGAGCTTTTCCTGCCCCTCGTTCTGGGTCATCAGCGCGAATGAGAAGGGCTTGCCTGCCTGGTCCAGAAGTTTGCCAGCTTCGATCCGGTAGCCTGCTTCCTGGAGCAGCGTCAGCGCCGCGCGGCTCACCTTGCGATCACGGCCGGAGCCATCGGTTTCCTGCAGTCTCCATGTGCCGTCGAGAATGTCGGCGGACACCGCTTCGGGGAAGCGAGCGAGGATTTCCCGTTCGCGCGCATCGGCGGGCTTGCCGTAGCTCGACAGGTCCGACCCATCCCAGAAAGAGTGGGTTCGGGTGTAGGTGTTGTCATACAGGCTGCGGTTTGCCCATTTGAAATCAAACAGCATTGTCAGCGCCTTGCGCACGCGCACATCCTGGAAGAACGGCCTGCGGGTGTTGAAGACAAAGCCATACATGCCCGACGGCGTCTTGCGGTCATATTCCTTGCGGACGACGTCACCGGCGGCCACAGCCGGAAAATTGTACCCCCGCGACCAGTTGGTGGCGCTGCCGTCCGGATAGACATCGAAGACGCCTTTCTTGAAAGCTTCGAATTGTGCGGTCTCGGAAAGGAAATATTCAACCGCGATCTGGTCGTAATTGTCGATGCCTCGCTTGATCGGCAGGTCCTTCGCCCAGTAGTCATCGCGGCGCTGGAACGTGATGCGTTCGCCGGGTTTGATCTCGCTGATCAGGTAGGGTCCCGAGCCAATGCCGGGCTCCAGCGTCGACTGGTCAAATGTCTCGGGATCGGTGGCGTGCCGGGGCAGAACCGGCGACAGCGACAGGATCAGGGGAAACTCGCGGTTGGAATCTTCGTTGAAGGTGAAACGCACCGACAGATCGCTGACCTTCTCCATTTTGGCGACCCTGTTCAGCCGGGTGCTGTAAGGTGGCCGCCCCTTGTCGCGCAGCAACTCCATGGTGAAGATGACATCATCAGCGGTCACCGGTTCGCCGTCCGACCAACGCGCCTTGGGATTGATATTGTACTGGATGAAACTGCGGGCCTCGTCCCATTCGACGGTTTCAGCCAGCAGCCCGTACAGGGTGAACGGTTCATCCTGGGATCGCTGCATCAGGGTTTCATAGACAAGATTGCCGAATTCAGGGTCGACCACACCGCGGGCGGCGGTGCGCATGCTTCTGACAATGAAAGGTCGCACGCTGTCGAAACTGCCGACGACGCCGTAGGTGACTTTGCCGCCCTTTGGAGCGTCAGGGTTTACATAAGGAAAATGGTCGAAATCGGCCGCTAATGCCGGTTCGCCATGCATGGCGATGGCGTGAACCGGTTCTGCATGAGCCGTGCCCAATACCCCGGTCAGGCCGCCCGCAATCATGGTAATTGCTGCCAGCAATCGTTTCATTGTCGATCCTCCAGGGTATGAAGTGCGGCACGGACACAGGCCTCAGCCGTCGATTCTCGGCCAGAAGATATACGTGGGCCTCAGGGCAGGCCACCTTGGAGGGCAAATGAGGCGGTTTTTTTGACGAGAAACCGCCTCCGGGCTGGATATTGGCGTGCTACCGCGCTAACAGGAACGCGAACAAAGCCTTGCTGTCGCCGCATTTTCAATCGAGAAGGCGCGACGAAGTCATGAGGGCGCGGACACCGCGCGAACAGAACGCCGCCCCGGTGGCCGCATTTCAGGAGATTTGGAAGCACATGAACGCAACCACAAAGACCTTTTTCGCAGCCATCATGTCGGCCGGCGTCGCGGCCGCATTCATTCCGGCAACGGCTATGGCGCAGGGCGCCAACCAGGGTTGGTACAAGACCTGCACCAAGCAGGAAGACAATGATGTGTGTGTTGTTCAAAACATCGTCACCGCACCCACTGGCCAGTTGCTCACGGCGATCGGCCTGATTAACGTGTCCGGCAAGGTGAACCGCAAAATTCTGCAGGTGACCGTTCCGACCGCGCGTCTGATCCAGCCTGGTGTCAACCTGCAGGTTGATGGCGGACAGGCCCAGCGCGTTGAATATGCGATCTGCATGCCCGAGACCTGTGTTGCCGAGATCCTGCTCACAGACGCAATGATCGCATCCTACAAAAAAGGCGGCGAACTGGTTCTGACATCGGTCAACTATCAGCGCACCCCGAACCCGCTCAAGATCTCGCTGGAAGGCTTCACCCAGGCCTGGGACGGCGATGCGATCGCCCAGTCCGAACTTCAGGAGCGCCAGCGCCTGTTGCAGGAAGAAATGGCCAAGAAGGCTGACGAAGCCCGCAAGAAGCTTGAAGAAGCGCAGGCCGCAGCGAAAAAGAACTGAGTGCTGCGCACTTGAGACAACAAATAGCCCGGATGCCTCATCGCATCCGGGCTATTGCTTTTTCAGGCCGGCTTGCCGGATTGCTCCGGCCGGCGATCCGATGCGATCAGTGGCTGACCCGTTCCTTCGGGCGATAGACACCATCGACGCGGTTGACGAAAAAATCGGCGACTTGCGGGTGACGGATGGGTGTGTCGCTGTCATCGGTGACCAGGTTCTGCTCGGAGACATAGGCGACATATTCTGTCTCGTCGCTTTCAGCCAGCAGATGATAGAACGGCTGATCCTTGCGCGGACGCACGTTTTCGGGAATGGCGTTCCACCATTCTTCGGTATTGGCATAGATCGGGTCAACGTCGAATATCACGCCCCGGAACGGAAAAATCCGGTGCTTGACGACCTGTCCGATGTGGAATTTTGCGTGTTTGGGCGTCATGTGTTTTTCCTTTGGTCTCCTAAGATGGGAAGTTTGACGGAAAATTCAACTGTTTTACCTTGACGGCGCAGAGCCTGGTACTTACCCCCTCGCAGGGCGGGAGCATTGTTTTAACTGCTTTTACAGGCATCGATAATGGCTGAAATCACTGGTCTGGTGTTACCTTTCTTCGGCCTGATCCTGCTGGGCTACATCGCCGCGCGCATCACCAAGCAACCCCACGAAGCGATGGGTTGGCTCAATACCTTCATCATTTATGTTTCTCTTCCTGCGCTATTTTTCAAGCTTTTGGCGCGCACGCCGATCGAAGAACTGGCGCGTTGGGACTATGTGCTGACCAGCATGATGGTGACCTATACGGTGTTCGCCATTGTCTTCGCTGCCAGCATTCTGGTCCGCCGCGCGCTCATCGCGGAAGCCACCGTGCAGGGGCTTGCTGGCGCTTATGGCAATATCGGGTACATGGGACCTGGAATCGCGATCCTCGCATTTGGCGAACCGGCGGCGGTGCCCGTCGCGCTGATCTTCTGTTTCGAAAACATCATGCATTTCACCATTGCGCCGATGATGATGGCGCTGGCCGGCGGCGATAAACGTGGCGCGGGGGCTCTGGCACTGGGCGTGATCCGCAAGATTGCCTTTCACCCCTTTATTCTGGCCACTGCTGTGGGTGTGGCCGCGGCATGGCTGGAATTCGTTCCGCCTGTCCCTGTTGGGCGGCTGATCGACTACCTGGCACAAGCCGCCGCTCCCTGCGCGCTGTTCGCCATGGGGGTGACGCTGGCGCTGCGGCCACTCAAGCGGGTACCTGTCGAACTCGGCTTCATCGTGCCGATGAAGCTGATCGCCCATCCGGTGATGATGTATGTGGGCTTGAGCGCGATCGGAAATTTCGAACCGGTTTGGGTCTATACCGCCGTTTTGCTGGCGTCGTTGCCCACCGCCACCAACGTGTTCGTGATTGCCCAGCAATATTCGACCTGGGTGGAGCGCGCTTCGGCCACTGTGCTGGTGACCACAGTTACCAGCGTCGCAACGGTATCAGCGCTGCTCTGGCTGATCACCAGCGGAACGTTGCCGCCCGATCTGTTTCCCTGATGATCAGGCGGCGGGCTCGATCGGGCTTTTGCGCCAGCCCGGTGTCATGCCTTCGCGCATCGCCAGAACCCTGAGCGGCGGGATTGCCGAGAGCGCTGCAAGTCCGCCGGCGCGCAAGGCCTGAACCGGCAGGAACGAGCTCAACAGCGCACGGTTGAGCAAATCGACGCCCGCGGTCCGGCTGCCGACATCCAGCCTGCGCTGGCGATCAAATGCGCGGACCGCCTGTGGAGCCTCACGCGGCCCGCCGGCGTCCTTGAGCGACCGGATCGCCTGGGTGATGTCGCGCAGACCGAGATTGAGTCCCTGTGCGCCAATAGGCGGGAAGGCGTGTCCGGTTTCACCGACCAGCATCGTCCGCCCCGCGCCAAAACCGTGAGCAATCAGGCTCGACAGCGGCCAGGATTGAAGGGCGCCCTCGATTTCGATCTTTCCAAGGATCGAGCGCATACGCGTTTCAACCTCAAGATTGAGCTTGGCGCGAGGCATGGCGAGAATGCCATCCACCTGATCGGGATCGACCGCCCAGACCAGGCTGGAGCGGTTGCCGGGGAGCGGCACTTGCGTGAACGGGCCTTGTTCGGTGTGGAACTCGGTCGACGTATCCGCGTGGGGAATACTGTGGGAAAAATTCATCACAAGCGCGGATTGCGGGTAGGACCAGGTCTTGACCCGAATGCCCACTTCTTCGCGCAGTTTTGAGCCGCGGCCATCGGCGGCAAGGCTGGCCAGGGCGGTTATGCGGGCTCCGCCGGCTAGGTTCAGTTCAACAGTGTCATCAGTTTGCGTGGCGGACACGAGCGGGCTTTCGAATCGCTCGATCAGGCCCGATTGGGTCGTGGCGGCTTGAAGCGCATCGAAAAGCGGTTGGTTGGGGATATTGTAGCCGAACGCCTCGAGCCCGATTTCGCTCGACCGGAATGAAACCGGAGGCGCGCGCAGCAGCCTTGTTGTGCCATCGAGTATGCGCATCGTGCGCAATGGCGCACAAGACGGCTGCACCACGTTCCATATGCCAAGCCGGGACAGCAGATCGATGGACTGGGACAACAACGCGGTGGTCCGTCCGTCCTGGCGCGGCGGCGGCGGGGCGACAAAGGCAACCGTCCACCCCTCAGCTGCGGCTGCGAGTGCGGCAACGGATCCCGCCAGTCCGCCGCCCACGACCGTGATGTCATAGTGCTCGCGCATTTCTTCGGCCTTTCAGTTGGTTGCCGATTGCCTAGTTAGCGGGTCATCCTTTACATCGCTTGGCAAACGAACTCCATGGGATCAATTGGCGCATGTTCACGCCTCGCGAAAACAGGGATCCGCTCGACGGCCGGTTTGATCGACTGGACCGGTCGGGACAGGTCATCGCCGGCCTGGCGCGGCGGCCAGTCTGGCCGGTGCTCGCCATGGTGCTGCTGACGGCGGCGATTGCCTGGTGGTTCTTGGTCTCGATGGCCGGATCCATTGCCGATATCGAAGGCTCGGCGCGACCGCTCGGGCCGGGCATGTCACTGATCTCCGGCTTGTTGCCGGTCGAACCGGGATCATTCGCGGCCACCATCGCCGATCTTTGTCTGTCGGGAGGATCGGGCGTCATATCTGCCGGCGGTTCTTCGCTGTCCCTCGCAATTGCCCTGTTTGTCATGTGGTTCGCGATGTCGGCGGCCATGATGCTGCCGACGGCTGCGCCGATGATCCGAACCTATGCAGAAATCGCCGATACCGCTGCTGCCCGCGGCGAGCCGGTGGTTCACCCGGCCGTCCTGACCGCCGGATACCTGGTCGTCTGGGCGGGGGCGTCTTTGGCATTTACCGGTGTCCAGATGGCGATCGGGAAGCTGACAGATGGGTCGGCAACAGGGCCGGTCACAGGCGTCGTTGCCGGAATTGTCCTGCTTGGCGCTGGCGCCTATCAGTTCACACCGCTCAAGCAGGCCTGCCTGGTGAAGTGTCGCAATCCGTTTACGACCCTGTTCGCGCGCTGGCGCACCAGTGTTGGCGGTGTCTTTCGGCTCGGCATGGGGCAGGGTGTCTGGTGCCTGGGGTGCTGCTGGGCGCTGATGCTGATCATGCTCGCGGTCGGCAGCATGAACGTGGTCTGGATGGCGGCGTTGACTCTGTTCACATTTGTGGAGAAAACCGGAGCTGGCCGGGTGACAACGCTCACAGGCGGCGTAATAGTAAGTCTATGGGGTGCAGTGCTCATCTGGGGTGCATTGGCATGATGTGGGGAAAGGAAATTCATGGCTAAAGAATGGGCGTTGAAAGGCGAATTGGTGCTGTCTTGCAATTGCACCGTGTTTTGCCCATGCGTGATTTCGCTTGGCCAGCATCCTCCCACCGAAGGCTATTGCCAGACCTGGGCCGGTTTCAAGGTCGATAACGGCTATTATGGCGAAACCGACCTGTCCGGCCTCAATCTCGGCCTTGTCATGGAAATTCCGGGCTATATGAGCCGCGGCAACTGGACCGCCGGCCTGTTTGTCGACAAGCGCGCCTCGATCTACGCCACCAAGGCGCTGACCAAGATATTTACCGGCAAGGCCGGCGGCACCACATCGCTTCTGTCCATACTTGTCGGAAATTT
Source organism: Hoeflea sp. (assembly GCF_039975035.1). GTDB lineage: Bacteria > Pseudomonadota > Alphaproteobacteria > Rhizobiales > Rhizobiaceae > Hoeflea. The sequence continues at coordinate 6,169 of NZ_JBDWHW010000267.1, read as the reverse complement.
CCTCGGCGTTCAGCTCGAACCGATCAGCTACGAGATCGAGGACAAGACGCGCATCTTCAAGATTCCCAAGGTCATCGACGGCGCTGTTTCACCGATTCCGGGCAAGACGCATGGCGAGGATACCGTGATCTCGAATTCGGAATACTGGATCGCGCCCGAAATTATCGTCGCCAAATCCGAGCGGTCCAAAATGCGCGCCTTTGGCCGCAACTGGAATTTCGCCGGCCGCTCGGCGGAAATCTGCAAACTGGACTGGAGCGGTCCCAACTAAGATATCCCGGGGAGGGGTTGGCGGCATGAAGCTTCCATTCAGATACCGCCGCGTGCCCTACGCGGAAATACGAGCATTTTCGGTCCACATTCTGACGGCCTCCGGATCTTTCATGGCGTTTCTGGCGCTGGTGGCAGCGGCGGAAGGCCGGTTCGTCGATTTGTGGTGGTGGCTTGCCGTCGCCATGCTTATCGATGGCATAGACGGACCGATTGCGCGCAAACTCAACGTCAAGGAAGTGCTGCCCAACTGGTCGGGCGTGATGCTCGACAATGTGATCGACTATGTCACCTATGTTCTCATTCCGGCGTTCGCGTTGTACCAGAGCGGCATGATCGGCGAGCCGCTGTCCTTTGTCGCCGCCGGTCTGATCGTGGTGTCGAGCGCCATCTACTATGCCGACATGGGCATGAAGACGGACGAGAATTTCTTCTCCGGCTTTCCCGTGGCCTGGAACATGCTGGTCTTCACACTGTTTGTGATCAACGCCTCCGAAATCGTTGCCTTCCTGATTGTGCTGGCAGCCGTGGCCATGACGTTTCTGCCGATTCACTTCCTGCATCCGGTGCGGGTGGTGCGGCTTCGTCCGCTCAACCTGACAATTTTTACGATCTGGTCTGTCCTGTCCGCCTATGCATTGCTGCTGCATTTCCGCAGTCCCGATTGGCTGATGTGGGCGGTTATGGTGACAGGCGGTTACCTGTTCGTCATTGGTGGAATCATGCAAGTGTTCCCCCGACTCGGCAAACGGACAGCAGCCTGAACTTGAAATAGAATTACCGGTTTGAGTGGAGACAAATGATGAAGGCAATCCTCGTTTCGAAATGCGGCGGTCCGGAAGTTCTGGAGTGGCGCGATCACGAAGTCGGAAACCCGGGTCCGGGAGAAGTCCGCATTCGTCACGAAGCGGTGGGTCTCAACTTCATCGATGTCTATTATCGCACAGGACTTTACCCCGCGCCCAACGGCTTGCCGCTGGTGCCGGGCAACGAGGGGGCCGGCATTGTCACTGCGGTGGGCGAGGGGGTTACGCTTTTTAAGGAGGGTGATCGCATCGCCTACGCCGGTCCGATTGGCGCCTACACCAGTGAGCGGGTGATTGCGGCCGACAGGATCGTCAAGGTTCCCGAGGGGATCGAACTCGACGTTGCAGCCGGCATGATGCTCAAGGGCATGACCGCGGAATATCTGCTTCGTCGCACCTATGCGATTCAGCCTGGGGATAAGATTCTCTATCATGCAGCCGCCGGCGGCGTCGGACTGATCGTCGGCCAGTGGGCTAAGGCGCTCGGTGCCACCGTGATCGGAACCGTTGGTTCGGAGGAAAAGGCAAAACTCGCCCAGGCCAACGGATATGATCACGTGATCAATTACCGGACCGAGGATTTTGTTGAGCGGGTCAGGCAGATCACCGACGGCAAGGGCGTCGATGTGGTTTATGATTCGGTCGGCAAGGATACGTTTCCCGGCTCGCTCGATTGTCTGCGGCCGCGTGGACTCTGGACGAGTTTCGGCCAGTCTTCGGGACCGATTGAACCCTTTAATATCGGGATTTTGTCGCAAAAGGGATCGCTGTTCGCGACCCGACCGACCCTGTTTTCCTACATCGCCAGCCGCGCCGACCTCGAGGCGTCGGCAAACGCCTTGTTTAACGTCGTCTCGCGCGGAGTAGTGAAGATCGGTATCAATCAACGGTATCCGCTCGCCGAAGCCGCGCGCGCCCATGCAGATCTGGAAGCGCGCAAGACCACCGGCACCACCGTGTTGATGCCTTGATGTGCAAGGAATCAGAACCCAGCGAGTTGAAACACTCTCAAGATAATGTTGGTAATATGTCGCAGTTTCGGTCTTCGGCTGAATATCGAAATTCACCTGACTATGAAAACATTTGATATTTTCCGTCGCCGGTCACTTGTGCGGCGCACAATTGTTGCGTTTGGCGGGTATTGCAGCGATGGGGAAGACCATAAAGATCCCTTGAATTTCAAGGCCAGATAGTGAAGCTTGTTTCTTGTGCTTTTAGGAAAATGCCTCAAAACTAGGCGAATCCGGAAAGTGCGGAGTTCAGGGGGTGATGTGGAAAACAAACAAACCGAGATACCGCTTCTGGAAACGAGGGGGCTGACCAAGATCTTCGGAAGCTTGCGGGCCTGTGACGGTATTGATCTGGCGATCGCTCCGGGTGAGGTTCATGCCTTGCTTGGCGAAAATGGCGCAGGCAAATCGACACTGGTCAAGATGCTGTTCGGCGTCCTCGACCCCAGCGGTGGCGAGATCCTTTGGAAGGGCAAGCCAGTCAAGATCGGCAGTCCCGGCGAGGCGCGCGCAACGGGCGTCGGCATGGTGTTTCAGCACTTTTCGCTGTTTGAAGCCCTGACCGTTGCTGAAAACATCGCTCTGGCGCTGGATGGAAATGTCCCCATCGAGAAGATTTCGGACGAGGCGCGGCGGCTTTCTATGGAATATGGCCTGCCGCTGGATCCGTCGGCCCATGTGGCTGACCTTTCCGTCGGCGAGCGCCAGCGGATCGAGATCGTCAGGGCGCTGTTGCAAAACCCCGAACTGATCATTCTCGACGAACCCACTTCTGTGTTGACGCCGCAGGAAGCCGACAAGCTGTTCGAGACCCTGGCCAAACTCAAGGCCGAAGGGCGGTCTGTTCTCTACATCTCGCATCGCCTTGAGGAAGTTCAGCGCATTTGTGACCGGGCCACAGTGCTGCGCCACGGCAAGGTGACGGGCGCATGTGACCCGCGCAACGAAACGCCTTCGTCGCTGGCCCGCATGATGGTTGGCGGCGAAGTGGCCGAAATTACCGGCGCCGGCCTGGGCGAACCCGGTGAGGTGCTGGTTGAGGTTCGCAATCTGTCCTCGCCGGCGCGGACCCCGTTCGCGGTTGCCTTGAGCGAGGTCAATCTGACTGTCCGGGCCGGAGAGGTCATTGCCATTGCGGGTGTAGCTGGCAACGGGCAGAGCGAGCTTTTCGATGTGCTCTCGGGTGAGGATACGGTTTCCGATCCGGATTCGATTCGCATCGCGGGTCTTGCTGCGGGTCGCCAGGGCATCACCGCGCGCCGGCTCATGGGATGCAGTTTCGTGCCTGAGGAACGCCATGGCCACGCGGCAGTCCCCAACATGAACCTCAGCGGCAACCTGGTGCTCTCGCGCTATGCTTCTGACCGCAAGGTCTTCCTGAGGGGCGGCTGGCTGGGTTTGATCAACAACGGCCCCGTGGCTTCTGCCACCAAGCGGATTTCCTCCGCGATGGATGTGCGCAAGTCCCTGGTCGATCCTCCGGCGGGATCACTGTCGGGCGGCAATCTGCAGAAATTCATCGTCGGTCGCGAGCTCGACCGTCAACCGCGGGTCATGGTCGTCAATCAGCCGACCTGGGGTGTGGATGCAGGTGCGGCCAGCCGTATACGGCAGGCATTGGTCGATCTGGCCAAGAGCGGTTCGGCTGTCATCGTCATCAGCCAGGATCTTGACGAAGTGTTCGAGATTGCCAGCAGCATCTCGGTCATCAACGAGGGTCGGCTGTCGACGCCGGAACCGACCTCGATCATGACGCGAGAACGGATCGGATTGCTGATGGGCGGCTTTCACGACGGCACCGCCCGGTCTGGTCACGCGTCGGAGGCAAGCCATGCACATTGAATTGCAGAAACGACCGGTGCCGTCGCGGCTTTTCGCCGTACTGTCACCGTTTATCGCGCTCGGCCTGACACTGGTGGCCGGCGCCATCCTGTTCATGGCGCTGGGCAAGAATCCTTTCGATGCGCTCTACAGCTTTTTCATCGAACCGTTGACCGAAGTGTGGTCGATCCACGAATTGACGATCAAGGCGGCTCCGCTGATCCTGATCGCGGTCGGCCTTTCAGTCTGCTACCGCTCCAACAACTGGAATATCGGCGCCGAAGGCCAGTTCATCATGGGCGGCATTCTCGGCTCGCTGGTGCCGATACTGCTGCCTGGTTTCCAGACATGGCTGACCCTGCCGCTGATGCTCCTGTTCGGCATGGCAGGCGGCGCCGCCTGGGGTGCGATCCCGGCTTTTCTCAAGAACCGGTTCAACACCAACGAGATCCTGACAAGCCTGATGCTGGTCTACACCGCACAACTGTTTCTCGACTGGCTGGCGCGCGGCGTGCTCAGGGATCCCAACGGCAACAATTTTCCCGGGTCCATAAGGTTTCCCGCGGCCGCCCAGTTGCCCGAAATCATGCCGTCGCAGGGCAGCGCCCATTATGGCATCCTCCTGGCCATCGTCGCCGCGATCATCATATGGTTCATGCTGCGCTTTACGCTCAACGGCTTCGAGGTCCGGGTTCTTGGCGCCAATCCGCGGGCAGGGCGCTTTGCCGGATTCTCGCAAAAAAGAATGACCTATTTTGCCTTCCTGCTTTCAGGCGGGCTTGCAGGTCTTGCGGGCATAAGCGAAGTCTCCGGTGCTATCGGCCAGTTGCGCGAAACGATTTCACCCGGCTACGGCTTTACCGCCATCATCGTTGCATTCCTGGGCCGGCTCAGTCCGCTCGGGGCCATTGCCGCGGGCTTCATGCTGGCGCTGACCTATCTCGGCGGCGAGGCGGCGCAGATGACCTTGGGCATCTCCGACAAGGTCGGTCGGGTGTTCCAGGGCCTGCTCCTGTTCTTCGTTCTCGGCTGCGACACGCTGATCCAATATCAAGTGCGGCTGGTGCTGCGCAAAGCGGCCCCTGCGGCTGGAGGTCAATCCTGATGGATATTGCCCAGAACATTCTGCTGACCATCATGACAGCGGCAACGCCCTTGTTGATCGCCGCCATCGGAGAATTGGTGGTCGAGCGCTCGGGTGTGCTCAATCTTGGCGTCGAGGGCATGATGGTGATCGGCGCGGTCTGCGGTTTTGCCGCGACATTACTGACCGGCTCGCCCTGGATCGGCATGCTGGCGGCGGTTGCCGCAGGTGCGCTCTTCTCGCTGTTGTTCGGTGTTCTGACATTGTCGCTGGCCGCCAACCAGGTCGCCACCGGTCTGTCGCTGACGCTGCTCGGGCTGGGTCTGTCAGGCATGATCGGGGAGAGCTTTGTCGGCTCGGCCGGGATCAAGCTTGCCAGACTCGACATTCCGGTGTTGAGCGATATTCCGCTGATCGGGCGGCTTGTCTTTGCCCAGGATCCGATCTTCTACATCTCGCTGATCCTGACCGGCGGCGTCGCCTGGTTCCTGTTTCGCACCCGCGCCGGATTGACCCTGCGCGCCATTGGCGACAATCATGCCTCGGCCCATGCGCTGGGCATCAACGTGCTCAAGATCCGCTATCTCGCGGTCATGTTCGGCGGTGCCTGCGCAGGTCTCGCCGGTGCACATCTGTCGCTGGTCTACACCCCGCAATGGGTGGAGAACATGACCGCGGGGCGTGGCTGGATTGCGCTTGCGCTGGTGGTGTTCGCATCGTGGAGGCCATGGCGCGTGCTGGGCGGCGCCTATCTGTTCGGCGCCGTGTCGATCGGTCAGTTGCATGCCCAGGCGCTCGGCTTCGGCATTCCCTCGCAATTCCTGTCAGCCTTGCCCTATGTGGCAACAATCGTGGTCCTCGTGATCATTTCACGTGACCGCCGCTTGACACTGATGAACACTCCGGCTTCGCTGGGGCAACCTTTTGTACCCGACCGGTGAGACACGACCGCAACGGCGCGATATAGCAAACCATTCCATCCGGCAAAGCCGGAGGAGCAACAGAGAGGTGAACGAAATGAGAAAGATTGTTTTTGCGTTGGCGGCAACGCTTGCAGTGACTGCGGTCACGAGCGCACTGGCTGAAGAAAAGTACAAGGCCTGCTTCATCTATGTCGGATCGAAAACCGATGGCGGCTGGACCCAGGCGCATGAAGTCGGACGTGAATATGCCCAGGA
>NZ_JBDWHW010000266.1:0-6849 GCF_039975035.1 Hoeflea sp. | reverse complement strand
GGCGGGCTACTCAAGATTACAGAGAAGACATCTTTTCAGGTCCCGGACGCTCCCCAAGCCACGCCGCCGCCCGGCATGGCATCAAAAGCCTGGATCAAGATCAAGAAGTTACTCGAAGGGGAGAATTTCGAACTCAAGGGGGCAACGTCGACCGGGGGTGTGCGTGGATAAAACAGCGAATAGGCAGAAAAATGCGCCTCTTACATTCGTTCGTAACTCCTTCCTCCTTCCCAATTTTCGAAGCATGGAAGCCATCATGTGCACAGCAAAACCTGACACCGATTTGTCATGACACGGATGGGTTTTTATTCGTCAGCTCGTAAGAGCGCCGTTGTGGGACTTGCGGAAGTTTCGAAATTAACTGGGCGTCACAGTGGCCGCTCGCTTTGGGCTTGGAATAGATTGCGCTTCGCAAAATCAGATTTTCTCAACGTTTCAATGGATTTCTGCGCGAGTAAAATGTCCTTTAGCCGACAACATTGGTGAACACCACATAGCGTCCCGTGTTGAGCATCTTGAACACCATTACGTCTAGAAGGCCGGGAACTCGCCCCTGCAAAATCTGACCTTTGAGCGCAGATAGATTGACGTTGAAATAAGTCACGAGCTGAGCGTTCTCTAGCAACGTATCGCAGCTTTTGAGATTCGGGTGCCAATCGGCACACAAAGTTGACCCCTTATCTGCGTCCAGTTTTGGCCCCCCAAATGATTCGGATCAGCGCTTTGCCTGCCTGGCGCTGGACGGGGTTGCAGAGGATAGGCCAAGCACGATGATCCGCTTGTCGTTCTGGTGACCGGGGATGACATCGCCGCAAATGCGACGGCCTTCTTCGGCGAACCATTGGATGAAGCTGGCGCCATAGGCGGTTTCGCCGCGCGCCTCGGCCAGCGGCTTGCCCACTTCAGCGGTCAGGATCCTGGCCAGATTCTCGGTGTTCTCGCGCATCCGTACCTGCCATTTGAGCCGATTGCGCAGGTCCACGTGGCCCATTCCCTCTGCGCACCATAGGCCGCGTCTATGGCCACGCGGACATCTTTGGCGCCGAGGTCAGCGACCTGGATGAATTTTTCGCCCGTGGCCGGAATTGAAACCGGAAAGGTCCGCTCTCCGGTTTCAAATCCGGCCCGGAAGGCACGGTGTTCCAACAGGCTCGGATCCGACAATTGCCCCCTCATGATAAGCCCTTATGGTGTGTTGAGCTCGAAAGCCCGGGCTTGAATTCTTCAGTAGGCGGCGCGGTAGATCGCGAGCGCGTCGGCTTCGGTGAGTTCGCGCGGGTTGTTGACCAACAGCCGGGTCTGGTTCATCGCGTCCGATGCCAGCCGGGGCAGGAAATCCTCCGGAATGTTCATCGCCCGCAAGGTCTGCTGCAGGCCGCAGGCTGCCGAAAGTTCGGCGAGCCTGTCGCAGAACGCCGCCGCCCGCGCCTGACCTTCGAGCTTCGCCAGATCCGGAAAGACAAAGGGCGCCAATTCCGCGTAGGCCTGCGGCGCTGTCACCGCATTGAAGCGCAGCACATGTGGCAGCACCAGCGCGTTGGACAGGCCGTGAGGGATATGGAAATGACCACCCAGGGGGTATGCAAGTGCATGCACGGCAGCCACCGGCGAGTTGGCGAACGCCTGTCCGGCCAGCATCGAGCCAAGCAGCATGTCAGACCGTGCGGCAATGTCACTGCCTTCATGGACAGCCTTGAGCACAGAGCGGCCCATCAGTGTCAGCGCCTCAGTCGCCAACATCCGCGACAAAGGGTTGTTGTTGGCGCTGGCAGAGGCATAGGCCTCAATGGCATGCACCATGGCGTCAATGCCGGTTGCCGCTGTGATGTGCGGCGGCAGACCCAGCGTCAGTTCCGGGTCGAGCAGTGCTACATCGGGCAGGATGACCGGCGAGACAACGCCCATTTTTTCATTGGTGCCGGTGGTGACGATGGAAATCGGCGTAACTTCAGATCCAGTGCCGGCGGTTGTCGGCACCAGGATCAGCGGCAATCGTGGTCCCTTGGCATTGCCGACGCCATACATGGTCTTGAGAGTTTCCTGACCAAGCACGAGCACTGAAACCAGTTTGGCAACATCCAGCGACGAGCCCCCACCCAGGCCGATGATGCCCTCGACCGAGGCGGCCTTGGCTTGATCGACTGCCGCGAGGATGACCTCCTCGGGCGGATCCGCCTGAACATCCGAAAACATCTCAACGGCAACGCCGGCCACTTCGAGCACTGAAAGCGCCCGTTCGACAATGCCAGTGCGGATCATGCCCGGATCGGTGATCAGCATCACCCGGGTCCCAATCTGGCCCCGGGCAAGCGCGCCGAGCTTGCCCAATTGTCCGGCACCGAACTGAATGCTTTTGGATGTATTGAAGACAAATGGTGTCACGAGACTCTCCCTGTTTCAGGCAAATGTTTGCTTAGCCGCCGAAGTTGAAGACGACAAGCACGATCAGAACCAACGCTAGCACACTGGTGACCAACAGGGTTCGCAAGCGTTCGCGTTCGACCGGAGACCGGTCGTGATTGAGTTTCCTCGGAGCTTCATAGGCCGGATCTCCAGCTTGGGCGGGTTCGCCATTTGCATTTTGTAGGACAGAAACCAGACAAGTCAGACTCCAGAACAGCCAATTCCGAGACGGCTGGTCTGACCGGCCACGAAAGAGAGCGCCATAATCCGCAACGGATTGGAGATGCGCCAGCCAACAAAATGCCAGTCAATCGGCCCATCGCCTGCTGTCGCCCAGGCGGTACGGCTTCATGCAAGGCGTCGGCAGCAAACTGCTGCGAATTGAACGCATAGGCATACTCGCTCCGCCGCACAATGTGCCACGCCCGAGGGAAATGCCCGATGGCGCCGGTGTGATCGAGATGGAGATGCGACTGCAAAACGTGGCGTACATTGTTTGGCTCGACACCGACGAGACGACACTGGTCGACGCAGTTATTGGCAATATTCATCACCGGAACATAGGCATCGACAACGACACCCCAATGCCCGCGCTTGGGTGAAGACCTATCGCCATTTAAAGATAGGCTGAGCCAGCTTCCATCGCTGGAAGTCTGCTTGCGAACAACGTGGTGAGACTGGTCTTGAGAACCGCTCATCTGCGCTGTGAACCCCGCCGACCATAAACGAACCGCAATCATCGAACAGGTGTCGTATCTTTGCAATACCTGTCATCTCGGTCCTGTGCGGAACAGGCACCGGCGACAGGGAGCCCGAAAAGTCGCGGTTTTACGAAAGACGGAACTGCAGGAAAGAGAATCAAAGGGTGAGCTTGCGAGACAGTGCAACCACGTCAACCGCTCACAAGCCGTAGCAATTCTCGGCCCAGCGGATGGTCTGCGTCGGCCAGATCGAAGATCACATCAAAATGATGCCGCCGCGCGCCGATCATGCAGGGGGCGCCAACCGCCTTTGCATAGGCTTGGCTCTGGCGGTGAAAACCCGGCGCCTCGTGTTCCGCAGCCACGATCGTCAGACGCGGCGTACCAACGGGCAGGTGGCGCAGCGGACTGAAAGCCTCGATCTCGGCGGGAGAGAACTGCATCCAGTCCTGCACATGGCTTGCCGCAATCGGCGCCAGGTCGAACAGGCCGCTGACCGGCATGGCGGCAGCGATCGGCTGCTCTGGCAGGCCAAGCGACGCCTGCCAGCCGCCTTGCAGCAAAGTCGCCGCAAGATGCCCGCCTGCGGAAGAGCCGGTCACCACAATGCGGTGCCGGTCGATGCCAAGTGCTTCCGCCTCGTGCCACATATAGGCGAACGCGTTACGTGTGTCGGCGACAATATCGGTCATTCGCACCGTGGGGGCCAACCGGTAATCCGGGACCGCGCAGGCAATGCCCTGTGCCGCCAGCATGGGCGCCAGAAAGGCTGAATGCTGCTTCGAAAGTCCGCGCCAATAGCCACCATGAATGAAAATCACCAGGGGCCGCAGCTCGCCCGGCATGGTCCCGAACAGGTCCAGCCCCAACCCTGCCGCGGCGTCAAACACAAGATCTGTCCGCGAATTGGGCAGATCGAGTGCGGCCTGCGAACGTGTCAGATAGGCCGCGATCGTGCGTTCGAAATCTTCCAGTGAACAACTGTCGCGCGCGGTATAATCGGCGTCCAGTTGTGCCCGCGGCCAATTGGCTTCAGCGGCGATGCTCATATGACCAGCCCTCCTGCGCGTGTCTCGATCAGGCGCACCAGGGAAAGCGCTGTCATTTCCGAAGACTTCGGATTTGTTGCCAGGGGCCGATTGTCCAGGCGGATCACCATCCGGCCAAAGTCGCCCTCCGCGGTGACCGAATGGCTGTTTACTGTTGCGGCCGGATCGGCAACCAAAGAAATTGTCGTATGATCCAGCCCGATCCCCGCGAGCGCCGAAATCACCGCGACGTTTGCGTTTTGCGGAAATGCATCCGCCGCCGCGCGAGCGGTGCCTTCAAAGAAGGTATGAGGGGAGGTAAGCTTGGCCAGATCGCACAACGATACCGCCCCCGTGCCTGCCCAGGCGGCAGGAGGCTTGATGATTTCATGCCGCACCGCGCGCAACGGCAGACGCGATGCAGCCGAGAGCGCATCAATGCCGCCCAAAGCGCCGGGCGGGATAATCAGGTGCGCGCGCCTGGCTTTGGCAAGCGCCAGCAATTCGGCAAAAAGCAACTCATCGACAAGGGCCGAGGTGGAAGAAACCGCGAAATCGCGGCCCGCGGCCAGTGCGGCGCGCCCCCAGCCGGCAACCGAGCCGCGCCCTGCCGCCTCAACCACCAGATCCGCGGGAACCCCCGCCAATTCAGCGGGATCGGTCAAGACCTCTGCGCCGGGCGGCAAATCGCGCGTGTGGCTGGCATCGCGCAAGCCGACGGCCACGATTTTTACGGCTGCGTCCCGCTCGGCCAGCAATGTCGCGACACGGCGGCCAATGGCGCCCCAGCCGATCAGAACCAGACGCACATCAGACTCCGACATAAGCCTGCACCTGTGGTGCGTCGCGCTCCAGCTCAGCCGCGCCGCCACTCCAGACCGTACGACCGCGCTCGATAATGTAGTGGCGGTCGGCCAGGCGCTTCAGCACGGCAAGGTTCTTGTCGATCAGCAGGATGGACTGCCCTTCTGCCTTCAACTTTTCAATCACGTGCCAGATTTCAGTGCGGATCACCGGGGCAAGGCCCTCGGTTGCCTCGTCCAGAATCAACAGGCTCGGATTGGTCATCAGCGCGCGCCCGACGGCCAACATCTGCTGCTCGCCGCCCGACAGCGTCCCGGCAGACTGGGCATGGCGCTCTTTGAGGCGGGGAAACAGCTGGTAAATCCGCTCCAGTGTCCAGGGGTTGGCGCGCTGGCTGCGGTTTGCGGCGGTGGCCACCAGGTTTTCCCGTACTGTCAGAGTGGCGAAAATCTGGCGTCCCTCGGGCACCAGCCCCGCCCCCAAACGGGCGATCTTTTCCGGAACCCAGCCGGAAATCTGCTGGTTCTGAAAGCGGATCTCGCCGCCGGTTGGCGCAAGCAGCCCCATGATACAGCGGATCGTCGTGGTCTTGCCCATGCCGTTGCGTCCCATCAGGGTGACGACTTCGCCTTCGCGCAATTCAAGCGAGATATCGAACAGGACCCGGCTTGCGCCATAGGAGGCTGAAATGTTGCTAAGGCTCAGCACAACTCATCCTCCGCGCCCAGATAGGCCTCGCGCACGGCGGGGTCGTTGCGGATGTCTTCAACACTGCCCTGGGCAACAATGCGTCCGTAAACCAGCACGGAAATGCGGTCGGCCAGCGCAAAGACCGCCTCCATGTCATGCTCAACCAGCAGGATCGCGGTCTGCGCACGCAGGGCGCGCAATTGCTCAATCATCTTCAGGCTTTCCACGTGGCCAAGGCCTGCCATCGGTTCATCCAGCAGCATGATCCTGGGTTGAAGCGCCATCGCCATCATCAGTTCGAGCTGCTTCTTTTCTCCGTGGGACAGGTCCGCCACCAGGGCGGTCTCGCGCTCTTCCAACTGGCAATCTGCGATGATCCGCTCCGCCGCATCCCAGATCCTGCGCCGCTTGACCACCCGGTCCCAGATGCGGAAATTGCCGCCGGCGCGGGCTTGCAGCGCCATGCCGACATTCTGCAAAACCGTCATGTCTTCCAGAAGCGAGGTGATTTGAAACGTGCGGCCCAGCCCCATCTCCACGCGCTCGTGCACCGAAGCCTGGGCCAGATTCCGCCCCATCAGCCTGATCTTGCCTTCATCCGGGGTCATCTCGCCACAAATCAGGTTGATCAGAGTCGATTTGCCCGCGCCATTCGGCCCGATCAGTGCGTGAATCTCACCAGCGTGCACCTCGAGACTGACGCCATCGGTCGCGGCCAAGCCGCCAAAGCGCTTGCGTAACGCTTCTATCTCCAGAACTGCGGTCATTGCCGGCCCCCTATTTTGCCAAGCAACGCCATCAACCCGCCTTTGGAGCCCAGCACCACAAGCAGAAGGATCGCCCCCAGCCCGAGTTGCCAGTGCTCTGTCCATGATGACAGCGTGCTTTCGAGAACCAGCAGAGTAGCTGCGCCGAAGAACGGGCCAAGCAGCGTGCCGACACCACCCAGAATGACCATCACCATCAACTCGCCCGATTTCATCCAGTGCATCATGTCGGGGCTGGCAAAGCGCATGGCATTGGCCATCAGCGCTCCGGCGAGTCCCGCGCCCATGCCCGACAGAACAAACGCGTAAAGCTTGTAGCGGAACACCGGAATGCCAAGCGCCGCCATCCGCCGCTCGTTCTGTCTTATGCCTGCCAGCACCGCGCCAAAGCTGGAGTTGATCACCTGCCTCAGGCCGAGAAAAAAGAGGACCGTCACCGCAAGCACCACCCAGTAA
>NZ_JBDWHW010000265.1:0-7001 GCF_039975035.1 Hoeflea sp. | reverse complement strand
ATGGCTCTTCGTCATCACGGTACCTTTCTGGTCGGGATACCTGCTGCGGATCCTGTCGTGGAAGGTCATCCTTGGCTACAAGGGCGTGCTCAACACCGGCCTGATATATCTCGGCGTGATTTCAGAGCCGCTGACCTCGTTGATCTACAACGTCAACGCAGTCATCATAACGCTTGCGCACAGCTGGGCTGCTTTCGCCATCCTGCCGCTTTTCGTCTCGCTTGAAAAACTTGACCGTTCGCTTCTGGAAGCTGCCGCCGACCTTGGCGACGGGCCGGTGCGGCGGTTCCTGCGGGTCACCCTGCCGCTGACCATGCCGGGCATTATCGCCGCACTCATGATCGTGATGATCCCTACCGTCGGAGATTACGTCACGCCCAAGCTGGTTGGCGGCAAGGACGGCGTCATGATTGCCAACGCCATTCAGGTGCAATTCGGCAAGGCGTCCAATTGGCCGCTCGGCGCGGCGCTGGCGGTGAGCACCATGGTGATCGTCTCCATGGTTGCCGGCGCTATCGTGCTGCTGATCGCCGGGCTGAAGAGGTTGTTGAAATGAGGTTCTTGCCAACATCCGGACGAGTCCTGTCGACCTACGTGATCATATATGTGGCAATCCTGTATTTCCCGGTGCTGTTGCTGCCGATCTTCTCCTTCAATGATTCCGCCACACCGAAGCTGCCCCTCGTCGGCTTCACCTTCAAGTGGTACGAGGGACTGGCGGAAAACACGGCCATGCATGGCGCCGCCTGGAACTCTCTGCTGGTCGGCATCAGCGCCGCCTTCCTGAGCACAGTGCTCGGCATTTGCGCCGCCCGCGCCATCACCCGCCACCGCTTCCGCGGCCTGGGCGCCGCCAGCGGCCTGATCATGGCTCCGTTGATCCTGCCGGAAATCATCATCGCCATCTCCCTGCTGGTGGTCATGCTCGGTCTGGGCATGCAACTGTCGCTGATCACGGTGATCCTCGGGCATCTGCTGATTTGCGTGCCCTATTCGATCACCGTTCTGGTTTCGGGGTTCGAGGGCTTTGATCCCAGCATGGAGGAAGCATCGCGCGACCTAGGAGAGACATCGCTGGGAACATTGCGACGGGTGACGTTGCCGATGCTGGCCCCCTCCATCGTTTCCAGCCTTCTGGTAACCTTCACCATTTCACTCGACGAGTTCATCCTCGCCTTCTTCCTCAGCGGCACAGAACCAACCCTGCCGGTCTATATCTGGGGTCAATTGCGGTTCGCCGCCAAGCTGCCGAATGTGCTGGCGCTTGGTTCCATATTGATTGCCGCTTCGCTTGTTCTGCTCACGGCGGCGGAGCTCTTCCGCCGCCGCGCGGAACGCAAACTGGCGATCCGCCCGTGATGAGACTTTCCCATGCTTAAAAATAGTCCGGCCACGCCCACAGGTGAAACATGACCGCCTCCCCGATGATTGAAATCAGGAATGTCGACAAGGTCTTTGGCTCCTTCCGGGCACTCGACACACTGAATACCACCATCCGCGAAGGCGAATTCTTCTCGCTGCTGGGACCATCGGGATGCGGCAAGACCACACTTTTGCGCATGATCGGAGGGTTCGACAATCCCTCCTCCGGCGAGATCCTGATCGGCGGCAAGTCCATGGCCGACATCCCGCCGAATATGCGCCCCACGAACATGGTGTTTCAAAGCTACGCCATCTTTCCCCATCTCAATGTCGCGGAAAACATCGCCTATGGTCTGAAGCGGTTGCGCCTGGGACGGGCAGAGGAGGAAAAACGGGTCAAGGAGGCGCTGGCCCAGGTCGAGCTCGCCGAACTGGGCCCGCGGATGGGCAACCAGCTTTCCGGCGGGCAGAGGCAGCGCGTCGCACTTGCGCGGGCGCTGGTGATGCGTCCGAAAGTGTTGCTGTTGGACGAACCGCTGTCGGCTCTCGACAAGAACCTGCGCGAACAGATGCAGGTGGAGCTCAGGCACCTGCAACGCCAGATCGGCATAACCTTCGTGCTGGTCACCCACGACCAGTACGAAGCGCTGAGCATGTCGGACCGCATCGCCGTGATGTTTTCGGGCCGGATCGCCCAGATCGCCGATCCGAAGGAAATCTACCAGAATCCCGCCACCCGGCAGGTTGCCGATTTCCTTGGCGGAATGAACTTCCTCACCGCATCCCGGCTCGCCGTCGACGGCAAGGTTTTCAAGGCCGTTCTGCCGGGAATCGGAGAGATAACCGGCCACCTCGCCGGCAAGGCGATATCCGATCCGGCAAGCGCTATTATCGGCATCAGGCCCGAGCGCCTGCGCATTGTCTGGGAGGGGGAAACGGCCGACCATCTGGTCACCGGCAAGGTGGTTGACCGCAACTACTATGGCGAAATGACGTCGCTGATGGTCGGCATCGAAGGCCAGAGCGAGCACCTGGCAATCGTCGAAACCAACGACTTCGGCGCCGATGACATCCCCGTCGGCTCCGACATCCGCATCACCTACGACCGCGACGCCTTCATCATCATGCAAGGCTGATTAGAGGATCAATGGTATAAGTGCGCCCAACATCCCTACGACCAACATCCCTGCGACCAATGAAAAAGGCGCCGGATTTTCGGCGCCTTTTTCGTAGGCTGAGTTGATCGGCGAAGGATCAGTATCCGGCTTTGATCTTTTCAAATTCAGCGATCATCTTCTGCTTCAACTCCACCGGAACCGGCGACTGGAACAGCGTCTTGTCGACAAATGCGGCGACGTCGTCATAGCCCGCGCCTTTCAGCGTTTCCGGATCGATGGCCGCCATGCCGTTGGCATTGCCATGTCCATAACCCCATTCGGACACGATGTAGGATGAGACGACCGGATCGAGCGTGGCATTGATGTAATCATAGGCCTTGTCTTCGCTGCCTTCGCCATCCTTGAGAAGCACGTAGCCGCAAACCCATGTCGACAGGCCTTCATCCGTATCCTTCTTGACGGCGACAGGTACATCATCGGCCATCAGCGTGGTGGCGGTTTCGTTCCAGGCCCACGCCAGATCGACCTCCTCGCCCGCCATGGCCTGGCTGAGTTCGGTGTTGTCGGTCCAGTAGAGCCGGACATTCTTGTGAACCTCACGCAGAAAAGCCGAGGCCTCGGTGAATTGCTCGTCGGTCATCTTGGCCCAATCGGTCAACCCGATGGCCAGCGAGGCCAGCGCGTAGGCGTCATCGACATTGTCGCCGATGGATACACGATCCTTGAACTTCGGATCGGCAAAAGCCTTGAGTGATTTGATATCGGTTTCATCCACCTTGTCGGTCCGGTAGGTAACGGCGGTATTGCCCCAGTCAAACGGCACAATCCAGGCTTGGCCATCCTCGGTGGTCATCAGATCCTTCATCGATTTGAAGCCGGGAAGGATGTTGTCCCATTCGGGAATCCGCGACGTATCAAGCGGCTTGAGCAGGCCCGCATCGCGCCATTTCACAACACTTTGCGAGCAAGGATGCCCGACATCGGCCCTGAACCCGGTCCGCAGTTTCTGGAAGGCTTCTTCCTCGTCGCCGAAGAAGGCAAAGGTCGGTGAATCCCCGTACTTTTCGACATAGGCCGGATGAAACGCCGGGTCTTCATAGCCCGCCCAGTCGAACACGGTGAGTTCCCCATCAGCACCGAACGCGGCCATTGGGGCAACGCTGAGTGTCAAGGCGATGGCGAAACTGGAAATCAGGCCTCGGGATAGGTTCTTCTGCATTAGTGTTCACTCCTCTATTGGTTATTTTCATTGATTTTCAATGTCACGCCGCCGGTAGCGAAGTGCTTTGGAAATATCGTGCAAAGTGTGTCGAGAATGACGCCGAGCGCGGTTTCGCGCTTGTAAGCGCGTGCAAACAGCATCATCCGGAGCCACAGGCCTTCCTGCATGGCGTAAATCGCGTCAGCCGTGCTCTGCGGATCGAAGGCATATCCGCCCTCCTGCTTGGCCTGCACGCAGATTGACGCCAGAGTGGCGCGGTATTTGGCGTCCCGCTCCCATGCCATTTCATGATAGGCCGGTTTTGACCTCGCTTCGGTGATCAGCGCGAACCAGGCGGCAAGCTTGCGGTGCGTGCAGATTTTCCTGTCGAGGTCCGCCGTCACCATGGCCAGCAATTGCGACGCGGTGTCGGGAGCGGCCTTTGTGATCATGGCCTGCCAATTAGCGGTATACTCGTCCTGCAGATATTTGATGGTTTCGGCCAGCAGGTTTTCCTTGCTGGCAAAATGAAAATTGACGATCCCGCGAGACAGCCCGGCGCCATCGGCCACATCCGCCAGCGTCGTGGCGGCATATCCCCGCTTGGCCAGCGAATCGATGGTGGCGTTGATCAATTGCTCCCGGCGCAGCGCCTTGGGTTCCCGGCGTCTGGCCTCCGTCGCCGGCGTGGCCGGCGCAGCGCTCTCATCCTTGTATCCTTCGCTCAGGGTCTTTTCCTTTTTGATTCAGTTGGTTGCTCATCAGGCTTGATGCCGAACACATGGGTCGGACAATGTTCGCCGCTGTCGAGCACCGTCTGCATGGCGCTCCAGGTCTTGATGTTCTTGTCGACATAGGCGGCTCCGACGGCTTCGGCGACGGGAGCATAAAGCGGTCCCTTCAGACGTTCCAGTTCGCCCCGCGCCAGGTCACGATACCAGGCGTTCCGGTTGATGGTCCGGACATCGCGAAAGCCTGCCGCAGCCATCGCCGCTTCATAGCGGGCGGCGGACGCCATGCCGAAACTCAACCCCTCGGCCGCAAGATAGCTCCGCATCGCTTCCGACGGTTCCCCGTCATGCGATGTCAACCAGTCGCTGGCCGCAAACCGGCCGCCGGGTTTGAGCACACGGAAAATGTCTGAAAACAGGGCTTCCTTGTCCGCCACGTGAATGAGCGCATCCTTGGAGAAGACAATATCAAAGCTCTGATCGGCGAAAGGCAGCGGCCCCGGATCGCCGCGCACGAAGCTGGCCTTGCCCGACAGCCCCTGCTCGGCGGCGCGCCGCGTTGCCAGATCGACAACCGGTTGCTCCACATCGAAACCGGTAATGTTTGCCAGGCTGTAGTCGTTCGCCAGAAACAGGGTGATGCCGCCCGACCCGCAGCCGATATCGAGCACGCGCTTGCCCGTAAAATCGAGATCCTTGACCACACGGCGGACTTCATCCCGACCGCCCGGCGACAGGAAGCCCTCCCCCCAAAGCGCCTCGAGAAACCGGATCGCGGTATCGTCGTATTCCGGCGCGGCGTCGTCCGCCTGATCGCCGGATTGCAGTTTTGTTGTCACATCGGCAATGCCATCTGTCATGATGGATGGTGTTCCTCACTCAATCGATTGCCCCGAATTATTGGCGCTAAGCAACGATTTTGCAACAAGTTTGTTGAACGTTCATTCAATAGTGAAATATGAGACGGCCACGGACGGATCAATTCCAAGGCGGAGAAAGTGCCGCCGGCGGTGCACGACTGAAGGAGCTTTCGACACTCGATTTCGCCCGGCCTGAGCTTTTGGACAGTCGTCCAGACGGTCAGATCAGCGATGCCAGGTTGCAGACGCAACAATCGCGGAAAGGTTCAGATATGCTCGGCGTGATGGGGAATGAGAAGGCGCAAATGCGCCAAGGCCCACTCCAGTGCTTCGGTCCGTGTGATCGGCTGGCTTTGAATATGCATCTGCAGCCACAACCCATCGGTAAAGGCATCGATCGAGTTGGTCAGCAGCACAGGATCGGGACCGCCGGTCGTTTGCACCAGTTCCCGGCATGTACTCAGCATGGCCTGGTGGCGCGCATCCTCGGCCTCGACGCAAATTTTCTTGTAGAGCGGCTGCGCGCCGGCCTCGCCCCAGAACGAAAACCACAAGGCCAGCTTCTTGCGATTGCAGATCGACGGCTTGAAATCGGCCTGAACGAGGCCCAGGATTCGTGACAGCGGATCGGGCAAGGCGAAGGCCGCGCTCCAGGCTTGCTCGTATTCCTGCAGCATCCGAGACAGGGTCTCCGTCAGCAGACCTTCCTTGGTCTTGAAATGAAACACCAGCGCGCCCTGGGACACGCCCGCCGTCGCCGAAACATTGGCGAATGTGGTGCCGCTGATGCCACATTGGGCAACCACGTCCACCACGGCATCGATCACGCGAGCTTGTGTGCGCAGGCTTGTCGGGGAAATCTTCTGGGCGATCGCTGGTTGTGACATGTGCCTTATCTAACGCAGGGCATGGAAAGTTTACAGAACAATTTTTTTGACTGAACGCTCAGTTTATTCTAGCCTTGGTTTTTATCCATAGTGGGACGGTCCATGAAATATGACGCGATCATCGTAGGAGCCGGCCACAACGGTCTCACCGCCGCCTGCTTCATGGCCCGGGCTGGATTGAAGACGATGATCGTTGAGAAGGAAGACCACGTCGGCGGTGCCGCGGTCAGCCTGTCGCTGACGCCGGGCTGGACCTATTCCAATTGCTCCTATGTCTGTTCCCTGCTGCGGCCCGAAATCATCCGTGCGCTGGAACTTCCCAAACATGGTCTGCAGGTGATCCCCTATGAAGGCGGCGGCGTCTTCAACTCCAGGGGCGAATATTTTGCCTACATGTCCGATCATGACGCGCTGCGCCGGGAACTGATCCGCCATTCGCCGCGCGATGCCGATGGCTATGTGCGCTACTCCCGCGCGGTGATGCGCCAGTGCAAGTTCATCAAGCCGCTGTTGTTGCGCACCGCACCTGACCCGGCGTCGCTCAAACCGCGCGACATCTCGGAACTGCTTTTCATCCTCAAGCGGTTTCACAATCTCGGCGCCCGCGAAATGGCCGAAACTGTCCGCTTCTGGACCATGTCGATCGCCGAATATCTCGACCAGTATTTCGAAACCCCGATGATAAAGGCCTATATCGCCGGCTCCGGCATCATCGGCACCGGCCTGGGTCCCTATTCCCCCGGCACGGCTTACGTGCTGCTGCACCACTATATGGGAGAGGTCGACGGAGCCATCGGCGCCTGGGGCTTTGCCCGCGGCGGCATGGGCTCGATCACCCAGGC
>NZ_JBDWHW010000264.1:0-42664 GCF_039975035.1 Hoeflea sp. | reverse complement strand
GGGAGCATTGTGCGGTCCAAATCAACGGTGCCTGAAATATGAACACGCAAACGTCCCCTGACGTCGCAGAAGAACTCGACCAGATCGAACACATCGAGGCCGAGGCGGTGAATGCCGCCTGGAAGCGCAAGCCGCTTTATGAAGCGCGCAAGAAGATATTCCCCAAGCGCGCGGAGGGGAGCTACCGGCGCTTCAAGTGGCTGGTGATGCTGGTAACGCTGGGGATCTACTACATCACGCCCTGGCTGCGCTGGGACCGGGGTCCGTTCGCCCCGGACCAGGCGGTGCTGCTGGATGTTGCAAACCGGCGTTTCTATCTGTTTTTCATCGAGATCTGGCCGCAGGAGTTTTTCTTCGTCGCCGGTCTTCTGGTGATGGCCGGCTTCGGCCTGTTCCTGATCACCTCCGCGGTTGGGCGGGCCTGGTGCGGATACACCTGTCCGCAGACGGTCTGGGTTGACCTGTTCCTGGTTGTCGAGCGCGCCATCGAAGGCGACCGCAACAAGCGCATGAAGCTTGAAGAGGCGCCGTGGGGGGTGTCGAAAATATCCAAGCGGTTGCTCAAGCATGCAATCTGGATCCTGATCGGGGTCGCAACCGGTGGCGCCTGGATCTTCTATTTTGCCGACGCGCCGACCCTGCTGATGGATTTCGTCACCGGCAATGCCGCGCCGGTGGCCTATATCACCGTGGCTGTGCTGACGGCGACGACCTATACCTTCGGCGGGATCATGCGCGAACAGGTGTGCATCTACATGTGCCCCTGGCCGCGCATCCAGGCTGCGATGCTCGATGAAAGCTCGCTGGTGGTGACCTACAATGACTGGCGCGGTGAGCCGCGTGGCCGTCACGCCAAGAAGGCCGCGGCACAAGGGCTGGTCCAGGGCGATTGCGTGGATTGCAATGCCTGCGTCGCCGTCTGCCCGATGGGCATCGACATCAGGGATGGCCAGCAGCTGGAGTGCATCACCTGCGCATTGTGCATTGATGCCTGTGACAGCGTCATGGACAAGCTGGACCGGCCACGCGGGCTGATTTCCTATGCGACGTTGGCCGATTATGCCGACAACATGGCGCTGGCCACCGTTCCCGAAACCGGCGCCCTTGATCCTCGCCGGGTGCGCACTGCCAACGGCGGTTTTATCGATCAGGTCAAGCATTTCAACTGGCGTATCATTTTCCGCGCGCGGTCGTTGCTGTATATGGGCGTGTGGTCCGCGGTCGGCATCGGGCTTGTGGTTGCGCTGTTGTCGCGTGACCGGCTTGAGGTCAATGTGCTGCATGACCGCAACCCGCAATTCGTGCTCGAATCCAACGGCGACATCCGCAATGGCTACTCGGTCAAGATACTCAACATGATTCCGGAACCGCGGGTGATCTTTCTGTCGATCGAAGGCCTGCCGGGTGCTACTATGAAGATCCCCGGCATCGATCAGCCCGCCGGCGTTTCCTTCGCGATTCCGGTCGAACCCGACCGGCTGCGTGAACTCAGGGTCAATGTGAGCCAACCGAAAGAATTCCTGGCGTCCGGGACCGCCACGTTCCGGATCGTTGCTGAAGACAGGTCCAGCTTCGAACGGGACAGCTATACCGCCAGCTTCCATGTGCCAGAGACGAAGTGATGCAAATGATCCGTGCGATATTCCAGCCCAAGGAATTTACCGGCAAGCACATGCTGGCGACTATGGTGGCGTTCTTCGGCGTGATCATTACGGTCAATCTGGTGATGGCGCGGTTCGCGATCACCACCTGGAGCGGTCTGGTTGTGCCCAATACTTACGTGGCCAGCCAGGAATTCAACACCAAGGCGGCTGAATCCCGGGCCATCGCCGCGCTGGGGTATCAGATCAAGCTGACGCCGAATGTCGACGGGCTTGCGATCGATTTCATCGATGCCGATGGAAATCCGGCGCTGGCCGACAGCATGGTCGCACAATTGCGCCGCCCGGTGGGCGAGCATCAGGACCGCGAGATGGTTCTGCTGCGCGGGAGCGACGGGGTCTACCGGGGCGCTGGCGAACTTGCGGAAGGCGAATGGATCGCCACGGTGACGGCGACCAGGGACGGCCAGACGCTGTACAAGCGCGGACGCAGGTTCCACGTCAAGGCCGACGGGAGCATGAGACCGTGAGCTGTTGCGCGGCGGGTACGGAAAGCGCTGCGGAACTTGAGGCGCTGAAATCGGAAGCACCGTCTGCCGAGGAAATGTGGCTGTCGAGCCGCCCGCTCGGTGACGGCTTGCGGCAGGTCGATCTGATCGTTCCCGGCGTTCATTGCGGCGCCTGCATCGCGCTGCTGGAGAAGGAGCTTCCCAGGACCCGCGGCATTGATCACGCGCGCGTCAATCTCTCCACCCGCCGTGTGTCGGTGGTTTTCAAGGACAGGGATGCAGGCAGGGACGGGGCTGATCATCCCGAGGCGGTGCTGACCGCGCTCGGCGAGAAGCTGAAGTCGCTGGGATATCCGGCGCATTTGCCCGGTGGCGCTGACGAGAGCAGCGACCCGGCATTGCGTGAACTGCTCAAGGCGCTCGCGGTGGCGGGGTTCGCCTCGATGAATGTGATGCTGCTTTCGGTCTCGGTCTGGTCGGGGGCGGAGGCTGCGACACGGGATCTGTTTCACTGGATCTCGGCGCTGATCGCGGCGCCGGCACTGGCTTATTCGGGACGGGTGTTCTTCCGTTCGGCCTGGGGCGCGCTCCGGCATGGCCGCGCCAACATGGATGTGCCGATATCGCTGGGGGTGAGCCTGGCCTATGCGATCTCGCTCTACGAGACGATCACCCATGGCGAACACGCCTATTTCGACGCGTCGGTGACATTGCTGTTCTTCCTTCTTGCAGGCCGCACGCTTGACCACATGATGCGGGAAAAAGCCCGCTCAGCCGTGCGCAATCTGGTGCGGTTGTCGCCCAGAGGGGCAATGGTCATCCGCGATGACGGCACTCGCGAATATCTGGCGCTCGACGAAATCGAACCCGGCATGCGGCTGGCGATAGCACCGGGCGACCGCATCCCCGTCGACGGGCGGATTGTGTCGGGCCGTTCGGACATGGATTTTGCCGTGGTCAATGGCGAGAGCGCGCCACACCTGGTTGAAGCAGGCTCGCTGACGCCGGCCGGAACGCTCAATCTGACCGGCCCGCTGGTGCTGGAAGCCACCCGCAGCGCCAGCAATTCGTTCCTGGCCGAAATGGTCTCGATGATGGAGGCGGCGGAAAGCGGCAGGGCAGGCTACCGGCGTCTGGCCGACCGCGCTTCGGCGATCTATGCGCCGGCGGTGCATCTGCTGGCGCTTGGCACTTTCATCGGCTGGATGATGGTTTCCGGCGACTGGCGCATGGCAATGCTGACCTCGGTTGCGGTGCTGATCATCACCTGTCCGTGTGCGCTGGGATTGGCTGTTCCGGTGGTGCAGGTGATCGCGGCCGGGCGCCTGTTTGAAAATGGCATCATGGTCAAGGACGGCTCCGCCATGGAACGGCTAGCCCAGAGCGATCATGTGGTGTTCGACAAGACCGGCACCCTGACGCGAGGCAAGCCGCAGCTGATCAATTCCGCCTCGGTGGCGCCGGAACATCTGGCAATCGCGGCGCGGATCGCCCGGGCATCCAGGCATCCGTTGAGCCAGACGCTGGCAGGTTTCGATGTCGCCGGCGATGCGCTGCCGGATTACGATATCGTCGAAACGCCGGGCGAGGGAGTGGAGGCGATCTCGCCGCAGGGCGATGTCTACCGGCTCGGGCGCGCCGTGTTCGCGCTCGATGAACGCGACGAGGGGACTGCCCGGACCGCTGAGGCCAGTCAGGTCGTTCTGTCGAAAGACGGCTTGTTCCTGGAGATTTTCCTGTTTTCCGATCAATTGCGCCGCGGCGCCGCGCAGGCGGTGGCGCGGTTGTCGGCGCTTGGCGTCAGTGCCGAGATCCTGTCGGGCGACCGCGAAGCACCGGTCAAGGCGCTGGCCGCCGAACTTGGCGTGACAGACTATGTCGCCGGCGTCCGGCCTCGCGGCAAGGTGGATCGCATCAAGGCGCTGGCGCAGGCAGGCGGCAAGCCGCTGATGGTCGGTGACGGGCTGAATGACGCCCCGGCCTTGTCGGCGGCGCAAGTTTCGATGGCGCCGGCAAGTGCTGCCGATGTCGGGCGCATGGCGGCGGATTTCGTGTTCCTGCATGATTCGCTCGAGGCGGTTCCGCTGGCGATTGAAGTGTCGCGCAAGGCCGGCAGCCTGATCAGGCAGAACTTCGCGCTTGCAGTGCTTTACAATTGCGTGGCTGTGCCGGCCGCGGTTCTGGGCCATGCAACACCGCTGATCGCGGCGCTTGCGATGTCGTCGTCCTCGGTTCTGGTGGTGCTCAATTCGCTGAGGCTGAGGCGCAAGACCAGGGTCGAGCAATTCGCCCAGACCGCGCCCGGCCGGACATCCCACGCCACGACCGGTCACGGTCTCGGGGCCTCGGCATGAACAACCTGATTATCCTGATTCCGATTGCGCTTTTTCTCGGCGCGCTGGGTCTGGGGGCATTCCTGTGGTCCATGAAAAGCGGACAATACGACGATCTCGAAGGGGCGGCCTGGCGGATTCTCGATGATGGCGATGATCAGCCGAAACCGGACTGATCCGGGCCGACAGCTCATCCAACCCACGGCTTCGCCCACTTCTGCCGGAAAAGGCCGGGGGCAAGTGTCGCTTCAGCGGCATCGTTTGATCGAATTCACGCAGCGCAATCTTTGGTTCTCCCTCGTGCGGCCTGGCTTGAGGCTTGCCGCCCGGCGCCGCATCGGTCACAACGTCATTCTGTGAATGTGCTGAAGGGGTAACTTGCATGGCTGAAGCGGAAATCGGCGTTATCGGACTGGGTGTCATGGGGGCCAATCTTGCGCTCAACATCGCCGACAATGGCTATCATGTCGCGGTCTACAACCGGACGGTTTCGCGGACCGAGGCATTTGCCGCCTCCGCCGGCGAGTTGTCCGACCGGGTTACGGCCTGCGCGACGCTGGAGCAATTCGTTGCCGCCATCAGACCGCCGCGTCCGGTGATCATCATGGTCAAGGCCGGAGAGCCGGTGGACCAGCAAATCGCCGCGCTGAAACCTTTGATGCAAGCCAATGACATCATTATCGATGCGGGCAATGCCAATTTTCGCGACACGATGCGCCGCTTTTCCGATCTGGAAGGGTCGGGACTGACCTTCATCGGAATGGGGGTTTCGGGCGGAGAGGAAGGCGCGCGGCACGGACCGTCGATCATGGTCGGCGGCGCAGAGGAAGCATGGCGGCGCGTCGAGCCGGTGCTGACCGCGATTTCGGCGAAATACCAGGGCGAGCCTTGCGCCGCATGGCTCGGCGAGAATGGCGCAGGCCACTTCGTCAAGACCATCCACAACGGCATTGAATATGCCGACATGCAGATGATCGCCGAAGTCTATGGCGTCATGCGCGATCACCTGATGATGGATGCGCCGTCAATGGCTGCGGTGTTTTCAGCCTGGTCGACAGGGCCGCTCGATTCCTACCTGATCGATATCACCGCCGAGGTTCTCCGGGTCCACGATGCGGCGACGGGCCTTCCGATTGTCGATATCATTGTCGATGCCGCCGGCCAGAAGGGCACCGGCCGCTGGTCGGTGATCGAAAGCCAGATGATGGGCGTGCCCGCAACGGCAATCGAGGCGGCGGTGGCGGCACGCAGTCTTTCGGCGATGCGCGACCAGAGATCGCGGGCCGAAAAGCGCTTCGGACTGCCGCGGCAACAGGAGCGCCGCGATGGACAGGAGGCTGTCAATGACCTCGAGAACGCCTTGCTTGCCGGCAAGATCGCCGCCTATGCGCAGGGCTTCGCGGTCATGGCGGCGGCGTCCGAAGAGTTTGGCTGGAACCTGCCGATGCAGACAATTGCGCGGATCTGGCGGGCCGGATGCATCATCAGGTCGCGGTTTCTGGGCGAGATCGCCACTGCTTTCGCCAAGGATCCCGAGGTGCCAAACCTGACGCTGACGCCGGCGTTTTCAACCATGATCGAGCAAACCGACGCGAGCCTGCGCAGAATCGTAGCAGAAGCGGCTCTGAACGGAATGCCGATTCCGGCGCTTGGCAGTGCGCTCGGCTATTTCGACACCTACCGCCGCGCGCGCGGCACGGCCAACCTCATTCAGGCGCAACGCGATTTCTTCGGTGCGCACGGCTTCGAGCGGATTGATGGGAATGGCGCGCATCATGGACCATGGGGTGGATAATCACGCGCAACTTCCCCTCACCTGGCTGCGGCTGACGCAGGTCAAGGCTCAGGCTCCCCGTCATCTTCGCGCCTTGCCAAATCATTAGTAAAAGAAAAGTAGAAAACTCCCCTTCAGTCAGTCCAACGACCGACTGTGCGTTTGTGGACGTTGCTCTGGTAGAGTTGCAATGAAACGGGTATATCCAAGGAAATGCGTGAATCACCGTTGCTGGAAAAAATTGTTGCCGTTGCACGGGCTCACCCTGAGGGGATGGAAGCCGGATTGCAAAAGGCAGTCTCGAAAATCAACCGTTGGCTTGACGAACGGGAGGTCGATGACGGTGTTCGTCGCGACTTTCAGATCAGACTTGATCATGTGCTTGCTGATGCGCGCAAACAGCTATCAAGCCATGATATCCCGCAACCTGCCCCTGCCGATCTCACTGGGAACACATCGCGCCCGTCCGGCGCTAACGATCCGGCCAAACCGGCGATACCCACGCAATTGCGCGGGATGCGCGGTATCATGGCCGTCATCGCGTTTGCCGCGATTATCCTGGTGACCATTGGTTTGAGCGCGGGGTTGTTTCCATTTTTCACGCAACAACCACTTTTTGCACTCGATACGGGCACGACCATTGGGCCAGGCAAGAACAATCGCATCGAGCGCGCGCCCGGCGAGACGTCGTTTTCCGTGTATTCGACAGCGAAGAACCCGACAAGCGCCGGCACGACCGGCGGGGCATTTGTCGTACTGGAACCAGATGTTGAAGATCAGGCCAGCGGTCGGAGGATCCGGGTAATTCTCGATGTCGAGCCTGTTTCAGACCAGATGTCACAGGAGTTTGCTGTCGCTTATTCAACCGCGGCTGTTGGCAACAGTGGCTGGCACAAATACCAACTTGATGCCGGGCTCAAAAGTTGGAGTTTTGAATACGACGTGCCGAAGCGTCAGCAAAAACCGGGACGGGATTTCATCGGTATTTGGGCTGATACGTCCGGTGGTGGCGCTGGTGTTCAGATAGCGGACATTCGGGTGGAGCTGGTGGAAGCTGCACAATGAAACCAGCTCAAGGGTTGAGGCGGATGATGCGCATCACCAGCCTCGCCACTGAGGGTCAGGCGTCGGGATCAGAGCCGGCTGGATCGAGCCGGGTTTCGATGGCGCTAATGCCGACGGAGAGCTGCTTTGCAGCGGCCTCTCCGAGTGTGGCGACCAGCTTGGCTTCATAGCTGCGGGCGAGGCTGACAAGCTCCATGTAGGATTGCCGGCCTTCGCGCGTCAGTTCAATATGCTCGACCCGGCGATCGGTCCTGTCGACCTGACGGGCAATCCAGCCTCGGCCCTCCAGTGTCCTGATTGCCCGGCTTACCTTGGTCTTGTGCATGGAGGAATGCAGGCCGATCTCGGTCGCGGTTATCCGGTTGAACTGTCCTATCGTGGCCAGTGTACGCCATTCGGGCCGGGTCATGCCGTGGCGCTGGCGGTAGAGCGCGGCGAACTGCCGGCTGACATTTTCCGCCGCGCGCGCCAGGCGGTAAGGCAGGAACCCTTCAAGTGCCAGGGGCTGGTTTTCCGAAATATCCGTATGTGGCCGGCGGGTCGAACTCATTCCCGGAGATCACTTCCTGTTCGTTGCTTTTGTAACAATTTCCCCAGTGCGCATAGACCGAAAGTATGCCGGGCGCAATTGCAATGCACCGGACAAGGTTCTAGGTCTTGATATAATCGATTTGAGAGCCGGTCCCGGCGGTGGAGGACAATATGGAACGTAGCCAGATCAACGAAATCCTTGAGGAGAGCGACCGGTTCATCCGCTCCTTCGGATATGTCATGCCGCCTTTTGCCTATTGGAGCCCGGAGGAGTTGCGTGCCCGCACCAGCACTGACGCCGGCAATATCCGCGCCAACAGGCTGGGCTGGGACATCACCGATTACGGACAGGGAAATTTCGAGGATCTGGGCCTGTTCCTGTTTACCGTGCGAAACGGATCTGCTGCGGATCTGGCAAGGGGCGAGGGCATGCTCTACGCGGAAAAGATCATGATCTCGCGCAAGGATCAGGTGTCGCCAATGCACAGGCACAACATCAAGGCCGAGGACATCATCAATCGCGGCGGCGGCAAGCTGGTGCTGGAACTGTTCGCCTCCACCGAAGACGGGTCCGTCGATTTGTCCTCGGAGGTTTCGGTTCACACCGATGGCGTTGTGCGTAAATTCGAGGCCGGGGGATTGCTCAAGCTGGAGCCGGGTGAGAGCGTCACCTTAATGCCTGGCGTCTGGCATGCGTTCTGGGGAGAAGGCGGAGATGTGCTGATCGGCGAGGTTTCGACCGTCAACGACGATCTCACCGACAATGTCTTTCGCGAACCGATCGGACGATTTTCGACCATTATCGAAGACGAAAGACCCAGGCACCTGCTGGTGTCGGACTACGAGACCTGGCTCTGAGGCATGCTGCGCAAAAAGGTGCAGCGGTTTGGCGACAACGACCTGTAAGATAAAAAGGCTGACGCGCGTCACCTGAACCCGTTTGACCGCGTCGCGCGTTAGTGGCGCGAGGTGGCCGCCGGGAGTGTGGACGTCAGCCCGAGCCCCGCCAGGCTCGGGCTGACACCCTGGAAAAACCGCGCCTCGGACCCAATCCCGCCCCCTTAAGGCAAGTGGGCAGCGGTTTCTCGTTCGAATCAGTCGCGTTCGGTTCCCAGGTAGCCAAGCCTTGCGGCCTTGGCCACGCCGGCCATGCGGTTGGGAACGCGCAGCTTCAACATCACCACAGAGAGCACCGAGGCAACTTCGCCGGCTGTCAGTTCCAGCCCGGCGCCGATTTCCGTGTCATTCAGTCCTTCCGCGCACTTGCGAAGGCACCTCATTTCGGTTCGGGTCAACGGAAGAGATCCGCGTTCGTTTCCAAGATCCATCATGCTGTCCTTTCAAGGCGGGAAGTCTGCCGTGATGCCAGTAAACCGGGCAATGCGGCGTGGCCAAAAGCCCGCCGTGATGCGACACCGGAATGTGTGTGATATGTTGGAGCGGTTATGCCTTGTCCTGCGAACGACCGCCTTCACACGGCGCGCCAAAATTGATGGCTGGATCGGTCAACGGAAAATGAACGCATAGCGTGCGCCGGTTCAGACCGGATGCGGCTCAGGTCGTGCTGCGGTGCTTTTGCCGGAAATCACTCGGCGTCATGCCGAACCACCGGATCGCGGACCGGGTGAAGGCGGCGGGTGCGGAGAAACCGAGTTTGTAACCTATGCTGGAAAGTGTGTTGTCGGTTTCGAGCAATAACCGCCCGGCCATTTCCTTTCGGCATTCATCGACGATTGCCTGCATGCTGGTTCCGGCTTCCGTCAGCCGGCGCTGCAGCGTGCGGGAACTCATGCCAAGCCTTTCGGCTTCGAGCGCCAGGGTGAGTGTACTACTTGAGAGATTTTCTGCGACATGAAGCCGAATGGCAGACACGGGATCAAGGATGTCGGTGCGGTGTAGCGCAATCGCCTCCATCTGCTGCGCCATCATGGCGAACAACCGCGGATCTGCCTGGTCATTGGTTCTGCCAAGAATTTCCTTGGGCAGAATGAGCGAGTTGACCGGCGCGCCGAAACTCACGTTGGGAGATAGTAACTGTTTGTGTAAATTTGTACTTATCGGTTTCTTCCGCTCCAGTTCAACACGTATCTGACTGATGTCGTCGCCGAGAATGGCGCGCAGATGATTGAAGGTCTGTGCGGTTCCCAGATCCACGAATTGATCGCGATGCAGGATCAGCGGAGAATAGGTCCACTCGAAATGCGCCGCGCGCGGCCCGAACTCCAGCGTGCAAATGCTGGTCTCGCTTATCTTGTTGAGATTGCGCCCCATGAACACCAGACAATCGCGCAGGGTGGGGGCATTCATCATGGCGTAACCGAACGGACCCGATGCGCCCCTCTCGAACCCGGCTATGGATTTAAGCCCGAACACGTCATCGCCGGAGATCAGAGCCAGTGCCTCCATGTAGCGGCAAACCCGATTGAGGCTGACCCGCTCGCCGAAGACATCGAAGCGTTGGGGATCCAGACCGCAGGCGTGGGCAATCGGGTCGGCATCGATGCCCTGGCTGGCCGCATAACGACTGATGCCGGAGGCCAGGCCGGCGGCAACTTCGAACTGGTCTGCCTGTGTCGTTCTCATGAATTTGGCGTCCGAGGTTAAGAGTTCGGCGCGACAAGTAAACGCTGAAGTGGCGACGCTGTCGAGAACAAAGCTATGCTGGTTGCTTGAAATGCATTGGTATGAGTTTTTTTCGCATGAACGCTTCTCCACCTCCTTCCAGCTTTGAATTGCCCGGACATGCACCTGAGCGCATTCGCAGATTTCACGAGATCTGGTTGGAGAAAGCCGACGGAAAACTGCCCGATGCGTCGCTTTTCGATGTCACCGAGCTCAGTGCGGATTTCCCGCTGCTGGCGCGGATCTGCGTTGAAGGGCCGGATCAGGAGTTGCACTGGCGCGATCTGGCGGATCACCAAAAATGGCCTTTCGGTCCGCCGGTCAAGGACAGGCCAGTGGTGGAAGCGGTGCCGCCGCGCAGCGTCAAGCGCGTGATCGCCGCCTTTCAGGAGACGCTCGAGAGCGGGATTCCGGATTATTTCGAAACCACATCATGGTTTCATGGCGGGCACAGCCTGTCGCTGGCACGGCTGGTGGCGCCACTTGCGGCAGGCTCTGGCCGTGAACTGATCGCGCTGTGGGAAGTGATGGAGCCGCCGACCTCGGTGTGAACTTAAGAGGCGATACCGCGCCGACGGGCGGAAAACATTTTAAGCCTATAGTATCCCGAAATATCCATGTTAAAGAGAACAACGAGGCTGTAATGTGCCCCCGAAAGGGGCGGATCGCTGCCCCCTGGTTCAATTTGGAGTTTTTGCAATGTCCGTTTCCCCCGCCGTTTCGACCAAATCCATGTTCCAGTGGGACGATCCGTTCCTGATAGCTGATCAGCTGACGGATGAAGAACGGATGATCGCGGATTCGGCGGCAGCGTTCGCGGCGGACAAACTGATGCCAAGGGTCACGGACGCCTATCTCAACGAGGTTACCGACCGTGACATCTTTTCGGAGATGGGGCAGGCGGGCCTGCTCGGCATCACCGTGCCTGAAATCTATGGCGGGGCGGAAGCCGGATACGTTGCCTACGGGCTGGTGGCGCGCGAGGTCGAGCGGATCGATTCGGGCTACCGCTCGATGATGAGCGTGCAGTCTTCGCTGGTGATGTATCCGATCCAGGCTTACGGCAGCGAAGAGCAGCGGCAAAAATATCTGCCGAAACTTGCCAGCGGCGAATGGGTCGGCTGCTTCGGCCTGACCGAGCCGGATGCCGGTTCCGATCCGGGCGGCATGAAGACCCGCGCCAAGAAGGTTGACGGCGGCTATGTGCTTAATGGTTCGAAGATGTGGATTTCCAATGCGCCGATCGCCGATGTGTTCGTGGTCTGGGCCAAATCCGAAGCGCACGACAACCAGATTCGCGGCTTTGTGCTGGAAAAAGGCATGAAGGGCCTGTCAGCGCCGAAGATCGGCGGCAAGCTGTCGCTTCGCGCTTCGATCACCGGCGAAATCGTCATGGACAATGTCGAGGTTTCCGAAGAGGCGCTGCTGCCGAATGTCTCGGGTCTGAAAGGCCCGTTCGGTTGTCTCAACCGGGCGCGCTACGGCATTTCCTGGGGCGTGATGGGCGCGGCTGAGGATTGCTGGCACCGGGCGCGGCAGTATGGTCTTGACCGGCACCAGTTCGGCAAGCCGCTGGCCGGCACGCAGCTGTTCCAGAAGAAGCTTGCCGACATGCAGACTGAAATCGCGCTTGGCTTGCAGGGCTCGCTGCGCGTCGGCCGGCTGATGGACGAGGGCCGGTTTGCGCCGGAGATGATCTCGATCATGAAGCGCAACAATTGCGGCAAGGCGCTGGATATTGCCCGGCAGTCGCGCGACATGCACGGCGGCAACGGCATTCAGGCCGAATATCACGTCATGCGCCACGCGCAGAACCTTGAAACCGTCAACACCTATGAGGGCACGCATGATGTGCATGCGCTGATTCTGGGCCGGGCGCAGACCGGCATTCAGGCGTTTTTCTGAGGGGTTGCGATTTCCCCGGCTTTGTTTCCGGGGCAATGGTATTCATGGGTTTGCATATGTAAGATGTCTCCCGGGAGGAAACTATCTTGCATCTGACCAGGCGGTTGATTGGCGCGCTTGTGGCGCTGTGGGCCTGTTTGTCCATTGGCGAAAGCCTTGCGCAAACAGGCGCCGGCAATCACGCGGTCCAAAGCGAGCGGGTCGCCCATATCGGCGTGCTGGCCTATCGCGGCAACGCCGCCGCGATGGTCGAGTGGCGGCCGCTCGCCGATTATTTGACCGGCAGCATTGACGGCTGGAGGTTCGAACTGGTGCCGGTGACGCTGGCGTCGGTCCAGGGCGAGATCGAAGCCCGCCGGCTCGACTTCCTGATTACCAATCCGGGTCATTACGTGGCGCTGGCCGACCGGCATGATTTGAGTGTCATTGCCACGCGGGAGCGCTGGGCGGACATCTCCGGTTCCCATTTGTCGCAATTTGGCACCGCGATCATCGTCGCCAGCGACAGCCCGATTGCGTCGCTCAATGACCTGAAGGGCACAAGGCTGGCGGCGATCAGCCCCGATGCCTTTGGTGGGTTTCAGGTTGCCTGGAGCCAGATGCAGTTGCAGGGCGTCGATGCGTTTCGCGATCTTGCCTCCCTGCGGTTTCTGGGCTTTCCGCATGACGAGGTGATCGCCGCCGTTGCGCGCAAGGAGGTCGACGCCGGTATCATCCGTGGCGGTCTTCTGGAAATTCTGGCCGGCGAAGGCAAGATAGAGCTGGATGATTTTCGGGTTCTCAATGCGCAGCAGTTTGACGGGTTTCCCTATCAGGTGAGCAGCCCGCTGTTTGCCGAATGGCCCTTCGCCGCGTTGCCCTCGGTGGAGAAGAGGATGTGCGAGCAGGTGTTGACCGCGCTTTTGAAAAGCCAGGACCCTGAAATATCGGCGAAATACGGGTTGCGCGATCTGTGGTCGGCGCCGCTGTCTTACGAAAGCACCCGAAAGCTGGTCGGCGCGTATCAAGCGCGGCTGGCCGCACCCGTTGCGGGTCCGGTGTCTGCCGCTTCCTATTCGCTTGTGCCGCTGGCAGTATTTGCGGTGCTCGCGGCGCTGGCGTTCGCGATGGCCTATTCCCGCCGCGGCGCGGCCTTGCCGGTGGACCGGGCAACCGATATCGATCCTCGCGCGCCCGCCGGGTTCCAGCAATACGAGGACAAGATGAAAAGTCTCACGCTGCGGGAGCGGGAGATCCTGCAGCTCATTTGCGGCGGCAAGCAGACACGCGCCATTGCAGGCGTGCTCGGGATCAGCCCGAAAACGGTGGAGTTTCACCGGACGAATCTGCTGCAGAAAACCCAAGCCGGAACCATGGCCCATCTGGTGCAGATTGCCACCCGGCTGGGGTATGACCAAGGGGTTTCCCCAGGGTGACGGCGGCTGAAACCCGCATTCCTTCCAGTTAATTTCAGGCGACCCGCATGCGACAATTTGCTGCATGAGGCTGATTATCAGCCTCATGCAGCAAAGACTTTCCCGGGAGGACACAATGCGACTTTCAACCAGAATACTCACCGCTGTTACACTGACGATCTCCCTGGCATTGGCCGTGTTCGGCAATGCCAGTGCCAATGACAGATACGGCAAGCAGAAGGTGGTCTATCACATCAATTACGATGGCGGCGACGCCGACAAGGCCTATCGCGGCGCGCTGATCAACATTCAAAACCACATCAACGCGGTTGGCGCCGAAAACATTGACATCAAACTGGTGTTGCATGGCAACGGCCTGGGTCTGCTGGCCCATGCCAAGACGAACGAGGCCTTGCAGGGTCAGGTTCTGGGGCTCAAGGGTCAGAATGTGGAGATCAATGTCTGCAACAACACCCTTGAAGGACGCAATATCAGCTATGAGAACGATCTGTTCGATGTGTTCAAGGAGGATATCGTCCCCAGCGGCGTAGCCGAACTCTCGCGGCTTCAGCAAATGGGCTACACCTATATCAAGCCCTGAACAGGCATCGGGGCGGCCCGGTCTTCCTTGGAGGACGGGCCGCACATGCCCGCCCGGCGCGTGATGTGTGCCGCGTTGCACATGCCGGGGTGGACCCGGGGCCGGGGCTGTGATGAGCTTTACCCACACTGAACTCCGCGCGCGAGAAGTTTCGCCGGCGGTTTGAGGCGTTTCGAGGGCCGGTTGCCGCGTTGAAAGCGGATCACATTGCGGCGCGCGCATGGACACGCGGCCCGTGCTTGGTCGGCGCAGGATGCACCGCTAAAGGCGGCAGACCGAATTTCACGTCATGCGCCATGCGCCATGCGCCATGCGCAGACCGGCATTCAGGCGTTTTTCCGAGGGGTTGGCCGCTTCTGCAATGTGAAACTGCCGATTTCGGGCTCAAGTGAACTTCACTTGAGCCCGAAATGTTTACAGCCCGCCTTCGACCGTGGTCAGGCCGAGGATCTTCCAGGACTGCATGCCGCCGCGATAATAGAAAATACGCTCCGCCGGGTAGCCTTCACGCAGCATGGCGCGGATGGCGGTGGGCGACTGGCCGCACCACAGGCCGTTGCAATAAAGCGCAACGCTTTTGGCATCCTTGCAATCCCATGTTGCGCTGCTGCCGACGCAGCCGAGTTCATCCAGACGTCCGGCGATTTCGGTGTAGGGAATGTTGAGTGAGCCCGGAATGGTTTCCTCGGCGTGCCAGTCGACCGTGCGGGCGTCGATGACCATGGCATCGGGATCAGTGAGCATGTCGAGCAATTCCAGCTCGCCGATGGTGGCGACGCCTTCGGCAACCTGGAACGGCTGGATGCAGAACGGCGGACAGGCGCGCGAGGTCTGGGCGAAATAGCCGGTGATTTCGTGTTCGGTGTCCTGAATGCGCTCGATGGTCACCGCGCCGTCTGCAGTCTCAACCTCGACACTGGCGATGTCGGGGCGGATCTTGACTTCTTTCGTTTCGTCTGCGGCAAAGGCAGTGGCTGGTCCAAGCAGCAGCCACATCGCTGATATGAGAGCAATCATGCGGGTCATCGTATTCTCCTCACTGTCCCGGTTGCCTCGCACCCAAAATGCGGGTCCGGGTAAAATATTCAGATACGCCTATGTAACGACCTGGCTTCCGGCGGGTCAATGATGGGATTGTGCAGGCGACAGCGTTGCGCGCGGAAAATTCCGCCGCCGGCATGAGGGACCTTCAGAGCGTCCGGTGGCGCTGTTAACGGGCCGGGCTGCGGGCGTTTTCTTTTTCACGCCCGATCCCCCTCACCAACAAAATCTACGACTTGGCCCGGATGGTCCAAGACCGTGATTTTGTGTCCTCTCTCACCAATGGAAAGGTGAAACGCGCCGCTTGCGCGGAACCCCTACACAATCCGTCACCCCGGACTTGATCCGGGGTCCAGCAGCGCCGCGTCGGCGGCGCGGAAGAATCGTTGCGTGATTCAAAAAGCCTCTCGCCGCGTGGACACGCGGCGGCTGGATGCCGGATCAAGTCCGGCATGACGAGGAACAATTAGTCTTTGCAACGCACTTCGAGGAAGGGCGGATAGAGAGAGCAACTATTGGGTGAAAGAGTGTAATATGATACTATTTCACTTAGGTTTCGGGTTTGCATAAAATCTCCCTGAACGAGGTCTGGAATGGAAAATACGGGCCAAACAAGAGTTCATTACATGTATCGCGATGCTTCGAATTGGAAGTTTTGGGGTGCAGCGATAGTGGATGGAGAGTTGTCGTTAGAGCAACTGCAGCCATATCTGTTCGACAACGATTTTTTCGTTCCCCATGAAGTCGGACTTGACCACTTACTTGATCAGCCGATGAACGAGGATGACCACTATTTGCACTCCTTTGTTGATTTCGAATCGGTATCCGGGCAAGAGCCTCTGTGTTCCGTGGAGGAATTCGTCGACCGGTTCAGGACTGCCCATGAGCGCGGTTGGTTTTCCAAATTGATATGACATCAACTGCAAGAATGAATTATGTTCAGATTGACTGATGCATTTTTGAATGGTCGATAGACATCTATCTGCTGGCCCATGTTTTCCGAAGTCAACATGTTTAAGATGCGCGGATCAACGATCATAAGCGAGCATAACTGAATGACGGGTGGTGTGAAGTGAGTGACGGTCTGCGCGGAACGGACTGGACAAGGTCAGAGGTCCAACTCTGCGTGGCAAACTATTTTGATCTGCTTGAGAAGCAAAACGCCAATGAGCCCTTTATAAAAGCTCACGTGTACCGAGACCTTGCTCAGCAAACGGGCCGTACCGCTTCGTCAATTGAATTCAAGTTTCAAAACATATCGGCAGTGCTGAACGAGATGGGGTTGGATTGGCTAACCGGCCTCGCTCCTCTGGCGAATTTTCAAAAACTTTTGGCCGAAACGATCAATGAATACGAAGATAGAGTCAGAGCGCTTGCAACAGTTTCTGAGCCGAAGGGGCTCGAAGACTTGGCCGGGTTATTTGTCGAATCGCCCCCTGAAAGGGCGATCGGGAAAACGTCTATCCCTGAATATATGGAGAAACTTGTACGCAAATTCGACCCAGTTGAACGTGACCGGAAGAATAGACTTCTGGGCGAGGCTGGTGAGGAAATTGCACTCGAATACGAAAAACGATGCTTGCATGCGATCGAACGGCACGATCTCGCGAAAAACGTCCGGTGGGTGTCAAAAATCGAAGGTGATGGTGCCGGGTACGATATTCTGAGTTTTGATGGTCGTGGGGAAAAGAAGTTTATCGAGGTCAAAACAACAATTGGTAGCAACACCACACCGTTTTTTATCAGTCGCAATGAGTTTGATTTTTCAAAGCGGGAAACTGAACGATTCCGATTATTCAGGGTTTTCGATTTCCGGAAAAGCCCGAGGGCATTTGAGTTGCAGGGTCCATTGGAAAACTTTGTAAGATTGTCGACCGAGACATTTAGAGCGGATTTCCGAGCCTAAGCAGGTTTGTCACGCAGATACGTCGCACATCCCCCATAACAATCCCCGCCTTCATCCCGCCCGCCCCATTGACACCACACCCCCTCGGGCATTCCTATGCAGCGAATTCCGGGCGTGGGAACAGCGATGAAATATTCGGCATTATCGATATTGCGGCAGGGGCTTTCGGGCAACAAGGGCTGGCAGCCGGCGTGGCGGGAGCCCGAGCCCAAGAGCCATTATGATGTGATCATTGTCGGCGGCGGCGGGCATGGGCTGGCAACCGCGCATTATCTGGCGAAAAACCACGGCATCACCAATGTGGCGGTGCTCGAGAAGGGCTATCTCGGCTCGGGCAATGTCGGGCGCAACACCACGATCGTGCGGGCCAATTACCTGCTTGAGGGCAACGAGCCGTTCTTTGCGCATTCGCTCAAGCTGTGGGAAGGGCTCGAGCAGGAGCTGAATTTCAACGCGATGATGTCGCAGCGCGGCGTGATCAATCTGTATCACTCCGACGGTCAGCGCGACGCCTATGCGCGGCGCGGCAATGCGATGCGGCTGGCGGGCGAGGATGCGGAACTGTTGGGGCGCGAGCAAGTGCGCGAGCTGGTGCCGTATCTGGATTTTGACAATGCGCGGTTTCCGGTGCATGGCGGGCTGCTGCAGCGGCGCGGCGGCACGGCGCGGCACGACGGTGTGGCCTGGGGCTATGCGCGCTCGGCCGACAGCCGCGGCGTCGATCTCATCCAGAATTGCGAAGTCACCGGCATCCGCCGCGAGGGCGGCAGGGTGGTTGGCGTGGAAACCTCGCGCGGCTTTATCGGCTGCACCAAGCTTGGCCTGGCTGCGGCTGGCAATTCGGGCCGGGTGGCCGAGATGGCCGGGATGCGGCTGCCGATCGAAAGCCAGGTGCTGCAGGCATTCGTTTCCGAAGGGATCAAGCCGTTCATCGACCAGGTGGTGACCTTTGGCGCGGCGTTGTTTTACATGTCGCAGTCGGACAAGGGCGGGCTGGTGTTCGGCGGCAGCCTGGATCTGTACAATTCCTACGCCCAGCGTGGCAATCTGGCGACGGTGGAAAGCGTGATGGAGGCGGCCTGCGCCATGGTGCCCGCCGTGTCTCGCGTCAAGGTGCTGCGGGCCTGGGGCGGGGTGATGGACATGTCGATGGATGGCTCGCCGATTATCGACAAGACGCCGGTCGACGATCTCTATCTCAATGCCGGCTGGTGCTATGGCGGCTTCAAGGCGACGCCGGCCTCGGGCTGGTGTTTTGCGCATTTGCTGGCCACCGGCGAGACCCATGAACTGGCACGCGCCTTCCGGCTCGACCGGTTTTCGCGCGGGCACCAGATCGATGAAACCGGGCATGGCGCCCAGGCAAACCTGCACTAGGGGGCGGAGATATGGCCAGTCTGATCACCTGTCCCCATTGCGGGGTTCGGCCCAAGGAAGAATTCACCATTCGCGGTGATGCCAAGCCGGTGCGGCCGGCGCCGGAGGCGGAGTTTGCGGCCTGGGACGACTATGTGCACATCCGCGACAATGTGCGCGGCGTGATGGCAGAGCACTGGCAGCATTCGGGCGGTTGCCGGCGCTGGCTGGTGGTGGAGCGCGATACGTTTAGCCATGATGTGCACGCAGTGACGGATGCGGCGGAATTTACGCTGGCGCGGGCTTCCAAGGGCACCAAGGCCGGGACAGCAGACAAAGCGGCGAAACCCGCCAAGGGGAGGGCGAAACCATGAGCTTCTCCCGGTTTGACGATGGCGGGCTGATCGACCGGTCGCGCACGTTCGGCTTTTCCTTTGATGGCAAGCGGTTTGAAGGCTTTGCCGGCGACACGCTGGCCTCGGCATTGCTGGCGGGTGGCGTCAGCCTGATGGGCAGATCATTCAAATATCACCGGCCGCGCGGGCTTTTGAGCGGCGGGGCGTCGGAGCCGAATGCGCTGGTCACACTTGGCGACGGCGCGACGCGGGAACCCAATCTGCGCGCCTCGATGGTGGGCTTGCGCGACGGGCTGGTGGCCGAAAGCCAGAACCGCTGGCCGTCACTGGGCTTTGATGTCGGTGCGGTCAACCAGACGCTGTCGCCGTTTCTTGGTGCAGGCTTTTACTACAAGACCTTCATGTGGCCGGCGAGCTTATGGGAAAAGCTCTACGAGCCGCTGATCCGCCGCGCCGCCGGGCTGGGCCGCGCCAGCCACGTTGCCGACGCGCAGGACTATGAAAAGCGCTGGGCCCATTGCGATTTGCTGGTGATCGGCTCCGGACCGGCCGGCCTGATGGCGGCGCTGAGTACTGCGCGCGCCGGGGCGCGGGTGGTGCTGTGCGACGAGAATGTGGAATTTGGCGGGCGGTTGCTGAAGGATCGTGTCGAGATCGGCGATGCCGACGGGCCGGGCTTTGTCGCGGGTGTGATCGCGGAACTGACGGCGAGCCCGAATGTGCGGCTGCTTTCCAACACCACGGTGTTCGGCGCCTATGACAGCGGTGTCTATGGCGCGGTCGAACGGCGCGATGGCGCGGTTTCCGGTCCGGCGCAGCGGGTCTGGCGGATTGTGGCCAAGCGCGCCGTGCTGGCGGCGGGTGCCGAGGAACGGCCGCTGGTGTTTGGCGGCAATGATCGGCCGGGCGTGATGACGGCGTCGGCGATGCGCGGGCTGGTCAATGCTCAGGCGATCCGGCCGGGGGACCATGTGGCGGTATTTGCCACCGGTGGGTCGGGCCACGAAACGGCGCGCGATCTTTTTGCCCGCGGGCTTGCGGTGACGCTTGTCGATGGGCGCAGTGATGTGCCGGCTGCGGAGCTTGCGGCATCAGACGGCGCTCGGGTGCTTTCGGGCCATGTTGTGGCCGACGCGCTGGGTGGCAGGGCGGTGTCGGGTATTGAGGTGATCGACCGGGTCTCGGGCAAGCGGCAGAGGATCAAGGCCAACGCGCTGGCGATGTCGGGCGGCTGGAACCCGGTGGTGGGTCTTGCCTGCCATCGTGGCGACAGGCCGGTGTGGGACGCAGGCACAGGCATGTTCCTGCCGCCGGCTGAACGCGACGGATTGAGTTCTGCGGGCAGTGCCGCGGGTGTTCTCGATCTGGCAGGGTGCCTCAACAGTGGCGCCGAAGCCGGGGCTCGTGCCGCAGGCGAGCTTGGTTTCAAACCGCGCAAGGCCGATGTGCCCGATGTGCGGGAGGCCTGTGGCGGATCGAGCGGGTTTAAAACGCTGTGGCATGTCGCCGAAGCGCGCGGCAAGGCATTCGTCGATTTTCAGAACGATGTCACCGTGTCGGATCTGGGGCTGGCGGTGCGCGAGGGCTATGGCCATGTCGAGCTGGCCAAGCGCTACACCACGACCGGCATGGCCACCGATCAGGGCAAGCTGTCCAATGTCAACGCCATCGGCATCCTGGCGGAAAACCGTGGCGTGAGCCCGGACCAGGTAGGCACCACCACATTCCGGCCGTTCTACACGCCGGTCAGCATCGGCGCGCTGGCGGGCGAACATCGCGGCAGCCATTACCGCCCGGTGCGGCGCTCGCCGCTCAATGGCTGGGCCGAAAAACACGGTGCGGTGTTTATCGAGGCCGGGGCCTGGATGCGGGCATCGCATTTTCCGCGGGACGGCGAAGTGAGCTGGAAAGAGGCCTGTGACCGCGAGACGCTTGCCGTGCGCGCGAGCGTTGGCATTTCCGATGCCTCGACGCTGGGCAAGATCGATCTGTCGGGCAAGGATGCGGCCAAATTCCTCGATCTGATCTACACCGGCAAGATGTCGACATTGGCGATCGGCAAGGCGCGCTACGGCCTGATGCTGCGCGAAGACGGGCTTTTGATGGATGACGGCACGGTGAGCCGGATGGGGGAAAGCCATTATCTGATCACCACCACGACAGCTGCGGCCGGCGAGGCGATGGCGCATCTGGAATTCTGTGCCCAGGCGCTGTGGCCGGAACTCGATGTGCGGCTGGCCTCGGTCACCGACCAGTGGGCGCAGATCACCGTTGCAGGGCCGGCTTCGCGCGATGTGCTCAAGCGGATCGTCGATGCGGATCTGAGCGAAGCGGCGATGCCGTTTCTGGCGGCGCGCGAAGTGCGGCTCTATTCGGGGCTTGAGGCGCGGCTGTTCCGGATTTCGTTTTCGGGCGAACTGGCGTTCGAGCTGGCGGTGCCGGCGCGCCACGGCGAGGCGATAGCCGATGCGATCATGCAGGCTGGAGTGCCCTTCGGCATTACGCCTTACGGGCTGGAAGCGCTGAATGTGCTCAGGATCGAGAAGGGCTTTATCACCCATTCCGAGATCGACGGGCGCACCACGCCGGGCGATCTGGGGCTGGGCAAGATGGTCAGCACCAAGAAGGATGATTTCATCGGCCGGGTGATGCTTTCGCGCGAAGGCTTGCAGCGTGAGAATCGTGAGCAGTTGGTGGGGCTCAGGCCGGTCAATGCGGCGCACCGTATTCTGGCCGGCGGGCATCTTATCGAACCGGATGCCGCGCCGACCATGGCCAATGATCAGGGCCATGTCACCTCGGCCTGCTGGTCGCCGCATCTCAAATCCACTATCGCGCTGGCGATGCTCAAGGACGGGCGCGACCGGCATGGTGAAATTCTGACGGTGTGGGATGGGCTGCGCGGCATCGAGACCCGGGCGATTGTCGGTGATCCGGTGTTTATCGATACGAGTTCGAAGAGCGGGGCTCGTCCGGTTCGTGCCGATCAGCCTGTGCTTGCAGCTAATGCCGGCTCGCCGGATCTGCTTGCCGGTCTGACGGTCAGCGCTTGCGAACAGGTGGCGCTGACGCAATTGCCCGATGCGCCGGTCTGTCTGATCTCGGGGCCTGTGGCGAGTTCTGCCGTGGTGCGCAAGGCAGCCAAGGCGGGGGACGGAGTTGTTCGCGCGGTGCAGCCCGGCCAGGCGTTGGCGGTCGGTGCCGCAGGCGAGAGCTTTTCGGCGCTCGTCGAACGGCTTGGCGCACCAGCTCAGGTGAGCCTGTGCGATCTGTCGGATGCGCGGATCAGGTTGTCACTCTCCGGGCCCCGGGCTGAAGACGTTATCGCCACCCAGTCGGGCATGGACACGGGACTTTCCGTGTTCAAGCCTGGGTCAAGCGCGCCGACCCTGTTTGGTCATGTGCCGGTGCAACTGACCCGGACCGGGGATGACAGTTTCGAGATCATGGCGTTTTCGACTTACGCGCGGGATCTCGCCGAAAGCCTGTCGCGGACGCTTGGCCTCATCGACTGAGGCCGCGCAGCGTGGGCACAGCGGGGGCTGCAAATCATCCGCGGCAGCGGGCTGGTTTGTTTCACCTGACCTGCGGGCGCGTTCGCATTGACCGCTCGCCGGCAAGAGCACGCGCGCTCATGGCCGGGTGCCCGCGCCTTTGCAGGCAGTCCTGCGGTTTGAAGACAACCGCCGCGGCGCCCGTGAGCGGCAGATCGATCGAGGCCCTGACGATATCGCCAGAGCAGGCACGAACACGGCTTATTTCCATTGTCACAAAAGCTTGTCTTGATTTTGTTGCGCTGCACAATTATGTAGGGTTCAGGTGAATTCGGGAGGAATGACCTTTGGAGGTCGACCATGCTCTTCCGGTTTCTGTTTAAACCGCGCGACCCACAATTAGTTATCGGCAGCGACGTCACGCTCAAATATTTGGGGCCGTCGGATGCCCGGGATTTCTGCGCCCATATTCATGAGCTTCACTACGAGGATTTCCGGGACCGGTTCAACGGTCTGGTCTCCGATCCGTGGCTCGATCAGTACATCGCCCGCTCGCTCAACGAAGCCATCGTCATTGGCGCCTATGTCGGCGACCACCTGGTTGCGGTGGCCGAGCTGCACACCGGTGGACAGATTTCGCAAGGCGAAGGCGAGTCGGCTTTCTCGGTGGCGTCGGACTGGCGCCGCAAGGGGCTGGGGACCATCCTGGTGAAGGCGCTTCTGCGGGCGGCTTCGGAAAACGAGATCTCCGAGATCATCGTCGAGACGGGGTCGCAGAACCACGCGATGAAGGCGCTGGCGCGCAAGTTCGGCGCCAAGATGCAGTTTTCCAGCGACCAGTCCGTTGGCCGGATCAATGTCGCCGACGGCTTGCGGCTGGCGGCGCGTGACCGCACGCACAGGAAATTTCCCAGCGTGCCGTTGCCTGCGCCGGAAATGACTTCGGCCGCCGTGACGATGAATTGAGACTTTGAATCAACTGGCTTGCAACAAGAGTCCGGAATTTACCGCAAGCCATTTGAAAATTTGAGAAAAAGGTGTTCCGGGTGATGCGAAAAATTGACAGGGCAGAGACAGTGCAAAGCGATTTTGGAGTTGCCGGCCGATTTTCCGGATGCGGCCTGAACAGATTTTCCGCGCCACGACATTACTGTGGCTGCGGCGTCAAGCGCGGCTGCGGCAACTTCAGGACACAGTTTCCGGGCGACTTCGGCGGCGCCCTCGAAGCGCTCGGCGTCGAGCGGATCGTGTTTGATGCCCAGCTTGGACTGGACCCGCACGGCGTCGGCAGGTAAGGCGGCAAATGCGCTCGGCCGCGATGGGTGAACGGACCCGGCGGGACCGGCCTTCGACAGGGGCGGCGCTGCTGCAACCAGACCTTTTCCATATGGCCCGGATCGGTTCAATGCGGTTTTGAGCGACAAGCCGGATCCGTGCCGGGCA
This sequence comes from Hoeflea sp., assembly GCF_039975035.1. GTDB lineage: Bacteria > Pseudomonadota > Alphaproteobacteria > Rhizobiales > Rhizobiaceae > Hoeflea. The sequence continues at coordinate 18,733 of NZ_JBDWHW010000264.1, read as the reverse complement.
GGTGTCTGACCGACGCAGTCCGAGCGCCACGGCAGGTTGGCGCGGCGCAGGCCGAAACCGCAAGGCGGCGTCGGGGACTTCCGCTGCCGACGCAGCCGGCAAGCTTATGACGATGATCGGCCGCGATCCCGAGACTGCCGGTTCTGGCTGTTGCGGGTGACGGTGGGGTGCAGATCATGACTGCGCCCGGCGCGGCGCGGGCCGCCGGATTTTGGCACATGCCATGGCAGGTTTATGCGGCTCCGGGCCAGCGAATCGGATATTCTCACAGTACCAAAATGAATTGTGCGTCGCAATAATTGTTGCGACGCAGCAGGAGATTCGGTTCGCTTTTCGCGCGGCTGGTTCATGGCTTCACGCAAAATGCGCTGTGGTCTGAGGATACGGATGTGCAATCGGCAGGTGCAGCGTTGCGACCGCGCGGGGGTTGAAATTAGCGTTGGGCCACCGACGTTAGGGCTGTATAGTTGACCACAGCATCAGGCGGGCAGGCGTCCGCCGCAACCTGGAGGAATACCATGGCCGAGAAGAACTCCACCGACGATCTGGTTTCCATGTTCATGAATTTCGGCAAGGACATGAAGCTGCCTTCACAGGATCTCGAAGCCCTTGTCGAGCGGCACAAGAAGAACCTGCAGGCGCTGGACGAGGCCGCCAAGACGGCAGGCTCGGGCGCCACGTCGATCATGGCGCGGCAGCACGAGATGGTGCAACAAGCGCTGGATGAAATTTCCGCCATGGCGGACACCATGAAATCCGGCGGCGATCCGGCGGCAATGATGACGGCGCAGGCGGACTTCGCCAAGCGGTCGTTCGAGATGGCGATCAAGAACACCAGCGAGATCGCCGGCCTGGCGCAGAAATCATCAACCGACGCCTTCAAGGTGCTGCAGAAAAACATGCAGGAAACGCTTGAAGATGTGCGCACGGCCATGACCAGGCAGACCAGGAAATAGACCGGCAGCAGGACCGGCACAGACAGACTTGCATTCAGAAGGACTTATCATGCGCATTGTTACCGGAGACGATATCGGTTCGGTCTGTTCCTGGCCGTTCGCGGTGGAGGCGCTGCGCGCCGGGCACCTGATGCCGCCGGCGGATCTGCGGGACTCGCTGATCGAGAGCGCCGGCCGCAAGATGCTGGTGCGCACCGCCTGGATTCCGGGGCTGGCCTCGGGCGTCAAGGCGGTGACGATCTATCCCGACAATCCGTCCTCCGAGCAGGCCCTGCCCTCGGTGCAGGGGCAGGTGCTGCTGTTTGACGAGGCGCAAGGCAATGTAGTGGCGGTGCTGGAGGGTGTGGATCTGACGGCGTGGAAGACGGCGGGAGATTCAGCCCTTGGCTCGTCGTGCCTGTCGCGCGCGGACGTGAAAACCATGCTGATGGTGGGCGCGGGCTCGATGGCGGGGCCGCTGATTGCCGCGCACCGCGCGGTGCGGCCCTCGCTGGACCGGGTGATGATCTGGAACCGCAGCGCGGCGCGGGCCGAGGATCTGGCGGCGACGCTTGACGGGGTTGCCACAGAAGTGGTCAGCGATCTCGACGAGGCGGTGTCGCGCGCCGACCTGATCTCGTCGGCCACCATGACGACCGAGCCGCTGATCCGCGGCGCGGCGCTCAGGCCCGGCACCCATGTCGATCTGGTCGGCGCCTATACGCCCACCATGCGCGAGGCCGACGATGCGACGCTGACCCGCGGACGGCTGTTTGTTGACAGCCGCGCCACCACCATTGCCCATATCGGCGAGCTGATGATCCCGCTCGCCTCGGGCGCGATCACCGAGGCGGACATCGAGGGCGACATGCACGATCTGGTGCAGGGCAAGGCCGGGCGCCAGTCTCCCGAGGAGATCACCGTGTTCAAGAACGGCGGCGGTGCGCATCTCGACGTGATGATGGCACATGCGGTGTATCTGGCGCTTGCCGGGCGGTGAGGCGACGCGGCGCTCCTGACGCCATCAAAGCGTGGCAATGATGCGCGCGCCGGCTGCGCACCGGTTCATGGCGGCATTGACGCCTGCTGCCGAGGTTCCTTGCCGGTTTTGAACGCGGATGCTGCGGGGGTCCTCAATGTCCGCTGCGGTGGCCTCGCGCGATCAGGTGTCGTCGCGTCGCCGGATTTTGCGGTGGCTGCAGCAATCCATTAACCGTTTACGGTCACTATTCCGCTCTGGAAACCAGAGCTCGTTGTCGACATGTCGAAGTTCAGATACTACGCGGCCAAGGCGACAGGACAGGCAGCTGTTCCTGCAAAGGCGATCCATACCAACTTTCTCAGAACCGGGCGGATTGTCCGCAACGCGGAGGACTGGGTCGAGGAAGAACGGCGCTTCCTGACCTATGAGGAGGTCGCGGCGCGAACCGGAATCCGGCTTGAAAACGCCGGCAGGAAGACGCATCAGCGATTGAACAGGTTCCACAAGGACATCCAGTTCCCGAAGATCATCTTTCACAAGACGCTGGCCCAGGCACCGCACCTTGGCTATATCCATGTGACGGCGTCGAAGACCGATTTTGCCGACTACAAGGACGTCACCTGGGGGTTTTACATCGCCAATTTTTCGGCCGAAATCACCGCTGACGAGAAATTCTTCAATCGCATCAACCACCGCTACGCGCGGATGTATTTTGCGGTGGCCATGAAAAACCGCGAAGCCGACGGGACGCGCCAGCAGGTGATCAACCGCGAGGTCCGCGACAACGGTGTGTTGTTTCGAACCGATGACCCCAGGACCGCGCTCAAGAACGTGCTGCTGCTCGGCGCAAGAACCGCCGAACTGCGCAAAATCGTTGCGGCGATCGGCTGAGAAGCTGCAAGCGCGGCGCCGCTCCCGACGGGGTGATCGCGCAATCGGTCTGTCAGGCGGAAGCCATCAGACGGGCTGGCGCTCACGCTGAATAAAATGTCCGGTCACGCAACTCTCCGGCTGCCGGCGCGTTTGTCAATCAGCTTGCACTCTCGGCTCCGGGCGGTTTCATGGTTGAAAGTTTTTACGCTGAATTCATGAGAGACACGCCGTCGGGTCTTTCCGCTGTCATTCTCGGGCTGGTTTTCCTGGGGTTCCTGTTCGAAAAATTGCCACCCGCGGCGGTCGCCACCGCCGGCGCGGCGGCGTTTTTGCTGCTCGGCTATGTCTCGACCGAGGAAGTGCTGGCGGTGTTTTCCAACCCGGCGCCGATCACCATCGCGGCGATGTTCATCCTGTCCTCGGCGCTGGTCAGCACCGGTGTGCTCGACGCGGCGTCTTCGTATTTTGTCACCTTGTCCGAGAGGCGCGGACCGATTGCGATTGTGCTGCTGCTGCTCGGTGCTGCGCTGGCGTCAGGTCTGATGAACAACACGCCGCTGGTGATCGTGCTGATCCCGATCATCTCGAAAATGGCCGGCGCGCTCAACATCGCCTCGAGCAAGGTGCTGATTCCGCTGTCCTACATGTCCATCCTCGGCGGCACGCTGACCCTGATCGGCACCTCGACCAACCTGCTGATCGATGGCGTGGCGCAACGCGAGGGCATGGAGCCGATGCGGATGCTCGAGATCCTGCCGTTCGGCCTGGTGGCGCTGGTGGTGGGGGCGCTGACATTGCTGCTGTTGGGGCCGAAACTGCTGCCCTCGCACATCGTCTCCGGCGACGCCATCGACGACAGCGCCACCGAATTCATGTCCGAGGCGCAGATCATCGCCCCTGCGGCCAACGCGGACGAGGGCAATTCCACCGGCAGGCCGCTGAAGGATTTCAGCGCGCTGGCGAAAACCCGCGTGCTGGCGATTTTGCGCGGCAGCGAGCGGCTGAAACCCGACCCCGGGCTTGAACTCAACACCAACGATCTGGTGATCTTTCAGGCCAACCAGTCCGAATTGCTGACGCTGCGCGATCACCCCAACTACAAGCTGGGCTACTACAAGAAACTGCTCGCCGCGGCGGACCAGCAAAAGACCGAGAAGATCGAGGCGGTCTATGCCGGCGACGCGGGCTCGAGCGGCCGGCAGCTGCGTGATCTGGGCTGGTTCAAGGCCGGCGTGCGGGTGCTCGGCATTTCCCGGCGCAAGCACAATCCCGGACCTGAACTGTCGGAGGTGCGGCTGCGCGCCGGCGACCGCATCCTGCTCGAAGGCAGCCCCGGCGATCTGGCCGATATTCTCCAGTCGGAAAGCTTTGTCGCAGCCGCCGTGCCGAAACTCAGACCCTACAAGCGCCACCGGGCCGGACTGGCGATGCTGACCATGATCGGCGTCATCGTGCTGTCGATCTTCAACGTGGCGCCGATCGTCACCCTGTCGCTGCTCGGCGTCGGCATGATCCTGCTGACCCGCTGCGTCGAGGCCGAGGACGCCTGGAAATCCATCGACGGCTCGATCCTGGTGCTGATCTTCGCCATGCTCGCCATCGGCCGCGGGCTCGACAACACCGGCGTGGTGCAAAGCCTGGTCGATGCGGTGACGCCGTTTTTGAAAACCGTGTCGCCGCTGGTGGTGCTGTTTGTGCTTTATGCGCTGACCTCGGTGCTGACCGAGCTGATCTCCAACAATGCGGTGGCGGTGATCCTGACGCCGATGGCCATCGGTCTCGCCACATCGCTCGGCATCGACCCGAAACCGCTGATCTACGCCATCATGCTCGGCGCCTCCGCCAGCTTCGCCACCCCCATCGGCTACCAGACCAACACGCTGGTCTATGCCGCCGGCAACTACCGCTTTGCCGATTTTCTCAAAGTCGGACTGGTGATGAACCTGGTCGTCGGCATCGCCAGCTGCCTGGCGATCTGGGCGTTTACCGGGATTTGATGGGGGGGGCGAGGGGCGACCGGGGAGATCACCGTGGTCAAGAGCGGCTGCGGCGCGCATCTCGATGGGGTGATGCGCATGCGGTGTATCTGGCGTTTGCGGGGCGGTGAGGGGAGACAGGTGCTCTTACTGATCGTGAGTTGAGGTCGGTTTCGGGCGGGGAGCGGTCGTTCGTTGCGAATTGGACTTACGGCAACTAAGCGGATTTATGAGACATTCGCGGCAGCTGCGCCAACGTCCGCTTCGTGAAGACCTCGACGTCACCCCGCCGCAATTGGCTTGGCGATCTGCGAGATGCGTTGAAATTTCTTTCGATAGGCGGCTGGTGATAGACCAACGCCTCGTTTGAATACCCTACGAAACGATGCTGGGTCTTCATAACCAACTGAACCGCCAACGTCATCCACTGAATGCATATCGGTTTCAAGCATCTGCTTGGCTTCTTCTATCCTGAGCGCCTGCACATATTCGATGGGCGCAAAGCCAGTTGCAGAACGAAATCGACGTGAAAAAGTACGAGGGTTCAGGCCGGATCGGGCAACCATTTGTTCGACCGGCCTAGCGAGAGCGTAATTATCAGCTATCCAAACTTGGCAGTCAGAAATTTGCGCATCCGAGGTTTCCATTGGACGGGTCATGACTGAGTAAGGTGACTGGCCTTCAGAGTGGCCACTAATCAGAAATACCTTCGCGGTTTCAATCGCATGCTGGTAACCGCAAAATCTGGCGATCAGGTATACAGCCAAATCATGCCACGCGCTGACTCCACCTGCGGTCACAATGCTGTTTGCTTCGGCTGCCAAACACAGAATGGATTCATTGCGAAATGCAACCTTTGGATAATGGCGTTGAAACATGTCACGGTACGCCCAATGCGCTGTCGCTTCTTTCCCGTCCAAAAGCCCTGCTTCTGCAAGAAGGAGCGATCCTGAGCAGACCGAAGTCAACATAGCGCCTTCCGCGTGCATCTTTCGCAGCCACGCAATTTCTCGGGGGTATCGGCCCTTCGGCACATCGTAGATCGACGTATACATGTCGCAGATGACAACGGCATCTGGTGTCACTTGATCGTTCGCCGACATATGCGGTTCAACCGGAATATTTCCAATACAATGGAATGGTTTTCCGTCTGCCGACGCAATCCTGATGTCCAACAGTTCATCGCCTGGCGATCCTGTGACCATGTCAGAATATACGGCACCAGCGGACAGCAAGACATCATACAAACCATAGAGAACGGATGCTGATGTTTCCGGCGCAGCGAGCAGCACAATCAGGGGCTTCTTAGCCTGGGTCATGACTGCTCCTTGTCCAATTGGGCACGGTATTGGCAGATTTGCCATGGTCACTTGTCCAGTATGCCTTGTGCTTGGCCACAATGCCACTCTGATGCTTCCGGGTATTGGGTTAGGTGAAAGTGAATTTGGAAAGAGGATATCTACGATGAATGATTTCAGAAACACGCCAGAAACCCTTTCGCTTGATTTTCGTGGCGAGATGATCGGCCCAGAAGATGCGCGATTTGACGGAGCAAGGGCCGTATGGAATGCGATGATAGATCGCCGCCCGGCTTTGATAGCTCAATGCAGAACTGCTGGCGACGTGCAGGCCGCTGTCAAGCACGCGGTTGCCTTTGATTTGCCCATTGCCATTCGTGGCGGGGGGCACAACGTTGCGGGCCATGCGGTCTGTGACAGCGGCGTTATGATCGACCTTTCGCTGATGCGCGGCGTGACGGTTGATGCAACTGCACGGGTGGCAAAGGTGCAAGGCGGCGCGTTGTGGCGTGACGTGGACGCTGCAACTCAGGTTCATGGGCTGGCGACGCCAGGTGGGTTGATTTCCGATACCGGTGTAGCAGGATTAACGCTTTCGGGTGGCATTGGCTGGCTGCGCGCACAGCATGGTTTGTCGATCGACAACCTTATGTCCGCCGACGTTGTCACCGCTGACGGCAATCTGATCCACACAAGTGCCGACGAAAACCCCGAACTGCTTTGGGCCCTTCAAGGTGGGGGTGGCAACTTCGGTGTCGTGGTGCAGTTCGAATTCGCGCTGCACCCAATAGGCCCCGAAGTAATGTTCGCTGCTCCAATCTACCTCGTCGAAGACGGCCCCGAACCCATTCGGACATGGCGCGACTTTGTTGCCAAACATGGCGATAGAGTTGGATCGCTTTGCGAGTTTTCCACGGCAGGCGGTGAGGATTTCCCTGAGGAACACTGGGGTAAGCGGGTCTTTACGCTGGCTTGCGTTTACAATGGTGATGCTGCTGAAGGTGAAACGCTTCTTCAACCACTTCGCGAGCTTGGCGAATTGTCGACCGATTTTTCCGGACGGATGAACTATTGCGATGTGCAGCAGCTGTTTGACACACTCATGCCCGCCGGAGATTTTCGCTGCTACTGGAAAGCCCGCTATCTGACAGAACTAACAGATGAGATGATTGACCTTGCCATGGCCAACGCTTTGGCAGCGCCTTCGGACAACTCACTCTCATCGCTTTGGAACTTTGGTGGAGCAACCGCCGGAGTTGCAGCGGACGCCACCGCTTTTGGCGACCGATCCATGGGATGGATGTACTCACTCGATAGCGTGTGGTCCGATCCCAGTGACGATGAGGCAAACATTGCTTGGTCTCGTGAAGGCTGGTCCAATTCCGAACGATTTGGCCATCATGGGCGTGCTTACCTAAATTTTGCGGGACATGGTGAGGACAACGCGGCGCTGACGCGGACAAGTTTCGGGCCGAACTATGAACAGCTTGTCAAGATAAAGACCAAATACGATCCGAAAAATCGGTTCCGCTTCAATCAAAATATTGCACCTGAGGCGTAGGACCAGCGAACCATTTTCCCACAGGCACACATCAATTTTTTCGACAGGAGCATAACATGTCCCAGCCGACAACCAGATTGCCGCATCAGACGGACGACATTTTCTTGACCGATGGCGGCACCGAGACTTGGCTTATGTATAAACGTGGCTTCGAGCTTCCAGAATTTAGCGCATTTCATCTGCTGAATGATGAGCGGTCAGCCCAGGCATTGCGAGAATACTATACTGCCTTTGCGAGAGTCGCCGTGAAGCTGGGAACCCCTTTCATCTTTGACAGCCTGACCTACCGGGCCAGTCGTGATTGGGGTGTTTTGCTTGGGTATTCGACCGAAGGATTGGCGGAGATGAACCACAAGTGTTTTGAGCTTTATCGTGAATGCGCCGCCGCCGCCGGGCTGGCACCGGAAGACACCCTGATCAGCGGTTGCATTGGCCCAAAGGGCGACGCCTACCAAACAAATCAGGACTTAACCGTCGAGAGTGCCGAAACATACCACGGCGAACAGATCGAGACGTTCAAGGCCGCGGGTGCTGATATCGTAACGGCGCTGACGTTGAACACAACGAACGAGGCTATTGGCATAGCAAGGGCAGCTGCCAAAGCGGGCATACCGTCGGTTATTGCGTTTACGATTGAGAAGGACCGTAGACTTCGAAGCGGTGAAACATTGAAACAAGCTATCGAAACGGTCGATGCGGGAACCGAAAACGCCCCTGCGTACTACATGATTAATTGTTCGCATCCCGTCGATTTCGGCCCTGCACTTGCGACCGAACCTTGGGCAAATCGCATTCGTGGATTGCGTGCCAACGCGTCATCTCTGGATCATGGTACCTTGTGCCAGTTGGGTCATCTCGAAGAAGGCAATCCTGATGAATTGGCGAGCCAGTACGTTGATCTCCGAGCGGCCCATCCGAAAATGAATGTCTTTGGTGGGTGTTGCGGCACGGACTATGTGCATGTCGAGAAAATCGGGCGGGCCCTGTTGGCTGCTGCGTGAGCGGCCTGTACCAACGTATTTGAGACAGCTAGCTGCCATTCGTGCAATGCGCGGCATTCGAAAAATGGGCTCGAAGCGGTCCGCTGCGTAGAGAACGAAGGTCTGCAAAGGGCCATGAGTGCGAGTGCGACTGAATTCCTCAAAGGTCTCAAACGGGCCGAAAGTGCCTCCCACCCCCACCCCTACTGCGCATCGAAATCCAGCACCAGCCGGGCCGTATCCGTTAGCGCCTGACAGCTCAGGGTAAAGCCGGTTTCGATTTTCCAAGGATCGAGCGACACATTTTCGTCCATGGTGGCGGTGCCCTCGACGATCTTGCAGCGGCAGATGCAATACATGCCGCCCTCTGCACCCGCGTCGTCATCAAGCACCGATCCAACGTTTCGTCATCCTCGGGCCCCGACCCGAGGATCCATTCCGTGATGCTTCCCAATGGTTTGCGTGGGGATGGGGCACGGCATGGAACCTCGAACGACGTCGCTCCGCTTGTCTTGGTCGGGGCTCGTGCATGCCGCCGGAGACTGCAGCGCGCGCGTAACGGCGGGCGGTCCGCGTCAACGGGCGGCCAACCTGCAAAATTCCTCCCGAAATGAGGACAATTCCACACCCCAACCCCAGCGATTTCAGGCATTTGCCGCAAAATCGTCGCCGTTTTGTCCCCACCCTGCATCTCCGTGCCATGCTTGGTCCACTCCCGCTGCCGGATGGATCGCGAACGTTTCGAGCCAGGCGGGAGGGAATGCCCCCCGATGCGGCCACGCAAACGTCAGCGTGGCCCGCGGGGCGAGGCGATGGCCAGTGCGGTTCCGCTGGCGGCGCGCTTTCCTTTCGGGAGTGCCGCGCCAGCCAGCCACCGGGCCGGGGTCCAGGTTTCCTGCCTGCGGTACGCGGGCAGGGCGGCAGCCCCGGTTCCGGGCCTGTGGCGGACATGTTTGCGCAAGGCGAGCAGGGTCCGTGCCGGAACACGCGTCCAAAGCATCTCCCGCGGTTTGTCCAGACCGCGGCCGGGGCAACCCGGATGGAGGGCCCTGAAGAGGGGCAGGTGAGGAAGCCAACCTCCGTGTCATGCGAGGCTGCCGCCTGCCGGATGGGGACGCCATCCGGCGAGTTCCGGGCCGCGCGCGCGTAGCGCCACCCTATTGCTTGCTTACCTGAGGCACTGCCCGCGTGCGGCCCTCCGGATCCTGCTTCTGCTCACACCCCGGCGGCACATGTCGCGCGGGCCGCGTGTGCGGCTGTCTAAATGCAGGGGACGGTTAGCTTTCGGGCGATCAGCCGACAGCCTGACCATGACCCGGTGTCAGCCCGAAACGAAACTGTCCCCGACCTGGTTACTGCGCATCAAAATCCAGCACCAGCTTGTCCGTCGTCGGGCGGGACTGGCAGGCCAGCGTAAAGCCGGCGGCGATTTCCCAGGGTTCGAGCGAGAAATTTTCGTCCATGGTGGCGGTGCCCTCGACGATTTTGCAGCGGCAGGTGCAGCACATGCCGCCGGCGCAGGAATAGGGCAGGTCGAGGCCGGCGCGCATGGCGGCGGTGAGCACCGTGTCGGCTTCGGCGTCGACGGTGATCATGCGGCGGGCGCCGTCGAGGATGATTTCGACTGCGGCGCCGTGTTTGATGCCACTGGCAGGCTTCGGCTCGGGCGCGGGGGCTGCGCCGGGAGCCGGGGTGAACAGCTCGAATTTCAGCCGGTCCCGGTCAACGCCGAGCCCCAGCATGGCGGTTGAGGCCGAGCGGATCATCGGTTCGGGACCGCAGATATAGATGGCGTCGGCTGATTTCGGGTCGATCAGGCCATGGCTTGCCAGCGTTTCGAGCTTGGCGGCATCGAGACGCCCGTTCATGATCTCGACGTCCTGGATTTCCTCGTCCATGACATGCAGCAGCGTGAAGCGGGTGGTGTAGCGGTCCTTGAGATCATTGAGATCATCGCGGAACATGACGCTTGCGGAATTGCGGTTGGCGTAAAGCAGGGTGACGCTGGAGCCGGGTTCGCCGGCCAGCACCGATCTGGCGATCGACAGGCACGGCGTGATGCCGGAGCCTGCGGCGAGCAGCAGATAATCATGGTCGCCGCCGATCTGAGCTGTGAACCGGCCCTGCGGCGGCATCACCTGAATCCGGTCGCCGGGCTTGAGGCTCTGGGCGAAGCCCGAGAAGCGGCCGTTTTCGATATGCTTGACGCCGACGGTGCGGCGGCCGGTCTGCTCAAGCGGCGAACAGATCGAATAGGAGCGGCGCATGTCCTGGCCACCGATGTCGGCGCGCAGCGTCAGATACTGGCCCGGCACGAAGGCGAAGGTCTCGTCGAGATCACCGGGAATGGCAAAGGTGATGGCGACCGCATCCGGCGTCTCGTTGCGGACGGCGGCAATTTCGAGTTCGTGAAAGCGCGGTGCGGCCATGATGAAGGTTCCCTCAGATGCACTTGAAATAGTCGAAAGGCTCGGCGCAGGTGTCGCAGCGGTAATGCGCCTTGCAGGCGGTGGAGCCGAATTCGGAGACTTTTGTGGTGTGAGTCGAGCCGCAGCGCGGGCAGGCGACGGTGTCTTCGGCAAAGAAGGCCCGCCTGCCGCCGGATGCGCCCGCCGGCGGGGCGATGCCATAGGCGCGCAGTTTCTCGCGGCCTTCGTCGGATATCCAGTCGGTGGTCCAGGCCGGCGTGATGACGCGTTCGATTCTGGAGTCAATTCCGGCGGTTAGAAGTGCTGTTTCCACCGCCATCTCAATGGCAATCACTGCCGGGCAGCCGGAATAGGTCGGCGTCAGTTTGACGACGATCTGGCCGGTCTCATCGCGGCTGACCGAGCGCAGGATGCCGAGATCGGCAACGGTGACGCAAGGCACTTCCGGATCGGGGACAGTGCTTGCCACTTCGAGCGCGCGGGCGAGCTGGAAATCTGCAACGTCGTTGCCTCGCTCCCGGCTGCCTTGGCCCTCGGTCATGGTCGGCGTCTCGGATGAGGCGGACATTCCGCTCACCAGGCCTGGCCGGGATAGGCGCGCTGCATGAACTGCAATTCGGCCAGCAGATGGCCCATGTCCTCGCCATGCAGGCCGTCGCGGCCACCCTTTTGCGGGACGCGGACTTCCGGCAGCTCGAGCCTGGCGGCGGCAAACACGGTGGCTATGGTCTGGTCCCACCCGGCACGCAGGCTTTCGGGGTCGGGCAGCAGCTTGGCTGCGATGGCGTCTGCGCGCGCCGGCGAGGCCATGAACATTTCGCCGGTGTAGCGGTGCAACTCGTCGATTGCGGCCTGCATGCGCATCGCGCTTTCCGCGGTGCCGTCGCCCAGCCGGATCACCCATTCGCCGGAATGGCGCAGGTGATAGGCCATTTCCTTTTCGGCCTTGGCGGCGATGCCGCGCAGGGTCTCGTCGCCGGATGTCGCGGTAATGGCGCGCCAGAACGGTTCCATGAAGGCGGCGAAATAAAGCTGGCGGGCCATGGTGACGGCGAAATCGCCATTCCTGCGTTCGACCAGCAGGCAATTGCGATAGTCGCGTTCGCGGCGCAGGAAGGCGAAGTCGTCCTCGCTTCTGCCCTTGCCTTCGAGGTCGCCGGCATGGGCGTAGAGCGCGCGGGCCTGGCCGAGCAGGTCGAGCCCCATATTGGCCAGCGCCAGATCTTCCTCCAGCGTCGGCGCATGGCCGCACCATTCCGACAGCCGGTGGCCGAGGATCAGGCAGTCATCAGCGATTTCGACGATGGCGCGGATTGCGGTTTCCCCGGCGCTTGCAACGGCCGCGTTCATCACATGTGCCCCACTTCATCGGGAATCTCGTAGAACGAGGGGTGGCGGTAGATCTTGTCGTCGGCGGGCTCAAAATTGGCTTCCGCAAAGGACGGATCGGAGGCCGAGATTTCAGCCGAGCGGACCACCCAGATCGAGTTGCCTTCGCCACGGCGGGTGTAGACATCACGGGCTGCCTGCAGCGCAAGCGCGGAATCAGCCGCATGCAGCGAGCCGACATGGCGATGATGCAGGCCGTTGCGCGGGCGGATGAAGACTTCCCACAGCGGGGTCAATTCTTCGGTCTTGCTCATTGTGCTGCCTCCTGGGGGATGTGCTTGCGGTCAGCCCGCTTGGCGGCGTGGGCAAGCGCTGCTTCACGCACCCAGGCGCCGTCGTCATGGGCCTTGTTGCGGTCGCGGATGCGGTCGCGGTTCATCTGGCCGTTGCCGGAGACAACCGCCTTGAACTCGGCCCAGTCGATCTCGCCGTGCTCGTAGAGTTTTGTCTCCTCGTTCCACCTGAGATCGGGATCGGGGACGGTGAGGCCGATGAATTCGGCCTGCGGCACGGTGGCGGTGATGAATTTCTGCCTGAGCTCGTCATTGGAAAAGCGCTTGATCTTCCATTTCATCGACTGGTCGGAATTGGTGCTGTCGGTGTCAGACGGTCCAAACATCATCAGCGACGGCCACCACCAGCGGTTTAAGGCGTCCTGCGCCAATTCCTTCTGATCTTCCGAGCCTCGGGCCAGCGCTATCATGATCTCGTAACCCTGGCGCTGGTGGAAGCTTTCTTCCTTGCAGACGCGGATCATGGCGCGGGCATAGGGGCCGTAGGAGCAGCGGCACAGCGGGATCTGGTTCATGATCGCGGCGCCATCGACCAGCCAGCCGATTGCGCCGATATCGGCCCAGGTCAATGTCGGGTAGTTGAAGATGGACGAGTACTTGGCCTTGCCCGACAACAGCTCGCCGGTCATCTGCTCGCGGGAGACGCCCAGCGTTTCGGCGGCGGAATAGAGATAGAGGCCGTGGCCGCCCTCGTCCTGGACCTTGGCCAGAAGCGCTATCTTGCGGCGAAGCGAGGGCGCGCGGGTGATCCAGTTGCCCTCGGGCAGCATGCCGACGATTTCCGAATGCGCGTGCTGGCCGATCTGGCGCACCAGCGTGCGGCGATAGCCTTCGGGCATCGGATCGTTGGGTTCGATTTTTTCCTCGCGGTCAATTCGCGCCTGGAATGCGGCGAGAAACTCTTCCGATTCCGTTGTGCTTGAATCCGCGCCGATAAGGCCCTGGCTGTACATATCGAGATCCTCCACTATGAAGGACAGCATATGTTACAAGCTTAAAGAATGTCAATGGTATTCTGTAACATGTCCGGCCGCGACCCGTTTGGTGGTCAGCCGCCGCCAAATCGCCTTGCCAGCCGCGCATCGGGCGGCGGCAAGGGTCGTGAAGGCGTGGATGCATTGGCGTCGAGCCAGTTTTCCGAGGCCGGAAGCAGGCGGGCGTAGATCGCTGCGATCAGCGCGCGGGTTTCAGGTTCGGGGTCTGTCGGCTGGACCAGATCGGCGGGGATGGCGAGCACCCTGAGCGCCAGCCGCCGCCATTCATGGATCATCAGGCATCTGAGCGCCATGGCGTCTTCCGGCGGGGGCGCTGGGCCGGCTTTGAGCGTTGCGGCGACAGGCAGATAGGCAGCGTGCAACCGGGCCATCTCGGCGGCCTGCCGGGCGTGCTCCATGGCGTTGAGCATCGCCGCGCCCGGGGTGAGCGCCGTTGTTTGCGCCACTGTCGCGCCAGGCAGGTAGAGCGCGGCGGGAAGGCCGGATACTGCGGCAAAGCAGACAAACACCTGCGGTGAGAGCTGCAATGCGCCCGCGGCCTCAATCAGATCCAGGGTGGCATCGGGCAACGGCGCGGGGGCGATCACCAGCGATCGCGGCGCGCCCGCCGGCAACAGCGAGTTTTGGGCATAGATCCGGCGTTCGGCGGAGAGCACGGTTTCGACAACATCGCCAGAGAGCCGGTAGAAACTGTTGCGGCCCTCCCGGTCGCGCTCGATCCACCCATCGGCAGCCAGCCGCGAGAGCGCGGTGCGCACCGCGCCATGTCCGACACCCAGCCGCTGCATCAGCGTCTGCAAGGCGCCAGCTGAAACCACGCCACCGCGCGGGCCTATGGCATCGCCCAGAAAGCTGACGATCAGCGACCAGGCCGACAGGCGCTGGCCGGCATGCAGTGCGGCAAGGCGTGCGGTGATGGTCTCAGTGATCGGATCGGGTGCGTGCATGGGGACGAGGCAATAGCCGGATTTGGGCGGAGCGGAAAGGGGGAGCCTTGCGAACGTGTCGGGCGCAATTGCCCGGCTGGTCACGAAGCACATGTCCGGGAGGGCAGCGACGCAAGGCTCGTGCCTCGTGCTACAGGAGGCAAAGGTTCAACTTGGCTGTTTCTCCTCGGTCTCGATTGAAGGGAAATCCCTGCGTTCGTCTTGCTTGCCGCCGCACAGGATATCGACGGCGCGGTCGGCTGCATCCTGAAACGGTTCGAGCACAATGGCCAACACCACGACAAGATCCTGCATGATCAGGAAGCCGAGCGCGATCTGCCTTGCGGTCTGATGCCGCAGAGGCGTTTGGACGCCCTTTGACCAATTCCGCCTTGCTAAGGCACAACATTGTAAAAGATACTTGATTCTGACAGGGCTGGGTGCGAACTCCCCGCTTGGCGCTTCCAGATCGAGACAGGTGACAGGGACCGGATGCAATGAAAAACATCATGATGGCCACGGATTTTTCCGAACGGTCGGACCGGGCGCTGAGGCGCGCGATCCTGCTCGCGAGGCAGCTTGGAGCCGGCATCACCCTGGTTCATGTGGTCGATGACGACCAGCAGCGGCGGATCGTCGAGGCAGAGCGCGATGCAGCGGAGACGTTGCTGCGCCAGATGGGCGAAACCCTGCGGGATGCCGATCAACTGGAATGCGAAACCCGGATCATTCTGGCCTCGCCCTTCGCCGGTATCGTTCAAGCCGTCGAAGATGGAAAACCCGATCTTCTGGTCATCGGGCCGCATCGCCGACAGGTGCTCAGGGATGTGTTCATCGGCACCACGGCAGAGCGGACAATCCGTGCGGTGGGATGCCCGGTGCTGATGGTCAATGCGCCGCCGGCCGGAAATTACCGTCATGTGATGCAAACCACCGATCTGTCCGACGGTTCGCGCGAAGCGCTGCAAAGGTTTCCCTCGCTCGGGATTTCCGGTGAGGCGCGAAACTCATTGCTTTATGTCTACGATGCGCCGGCGCTGCGGCTGGCTTTCAGCCACACCATGCCAAAAAGCGAGCGCGAGACCTACCGGAGTGACGAAAGCAGGGATGCGTCACGCAGACTTTCAGAGTTTCTAGCTACGGCGAACTTTGGTGGCGTTGCGCCAATGGTCCGTTTCGAGGCGACAACGGCCCAGCACGAAATCCTGGAAGCAGCGGACGCGGAAAAAGCCGATCTCGTCGTGATTTCGACCCATGGGCAAACCGGAATTGCGAAACTGTTCATCGGCAGCGTCACCGAACAGGTGCTGCGGATGTCGCCGGTCGACGTTCTTGCGCTTCCACCGCTCCGCAGCGCGTGAATTTTTTCGAAACAAAGCGCGATTGTGCGACGATCCGCGACAAAATCTGCATGCTTCACTGACGCGTAAACACCACGCCGAGATTGTTGGCGGGCATTTCGGTGACGGAGGTCATGGCCAGTCCTGCGGGTTCTGCAGCGCGCGCCACATCCTCAAGCAGGCGGATGCCCCATTCGGGGTTTCGGGCGCGCAGGCTTGCATCAAATTCCGCATTGCTTGGCTCAAGCGGCCGGCCCTGGCGCCGGTAGGGGCCGTAAAGCACCAGAATGCCTCCGGCGGGCAACAGCTTGCCTGCGGCCTTGAGCAGCCCTTGTGTCGCCGGCCAGGGGCTGATGTGGACCATGTTGATGGCTATCATGGCGTCCGCCCGTTCAATTGGCCAGGTCTGGCTCGACGCGTCGATATCGAGCGGCGGCAGCACATTGCCCAAGGCTTCGGCCTGCACCCAATGCAGGGTCGAGGCGCGGGCCTGCGGCGACGGATCGGAGGGCTGCCAGACAAGGTGCGGAAACAGGGATGCGAAATGGATGACATGCTCGCCGGAGCCGCTGGCAATTTCGAGCACGGTTCCGCTGTCAGGAAGCACGTGGCGCAGCAGATCAGCTATCGGGCCGCGGTTGCGCAGCGCGGAGGGACTGGTCAGTTTTGGGTCTTGCGACGGCATCTTTGATCCTTTGGGGCAGTGCGAAGCGAGGCGGCTGAACGGGCATCAACAGCCGGTCTACACGTTCTGACAGGATTTTGCATCTGCAACGCCACGCGTCCGAGGCCTGATACACTCTACCTGCCTGTCAGGGCGTTCGTCGCTTGCGGAGCAGAAATGCGCAAGGGGCTGCTTTTTCTGATCGAGGGGGTGGACGCGAGCTACAGGGCGACCGAGATTCCGTCGACGTAAGACCGGTTATGGATCAGCCATTGCCGCTCGCCCAATACGGAGGAAAATATGACTGTACGCCGTATCGTCGCCAATATCGCTGCAGACGCCGTCGCTGACGTCGGTGCCTTCTATGCCGAGTTGTTTGATCTCGAAACCGCCATGGATTTGGGCTGGATCGTCACGTTGGCTTCGGGTGAAACCTCGATGACGCAGATGAGCATTCTCAGCGAAGGCGGCTCCGGTGCACCGGTGCC
Source organism: Hoeflea sp. (assembly GCF_039975035.1). Taxonomy (GTDB): domain Bacteria; phylum Pseudomonadota; class Alphaproteobacteria; order Rhizobiales; family Rhizobiaceae; genus Hoeflea. The sequence goes on along the minus strand of NZ_JBDWHW010000264.1, from coordinate 1,604 downwards.
GGATCTTTCCATTGAAGTCGATGATGTCGACGCCGTCTATGCCCGCGTCAAAGCGCGGGGCTGCGAGGTGGTGCACGACCTCACCGACGAGCCCTGGGGCGTGCGCCGCTTCTTCATTCGCGACCCCACTGGCAAGCTGCTCAACGTGCTGTCGCACCGGCGTTAATCTGACGGCCAAGGTCCGAACGCCGATGCCGGGCTTGCGCCGGTGATGTCTGACAATGATCCCGAGACAATGGCCAGGGATTGCAGGGTGTGCGCAAAGCAGATCACGCTCCCAGGGTCCCTGACGCTGTCATTTGTCGACTATTGCGAGCAGGTCTTCAAGGAGCTTTAGGCCATGAGCATTCACCACGTTTGAGAGCGTGACTGCATCGCTTGCAACGCAGGTTATTTACCCTAGGATCGGGTTTGATTTGCTTCAAAGTATGCGTGAAATGCCGGGAAGGATTGCCAGTCATGAAAGTTGTCGTAATGGGAGCCGGCGTTATCGGCGTCACCACCGCCTATTATCTGGCCAAGGGGGGAGCCGACGTGGTGGTGCTTGACCGGCAGACCGGGCCGGGGCTGGAAACCAGCTATGCCAATGCCGGGGAACTGAGCTACGGCATGACCTCGCCCTGGGCCGCGCCCGGGGTGCCGCTCAAGGCGATCAAATGGCTGTTCATGAAGCGCAGGCCGCTGTTCATCTGGCCGCTGATCAGCCCGACCATGTGGAAGTGGGGGCTGCAGATGCTACAAAACTGCAACGAGGAGAGCTACCGCACCAACAAGAGCCGGATGGTGCGGATTTCGAACTATTCGCGCGATGTGATGCCTGATCTGATTGCGGAAACCGGCATCGATTATGATGGCCGCGCGCAGGGCACGCTGCAACTGTTCCGCACCGCCAAGCAGCTCAAAGATTCGAAGGCCGACCAGGAGATTCTGGCCGAGTATGATTCGCCCTACGAGGTGCTGGATCGCGATGGCTGCATTGCCGCCGAGCCGGCGCTGGCAGAGGTCCGCAACAAGTTCGTCGGCGGCTTGCGGCTGACGGCGGACCGGACCGGCGATTGCCGCATGTTCACCATGGCGCTGGCAGAGAAATGCGCCGAGATGGGCGTTGAGTTCCAGTATGGCCAATCAATCAAGGCGATCGCCGTGGAGAACGGCAGAATTACCGGTGTGGACACCGAAATCGCGGGACGGATTACAGGCGACGCCTATGTCTGCGCGCTGGGCAGTTACGGGCCGCGGCTGCTCAACCCGATCGGCATGAAACTGCCGGTCTATCCGGTCAAGGGCTATTCGGTGACGCTGCCGGTGACCGAGGATGCGTTTGCGCCGCAATCGACCATCATGGACGAGACCCACAAGGTGGCGATCACAAGGCTGGGCGACCGCATCCGCGTCGCCGGCACCGCCGAGATCGCCGGCTATTCCGACCGCCTTGGGCCGCACGCCACCGACACGGTCAAACACGTCATCAGTGACCTGTTTCCCAAGGGCGGTGACATCTCCAAGGCCGAGGGCTGGACCGGCTTACGGCCGATGACGCCGGACGGCACGCCGGTGCTCGGGGCCTCGCGCTACGACAATCTCTATCTCAACACCGGCCACGG
>NZ_JBDWHW010000263.1:0-14260 GCF_039975035.1 Hoeflea sp. | reverse complement strand
GGCTCGCCAGCAGGATGATGCCGACCACAAAGATCAGCACCAGACCGGTCACGAAATTGCGGTCAGCAAAGATTTTCGGATCGACGAAGGGGTCTTCGGCTGTCGCCAGATGGACGGTGAAAATCCAGATGCCGGTAATGCACAGGCCAAGCTCGATCCAGATTTCCCATGCCGAAAACCAGTCGACCTCACCACCACGGTCGAGCATCAGCTGCAGCGCGCCGACGCCGAGCGACAGCATGGCAAATCCGAAGAAGTCAAAACGGCGCAACCGTCGCGCCACCTCGGGCAGATAGGCCGCACAGCCCAAGAAGGCAATGATGCCCACCGGCAGGTTGATGAAGAACACCCAGCGCCAGTTCAGTGTTTCGGTCAGCCATCCGCCAAGCGTCGGGCCGATGATCGGTCCGACCATGATGCCGGCGCCCCAGATCGCCATGGCCGATCCGTGGCGTTCCTTTGGATTGATGTCGAGTAGGAAAGTCTGGGACAAGGGAACGATAGCCGCGCCAAAAACGCCCTGAAGCAGCCGGAACAGAACCATCACCTCCAGGCTTGGAGCCATTCCGCAAGCCATGGATGTGGCGGTGAAGCCGACAATGGTCGTCAGGAACAGCTGGCGCCGGCCGAACCGGTCCGCCAGCCAGCCGGTGACCGGCGTCATGATGGCGGCTGCCACGATGTAGGATGTCAGCACCCAGGTTATCGTGTCCTGCGAGGCATCCAGATCGCCGGTCATCGACGGCAGGGCGACATTGGCGATGGTCGTGTCCAGCACCTGCATGATGGTCGCGAGCATGATCGAAATCGTGATCAGGCCCCGGTGCGGCACATTGTGCCCGGGTTCGTCGGTCGTGCTCATGGGTTTCGCTTTCCCGGCGGCGGGTTATTCCGCAGCCTTGGCGCTGCTGAAGAAATCCCCAAAGCTGCGGCTTGCCTCCGTGTCCACGGTTACCTTGGCGCTGAGGCCCGAACGAGCCAGGATGTTGGCCTCGGGATCGTCGAGTTTGAGCCGAACCGGAATCCGCTGGGTCACCTTGACCCAGTTGCCGGTGGCGTTCTGGGCCGGCAGCAGCGAGAATTCCGCGCCTGTGCCGGCTCCGATCGACTCGACTTTCGCCCTGAATGTGCGGTCCGGATAGACATCAAACACGATCTCGGCTGTCTGGTCGGGTTTCATGTGGGCCAGTTGCGGTTCCTTGAAATTGGCGTCGATCCAGGGGTCGGAGGTCTCGACCAGGGTGAACAGCGAGGCGCCCGGCGTCACATATTCACCCGCGCGGAAGGAGGCTGCCTGATAGACCAGACCGTCAGCGGGTGCGCGCACTGTGGCGGCGGCAAGGTTGTAGGCGGCCTTGTCGCGGGCGGCGAGTGCTGCCGCGACCATCGGATGAGTATCGATATCGCCCTCAAGACTGTTGGCAAGTGCGGCCTTGGCTGTGGAAACCGACTGGCTGGCAGCGATCAGGTCCTGCTGCGCTTTTTGCGCTGTGTGGCGCGCATCATCGAGCGACGAGGTTGTCGCAACGCCCTTGGCGTTGAGTGCTTTCTGCCGCTCGAGATTGTCCTGGTAGAACTTTGCGTCGTCGGAGGCGATCCGTTCCTGGGTGACGGCCTGTTTGTACGCAGCACGCAATTGAATGACGTTGAGACGGGCGCTTTCCACCGCCGCATTGGCCTCATTGAGCGCGATCTGAAGCGGCTGCGGATCGACCTGGAACAGCACCTCGCCCTGTTTCACCGGCATGTTTTCGGACACGTTGACGCTGACCACGCGGCCGGCGATTTCGCTGGCGATGGTGATCCGCGACAGCCGCAGATTGGCGTTTTCGGTTTCCTCGAACCGGCCGCCGGTGATCCAGACATAGGCGCCGGCGCCGACCAGCAGGGCGGGCACCAGCACCATCAGCAGGGTGCGGCGGACTTTCGAGGGCGTCTTTTCGGGACCGGTTTCCAGTGCGCCGGGGAGGGTGGCCGGGCTCGGGCGACTGGATGCGGATGGGTCCGGCTTGGCTGCGACTGGTTTTGCTTGAGTGGTCATTTTTGCGCCTGATGTGTGGGGGCTGGGCATGGTATCGGCGGTTCGTCGGACGACAGGTTTTCAGCCACTTTGGCAAGGGCCGAAACCAGAGCCTGCTTCTCGGCCTCGGTCATACCGGCCATCGCCTCGGTGTAGATGTCGCCGGCCACTGCCTTGATGGCTGAGTAGGCGGCCAGACTTTTATCGGTAGGGATCACCCGCTTCACCCGGCGGTCGGTCTCGTGCGGTTGGCGTTCAACCCATCCGGCCTGTTCCATGCGATCGATCAGTCGCGAGACGCTGATCGGCTCGATTTCCATCAGTTCAGCCAAGCGAGCCTGGGTCGCATTTTCCTCGCGAACGACTTTCACCAGAAGCCGCCACTGGGCCGAGGACAGGCCGTGTTCACCGCCGCGCTTTTCAAAGTTCCTGCGCAGCAACCGCCCGACATCGTGCACCAGAAAGCCGAATTGATCGATATTTGTCATTTTCATAAGCGGCATATATTATAAGCATGCTTATGAAACAAGACGCGATCCGGAATTCCGCTAGGTTCATCATCAAATTCCCGTTTTGGGGTGAACCGCGGCGACAACGCGCAATGTCGCAGCCGAAGCAGACGCTGGCGCTGCAAATCCGTTGATCGCGGACAGCAAATGTGACAACGGTTTTTCGTCAAACCGCCCGCGCTGTGAGCTCCCAATGGACAATCCGGACTTCATCATTATCGGCGCCGGCTCGTCCGGCTGCGTCATTGCCGAGCGGCTTTCGGCCTCGGGTCGCCACAAGGTTCTGCTGCTTGAGGCCGGCGGCGATGACCGGCGCTTTTTCGTGCAGATGCCACTTGGTTACGGCAAGACGTTTTTCGATCCGCGGGTGAACTGGATGTACCGCGCCGAACCCGATCCGGGGCTTGCGGGAAATGTCGACCACTGGCCGCGCGGCCGGGTGCTGGGCGGTTCGTCTTCGATCAACGCTATGGTCTGGGTTCGCGGCGCACGGGCCGATTTCGATGATTGGCGCGATGCCGGCAATCCCGGCTGGGGCGCCGACGAGATGTTTTCCGCATTCCGCGATGTCGAATGCGCGGTGATCGGCGATGACGCTTTGCGAGGCCGCAAGGGCCCGCTCAACCTGTTTGTTCCGGCAAGGACCGTGCATCCGCTGACGCGCAAATGGTTCCGGTCCGCCCAAGCCATCGGCTTGCCGCTGAACCCCGATTTCAATGGCGAAAGCCAGGAGGGGATAGGCCTGTTCGAGTTCACCATCCACGGAGGAAGGCGGCTGTCCGCCGCGCGCGCGTTCCTGCGTCCTGCGATGAAACGGCCCAACCTGCGGGTGATCACCGGCGCTCACGTCACCGGTCTGGTTTTCGAGGGCAAGCGGGTGACCGGCGTCACTTACCGCCGCCGCGGCAAGACGATCACCGTGAGGGCAGGGCGCGAGGTGATCCTCAGCGGCGGATCGGTCAACTCGCCGCAACTGTTGCAAATCTCGGGCATCGGACCTGCCGGTCATCTCAACAGTCTCGGCATCGATGTGCGGGTCGACAACGCCAATGTCGGACGCAATCTCGAGGATCATATCGGCATCAACTTCACCTACCGGGCCAATTGCCCGACGATCAACCAGCAGCTTGGTTCCTGGTGGGGCAAGCTCAACGCCGGCCTGCATTATCTGCTTTTGCGCGATGGCCCCCTGTCGGTCAGCCTCAATCAGGCGGGCGGTTTCATCCGCACTACCGAAAACCACACCCGGCCCAACATGCAACTCTATTTCCAGGCGTTCTCGACGGTCCTGCCGCGTCCCGGCGAGCGCCCGATCCTGAGCCCCGACCCTTGGCCGGGCTTTTCCATCGGCTGGTCAAGCTGCCGTCCCAAGAGCCGTGGCGAAATCATGATCCGCTCGGCTGATCCATTGCAAGCGCCGCGGATTACGCCCAATGCACTGTCGCACGATGATGATGTCGCCGAGATGCTGGAGACAGGCAGGATCGTGCGCAGCATGGCCGCGGCCCGACCGCTTGCCGACTGCATCGAGGCTGAAGTCTTGCCCGGTCCGGATATCACCAGCGACGAAGCGCTGATTGACGATATCCGTCGCCGGTCGGGCACGGTCTATCATCCGGTCGCCACCTGCCGGATGGGACCGGATCCGGCGACGTCGGTGGTCGATGCGCGGTTGCGGGTTCACGGTGTGGAGGGACTGAGGATCGCCGATTGCTCGATCTTCCCCAACATCATCACCGGCAACACCAATGCCCCAGCGATTGCCACCGGCTGGCGTGCAGCCCAAATGGTGCTTCAGGACGCCGGTTGAGGCTACAGCGACGCGCATCCAGTCGGATGCGCAAAGGTCGCTGCAACACTTTGAAATGATGCATGTCCGTTATCGTTCAAACGAATAGGTTTGAACGCGACATGCTCTAAGTCGCTCTGCGCTCTGCCAGAACCGCGATGACATCAGCCGCAACCGTGGCCGCGATCACTTCGGGCCGCTTGTCGGCAATCTTGCGGCCGATCGGGCAGGTGAGCTTATTGAGCCTCGCCTTGTCGCCGCCTTCGCGGACATATTGATGCTCGAAGGTGGCGCGCTTGGTGTCCGACCCGATCATGCCCACCTGGGCCAGATCGTCGCGCGCCAAAGCCGCCGAGACAATCAGGAAATCCAGCGCATGGTCATGGGTCAGCACGATCACCGCGCTGCCCGGCGAAATGCCCGAGACAAGGCTCTCGGGCAGGGCGGTCAGATGCCGGGTGGCGCCTTCAGGCGTGCGTTCCAGTTCATCCTGCCGGGTCTCGACCACATGCACCCTGACCGGCAACAACAGCAGGGCACTTGCCAGCGCCCGGCCGACATGGCCGCCGCCGAACAGCCAGACCTCGGCATCACCCGCGTCCTCGGCCTCGACCATGGCCTCGACCACGGAATAGCGGGCGGGCGGGATGATTTCGAACGACAGCGTCACATGCCCGCCGCAGCATTGGCCGATGGCCGGACCCAAAGGCAACGCCAGTTCCGATGCGCGTGCACCGGCAAGAACAGCATGGGCCTGATCGATGGATTCCAGCTCCAGCCTGCCACCGCCGATGGTCCCGAATGTGCCGGCAGCTGAAACCAGCATCCAGGCATCGGTGTCGCGCGGCGTCGAACCCTTCGCCTTGACGACCCGGACAAGCACGATCCCGTTTGCCCCGGCTCCAAGGATGAAATCCCTGAAAGAAGCGAGCCGCGGCATTAGCCTGCGGCCTCTTCCTCTTGCATCGCCAGGGCCTTCAGCCGCTCCACCGCCATCAGCATCCGCTCCGGTGTTGCCGGGGCATCCAGCCGAGGCGAGAACCTGTAATCGGCGACAGAGGCCGCAGCCATGCCAAGTGCCTCCAGCACCGAGATCGGCAGCATGAACGGCGGCTCACCCACGGCTTTCGATCGTCTTACCGTTGCCTCGCGGTTTTCCGACCAGTCGGCCAACTCGACGTTGAAAATTCGCGGCCGGTCCGAGGCCAGCGGGATCTTGTAGGTTGACGGCGCATGGGTCCTGAGCCGGCCCTTGTCGTCCCACCACAATTCCTCCGTGGTCAGCCAGCCCATACCCTGCACAAATGCGCCTTCGATCTGACCGATGTCGAGCGCCGGGTTGAGCGAGCGGCCGGTGTCGTGCAGCACGTCGACCCGGTCGACCTGGTATTCTCCGGTCAGCGTGTCGACCGACACTTCCGACACCGCTGCGCCATAGGCGAAATAGTAGAACGGCCGGCCCTTGCCGCTGGCACGGTCCCAGTGAATGTCAGGCGTCTTGTAGAAGCCCGCGGCGGAAAGCTGAATCCGCTCCTGATAGGCAAGCTTGATGAAGTCCCCGAACGGCAACAATTCGTTGCCCACCCGGACATGGTTGGGCTCGAACGCCACCTGGTCTTCGGGAATGTTGAATTTTTCAGCGGCAAACGACACCAGCCGTGTCTTGATCTGCTGCGCCGCATTGGCCGCGGCCATGCCGTTGAGATCGGTGCCCGACGACGCCGCTGTGGCAGAAGTGTTGGGCACCTTGCCGGTTGTGGTGGCAGTGATGCGGATGGTGTCGAGATCGACCTGGAACTCCTCGGCCAGCACCTGCGCCACCTTGGTGTTGAGCCCCTGGCCCATCTCGGTGCCGCCATGATTGAGATGGATCGAGCCGTCCTGGTAGATGTGCACCAGCGCACCGGCCTGATTGTACCAGGTCGCGGTGAACGAGATGCCGAACTTGACCGGTGTCAAGGCGATGCCGCGGCGCACCACCGGGCTGGCCTCGTTGAAAGCGATGATTTCGGCGCGGCGTGCCTGATAATCCGAAGAGGCTTCCAGATCGCTGACGATCCGCTCGATGATGTTGTCTTCCACTGTCTGGTGATAGGGCGTGATGTTACGGCCCGGCCCACCATAGAAATTGGCCTTGCGGATCTCCAGCGGATCGCGTCCCAGCGCATAGGCGACTTCCTCGATAACCCGTTCCCCGCCGAGCATCCCCTGCGGACCGCCAAATCCGCGGAAGGCGGTATTGGAAACCGTGTTGGTCATCATCGGTTTGGAGACCAGCCGGACGTCCTGGTAGAAATAGCAGTTGTCGGCATGAAACAGCGCCCGGTCGGTGACCGGTCCCGACAGGTCGGAAGAGAACCCGCAGCGCGCCGCGAAGGTCGCGTCGAGTGCATGAATGACGCCATTCTGGTCATAGCCGACATCGTAATCGACGACGAAATCGTGCCGCTTGCCGGTGATGATCATGTCGTCGTCGCGGTCAGGCCTGATCTTGACTGCGCGGTTGAGTTTCTTGGCGGCGATCGCCGCGATTGCGGCAAACTGGTTGCTCTGCGTTTCCTTGCCGCCAAAACCACCACCCATGCGCCTGACATGCACGGTGACAGCGTTGGAGACGGTGCCGAGCGCGTGCGCCACCATGTGCTGGACTTCGCTGGGATGTTGCGTCGAGGACCAGACGGTGACCTCGTCATCCTCACCCGGAATGGCCATGGCAATATGGCCCTCGAGATAGAAATGATCCTGCCCGCCGATGCGCATCTCGCCCGAGAGCCGCAAGGGGGCGGCGGCAAGGCCCGCGTCAATGTCGCCGCGTTCGAGCTTCAACGGATCGGTGACTTCTGGATAATCGGCGGCGAGCGCTGCCCGGACATCGGTGATGTGCGGCAGATCCTCATAAACGAAGACAGCCTTCTTGGCGGCGCGGCGGGCCTTTTCTCGGGTTTCGGCAACCACTGCAAAAACCGGCTGGCCGTGGAACAGCACCTCGTCCGTCGTCAGCACCGGTTCATCGTCGCGGCCTGTCGGGGAGATGTCGTTGCTGCCAGGCACATCGGCGCCGGTCAGCACAAGCACCACTCCTTCGCAGGCGCGGACCGCATCCAGATCAAGCGATATGATCTTCGCGTGCGCACGATCCGAAAGGCCGAGATAGCCATGCAGCGTGCCGGCGGGTTCGGCCATGTCGTCAATGTAGTCGGCGCTGCCGGTCACATGCTTGTGGGCGGAATCATGCTGGCGCTTCACATGCGCGCCGCCGCTGATTTCGGTCTTGCTGCGTGCGGTCTGGTGAGCCATCGTCATGCCTCCACGGTCGCCGGATGGCGCTCGATGCGGACGGGGGCTCCGCAGGTTTCAAGGAAGAACCGGATCATAAGGTTCTGTGCCGACAGCATCCGGTAATCGGCGCTTGCACGCCAGTCCGACAGCGGCTGGTAGTCAGTGGCGAGCGCCGCGCGGGCCTGCTGGATCGTGTCCCAGGTCCAGGGTTGACCGATGAGCGCTGCTTCGGCCGCCGCCGCCCGTTTCGGGGTACCGGCCATGCCGCCAAAGGCAATCCGCGCCGAGTCCACCAGACCTTCGGAATCCAGTGTGGCGCGAAACGCCGCGCACAGCGCCGAAATGTCCTCGTCGCGGCGCTTGGAGATCTTGTAGACCGCGAAGAACACGGTCTCGCCGAGTGCGGGCACGAACACGCTCTCGACGAACTCGCCCTTTTGCCGGTCCTGCTTGCCATAGTCGATGAAGAAGGCTTCCAGCGGCACAGTGCGGCGGCTGTCGCCCTTGCGCAGCGTCACCGAGGCGTCAAGCGCGATCAGTGGCGGCGGGGTGTCGCCGATTGGCGAGCCATTGGCGATGTTTCCGCCAACCGTACCCATGTTGCGCACCTGCTCGCCACCGATCCGGTCCCAGAGCTCGGCCATCTGCGGAAAGGCCGAAACCAGTGCGCCGTGCGCCGCGGAGTAGGACACGCCTGCGCCAAGCGTGAGGCCGTCCTCGTCGAGCGCGATCTGCTTGAGGTCGGCGAGATGGCCGATATGGATCACCGGCGCAATCTCGCGCATGTGTTTTGTTACCCACAGCCCGACATCGGTTGACCCGGCAACAATGGTGGCTTGCGGATGGCTTTCATAAAGCGTTGCCAGATCGTCCGCATCGGCGGGCAGATAGGTGGCTCCCCGGTCACTTTCGATGGTTACCCGGGCCCCGTCGGCGAAGCCTGTCAGGGTTTCAATGGTTCTGCCATAGGCCGCGACCAGCCGGTCATTGTCCTCGGATGGAATGGTCTTGGAGGCGGCAATCGCTGCCTTGACGATCGGCTCGTAACCGGTGCAGCGGCACAGGTTTCCCTGCAGGGCCCGCTCGATGTCGGCTTCCGAAGGTTCAGGATCGGAGAGCCACAAGCCATGCAGCGAGGCGACGATGCCGGGTGTGCAAAAGCCGCATTGGGAGCCGTGATAGTCCACCATCGCCTGCTGGACCGCGCTGAGCGCGCCATCGGGACGGTTGAGATATTCCACGCTCACCACATGGGTGGCGTCAAGCGAGCCGACAAAACGGATGCAGGCATTCACCGATTCATAAATGAGAATTCCATTGTCCATGCGGCCGACCAGCACGGTGCATGCGCCGCAATCGCCCTCGGCACAGCCTTCCTTGGTGCCGGTCAGGCGGCGGTCGAGCCTGAGCCAGTCGAGTAGGGTGAGGTCAGGTGCGAAGCCCGAGAGTTCGACCGTCTGATCGTTGAGCAGGAATCGGATGAATGTTCGGTGGGACTGAGCCATGTCGCCTCGTGATTTTGAACCAATTGGACAAAACCTATCCCAGCCCGTCTTTGGGCGAAAGACCGGAACAACGATTAGACAGTTTCAGGCAAAGCCGGTAAATCGCTCTTGTTTTCAAACTGGACCGGCCACTGCGCCGCGCATCCAATCGGATGCCTAGGGCTCGCCGCAGGGCTTTGAAATGATGCACGGACGATCGCATTCAAATGAATCCATTTGAATGCGAGATGCATCAGCTCCTTGCCTGGCTGCCGTCTGCCTGACGTGGCCCGGGCAGTCCCAGATACTGGCTTTCCAGATTGACCGTGGATTTCTTGCCGATGGAATCCCGGTTTGCCTCAAGCCAGCGATCCGCCTCAAGACGGCCGCGGTCGCGCAAATCGGTGAGGAACGACCAGTTCACATCGAATTTCGACGAGACCGGCAGATCCCGCAAGGCATCGTCAGCTCTCACCGAATGCACCAGTATGTGCCTCATCCGATCCTTGTATTCGTCCTTGAGCCAGTTCCGTTCGATCAGGTGGGTCACAAAATTGATCGCCCGCAACTCGTCGATAAGAGACGAGTTGAACGAGATTTCATTGATCCTGTTCAAGATGTCGGGCGCCGTCTTCGGCACCTCGTCACGCTCCATCGGGTTGATGTGCACGATCATCACATCGCGGCTTTCGCAATTGTAGAAGAACGGGAACAGCGCCGGATTGCCGACATAGCCGCCATCCCAGTAATGCTCGCCGTCGATTTCGACCGCCTTGAACAGGAACGGCAGGCAAGCCGAGGCCATGACCACGTCGACATTGACTTCACGGGTTTCGAACACACGCACTCTGCCGCTGCGCACATTGGTCGCGCTCAGAAACAGTTTGGTCTCGCAGCGCTCCTGCATCGCAGCGAAATCAACGCTTTCCGTGAGAAGATCGCGAAGCGGGTTGACATCGAACGGGTTGAACTCATAGGGCGAAAAAGTCCGCGTCATGGTATCGAAGGCGGCATAGGTGGCTGCCGTCAGCATTTCCATACCGGGGATTACCCCCTTTGGCACGACGCTGACGGGCGACCAGATCGAGCCGCCCCGGCTCGACTTGCGCCAGAAGTCTTCCAGCGCCGCCTGTCCGCCGATGCGTCCGCCTTCCATCAGGCCATAGGCCAGAACCACCGCGTTGACAGCACCCGCACTGGTGCCGGAAAGTCCTTCGAACTCGATGTCGGGTTCGTCGAGCAACCGGTCGATCACGCCCCAGGTGAAGGCGCCATGGGCGCCTCCGCCTTGCAGAGCCAGGTTGACCATGTGAACGTCGGGGGCGCTTTTCTTTGCTCGTGGCGCTTTTATCGCCGATATTCCTGTTTTCGCCGTTGTCATTGTGCGGTCCAGCCGCCGTCCATCGGCAGCGCCGCACCGGTGATCTGCGCCGCTGGATCGGAGGCAAGGTACATGGCCAGGGCCGCAATCTGTTCGACCTTGACGAATTGCTTGGTCGGTTGCGCCTTGAGGATTACCTCACTGATCACTTCTTTCTCGCTCATGTTGCGCGCCTTTGCCGTGTCGGCAATCTGGCCGCTGACAAGCGGTGTTTCGACATAGCCGGGGCAGATTGCATTGGCGGTGATCCCGAATTCGGCACCTTCCAGCGCAACGGTCTTCATGAGACCCAGGATGCCGTGCTTGGCCGCGACATAGGCGCTCTTGTAGGGTGAGGCGACCAGCGCATGCGCCGAGGCAATGGCGATGATTCTGCCGAATTTCTGCTTTTTCATGATCGGCATCGCAGCCCGGACCAGATGAAATGCCGAACTCAGGTTGATGGCGATGATCGCGTCCCATTTTTCTGGCGGGAAATCCTCGATCTTTTCGACATGCTGGATGCCTGCATTGGGAACGATCACGTCAACGCTGCCAAATCTGGCCTCCGCGGTCTTGACCAGATCGGTTATTTCATCGGGCTTGAGCATGTTGGCGCCATGAAAGATCACGTCGCCTGCGCCAAGCGAGGCCAGCCGAGCCCTGGTCTCCTCGATTTCGTCCGTCTTGCCCAGGCCATTGAGAACGACATTGTATCCGGCGCGCGCAAAGTTTTCGGCAATTCCTAGACCAATGCCGCTGGTCGAGCCGGTGACGATAATGGTTTTCATGGCAATATCCTTTCGTGAATGCTGCAATGCACAAATAGGCGCTCGCGCCCAATATTCCAATCAAATTAGAGTGAGAGGGGCGCAAAAAAACCTGCAAATGATTCAGTCTCCGGCTTGTCCCCCGCCAAGTTCGGGTTCATTGAAGGTTGTCTTCCAAAGCTTCAACCCAACTTTTTCCAGACGCGTCAAACCCATGTCCCAGTTGTCTCCTTCACTTGCCCGCGCCGCGGAACCAAAGGTGGTTCACACCGCGCTGGCCGGGGCTGTGGCGATGGCGGTTGCAATGGGGTTGGGGCGGTTTTTCTACACACCGGTGCTGCCGGCCATGATGGCGGATCTCGGGCTTGGACCGGCGGAAGCCGGGTGGATCGCTTCAGCCAATTATGTGGGCTATCTGCTCGGCGCGATTTTGGCGGCCTATGGCTGGGCGGAGGGCATTGAGCGCAAGGTTGCGCTCTGGGGCCTGATCGCCACAGCACTGCTTCTGCTGGCCATGGGCCTGTCCAGCAATGTGGTGCTGTTGGCCGCGATTCGCTTTGTCGCAGGCCTCGCCAGCGCATTCGTCATGATTTTCACTTCGGCGATTGTGCTTTCGCATGGACTGGCGGCAGGCAAGTCCTGGGTGCAATCCAGTCATTTTGGCGGGGTCGGAGCGGGGATTTTGGTCTCGGCCATCATGTTTGGCGCTCTGGTTCTCGTCGATGGCGGCTGGCGCATGGCCTGGATCACGGCGGCGGCTCTGGCTTTTGCCGGTCTGGCGGTGACGGCCCGTTTTCTGCCAGCCGATGTGGTGCGGGCAGGCCCTGCGAAAAAGGAACCCCCGCTCGCCTGGACACCGGCGCTGACCGCCCTGACGCTGGCTTACGGGATTTTCGGCTTTGGCTACATCGTCACCGCAACGTTTCTGGTTGCCATTGTTCGCGATGGCGGCGGCTCCTCGCTGTTTGAAGCCGGTGTCTGGCTTGTCACGGGCATCGCGGCGGCGCCGTCGGTCGCCTACTGGTGGCCGGCCGTCAAGCGCATGGGCCTGATCAATGTGTTTGCGCTTGGCTGTCTGGTCGAGGCGCTTGGCGTGGCGGCCAGCGTGCTGGTGCCATTGCCCGCCGGTCCGATCATTGGCGGCGTGTTGCTGGGCAGCACATTCATCATGGTCACGGCTTTCGGTCTGCAGGCCGGCCGCCAGCTCGCCACCGAAAGCCCGAGGCGGGCGCTGGCGCTGATGACGGCCGCTTTCGGCACGGGCCAGATCCTCGGGCCGGTGGTGGCCGGATATCTCGCCGACTGGTCGGGAACCTACACTTGGGCCAGCCTCGCAGCCGCCGCCGGATTGCTCGCCTCCGGCGCGATCGTGCTGGTGTTCTGCGGGCCCGGACGCGCGAAAACATAATCGGTTCGGGCGCAATCAGCATTTTGGCGCGTCGCATTGTTTGATCGTTCACGTAGCTCATGGCCTATGCACAATGGCGTGAACCGCACGCGCGCCTGATTGCCGTCACAGTCGGGGTGTCCTAGGTAGTCGATCTACTCACGTCGAATCACGTCCCTCCATCAGGGACAATTTCCAGGATCCGCGCCCCGTGTTTGAATCATTCTTTCCGAAACCGAAAGTTTTCTTCCCGTCTATGCTGCTTTGGGCAGGTCTGGGCATCTTCATCTGGTACACGGTGGGCGATTCCCTCGGCGCAGCACTTGGCTTTGCCTTGCCTGAACCCGAAAGCGAACCGATTGTCGGGCTGTATTATTTCTACACCCCGTCATTTCTCTGGTTCTATGCCTTTTACACCGTCTGGTCGCTGATCTTCGCGGTCTTCTGGTTCAATTTTTCACCGCACAAATGGCAGCTCTGGTCGATCCTTGGTTCGATCTTCATTCTCTTCAGCACCTATTTCGGCGTGCAGGTCTCGGTCGCTATCAACAATTGGCGCCGTCCGTTTTTCGACCAGTTTCAGCAGGCATTGACCGGAGACGGTTCGGTGAGTGCTGGCGATCTCTATGGTCTGCTTCTGATCTTCGCTCAAATCGCCTTTGTCTCGCTTGGCGTGTATGTCATTACCCGATTTTTCGTCAGCCATTACGTCTTCCGCTGGCGCACGGCGATGAATGATTTCTACATGGAACGCTGGACCCGGGTGCGCCACATCGAGGGTGCGTCACAGCGTGTGCAGGAAGACACCATGCGCTTCGCCTCGATCATGGAAGGCCTCGGCGTAGCCTTTGTCGATGCGATCATGACGCTGGTGGCGTTTCTGCCGGTTCTGTGGGGGTTGTCGCAATATGTGACGGAGCTGCCGCTGGTCGGCGAAATTCCACATGCGTTGTTCACCGCACTGCTGTTCTGGGCGGCCTTCGGAACCGGATTGCTGGCCATTGTCGGGGTCAAGCTGCCGGGGCTCGAGTTCAAGAATCAGCGCGTCGAGGCCGCCTACCGCAAGGAATTGGTCTATGGCGAAGACAATGCGGATCGAGCCCAGCCGGCCACCGTGGTCGAGCTGTTCAACAATGTCCGGAAGAATTATTTCCGGCTCTATTTCCACTACATGTATTTCAACATTGCGCGCAGCCTCTACTTCCAGGCTGACAATATCTACGTGAGCGTGCTTCTGGTGCCGACCATTGTTGCGGGCAAAATCACGCTTGGCATCTGGCAGCAGATTCTCACCGCTTTCGGTCAGGTTTCCAGCTCCTTCCAGTTTCTGGTCAGCTCCTGGACCACGATTGTCGAACTGATTTCTATCTACAAACGTCTGCATGCCTTTGAAGCCGTGTTCAAAGGTCAGGATCTGTCTGATATCGAGAAAAACTATCTCTCGAGCCAGGGCAATGGTTTTGTGCAACCGATTCCGAATCCTGCGCCTGGTGCAGGCGGGCCGGACTCGGTGCAGACAATTGAAGATCCGAAATAAGCAGGCTGTCCCAGCGGGCTGGGGAGATCTAACTCGCCGAGCCATTCCGGCCATTGAGCCGCAGTATCGCTTCCTGGTAGGTCACGCAGGCGACGTCGGGCCGTCCGCAGGTTTCTTGGGTGAAG
>NZ_JBDWHW010000262.1:0-10921 GCF_039975035.1 Hoeflea sp. | reverse complement strand
GGCTCGTGAAGGCGCACCGCAGGCCCAACAGGTCGCCGATCGGTTTCATCTGGTCCAGAACCTTCGCTCGGCCATCGAAGAACAGATGAGCCTTTCCGGGCGCGCCACCGGGAGGGCCATTCTTTCGGAGGACGCATTTGTTGACGCTGCCACACATCGCCGTCGCGCCCGTCTTGCGCATAGGCAATCCCGCCAGGAAATATTCGACATGCTCCACGCTTTGCGCCAGCAAGGGCTATCCTACAGCGAAATCGCCAGACAGACCGGGTACGAACGTCGCAGTGTAGCAAAGTGGCTCAAGTTCGAGGCTCCGCCAGACAGGCGGCGAGCAGCGTTGAAACCCACATCACCATGGTATTTTGAAACCTTCCTCGCCCAATGCTGGAAGGATGGGAATCGCTGCGGCCGGCACCTGTTTCATGACGTCAAGCAGCGCGGCTACACTGGCAGCTTCGCCAATCTCGAGCGCCTGCTGGGAGCCTGGCGGCGGGCCGAAAGGGGGCAGGCCGATGAAGTGCCGCCCACCGCGTTGAAGTCGGAGCCGGTTCGAGATCCGGAAACCGGTCATGCAATCTCGCCAGTGGTTGCCGCCGCGCTCTGCATCAAGCCTCGAAGCCTGCTGACAGAGCGACAGGTCAAAAAGGTCGATGTCCTGAAGCAGGGATCTGATGCGTTCGCCGAGATGCGACGCCTGGCGATGCGCTTCAACGGGATCCTTCGCGGCAAGAGATCGGCACCACTGGATGTGTGGATCGACGATGCGATCGACTCCGAACTCATTCCGATCATGCGGTTCGCTCGCGTCCTGCGCAGAGACATCAATGCCGTCAATAATGCCATCGAACTGCCGTGGAGCAACGGGCAGGCCGAAGGCCAGATCAACCGCCTCAAGACCCTCAAGCGCGCAATGTATGGTCGGGCAGGTCCTGAACTGATGAGGGCACGAATGCTACCACCGCTCCACACAAAGTGAGGAAGAACCTCATTAAGTGCCAAGCCACAGATGATAATGCCCACGCATTTGCGGATCATTGATCCAGTTTGCGAGAGCCTTCCTGGTACCTTCGGTAATCTCGAATCGGACTGGAGTTTTGGTTTTGCTCTGCAGAATTGAGGTTCGTTCCTTGATGCTCCCGGATGCATAGACGTCAGCAACCTTGAGTTTGACCAGATCGCAACCTCTGAGCTTGCTATCGACGGTCAAATTGAAGAGCGCAGTTAAGTGGTCTCCCCTATTGCGATGAAAGCCTCCTGCCGCTTTCCAGGAGTTGTCCTCGTAGTTTCATGGTCTGCTCTTTAGAGAGGTCGACGGGTAGTACGAGACAGATCGTAGCTTCGACATTTCCTTCGGCACCATAGATTGGGGCTGCGAGGCACTGCGTCACGGCATCTACCAATCCCTTGGTCAAGCAAAAGCCCTCGCGACGGGCCTCGTCGATTGCGGCGATGAACTCGTCGAGAGCTATGTGCCGGCCATTTGGCAGGGTCAAGTCTTCTTCGGCGATAAGTTCCTCGATCTCTGTGCGGGTGCTTCCAGCAAGCAGCAGGCGACCAGATGCGGTCCAGGGAATCGGGATTTGAATGCCAACCGCCGAGCTTATTCGGAACGGTCTGTTGCCCAGGCACATATGCATGATGGTGTAGCGACCGTTCTGCAGCATGCAGAATTCGCTGGTCTCACCAGTTTCCTTTGCCAGTCGGTCGACTTCCAAGCGCGCGCGCTTGGCCAGCGAGTTCTCTCGAATATAGTTCAGGCCGAAGAGATACATGCGCTTCCCAAAAAAGATGCGGCCGTCATCCAGCGAGGCCTCCAGAAGGCCTGCTTCCGTGAGGTCGTTGACCAGGGTGTAGGTTGACGACCGCGGAGCGTTCAGCGCCTTGGCGAGCGCTCCGATGCGTATGCCCTCCCCATGACTATGAAGAAATTCGAGAATTTGAAGAATCCGGTCAACGCTCCGCTCCCGGCGCTGAGGGGTGTCGACCTTTGGTGCGGGCGGAAGTGTGATCATGTGAGCTCGCTCTTGCACATTCTGAAGAAACTGATAGCCTGTCTCTAACACAAGACATATGTCCTGTATATAGGACACTTGAACTACGGACTTCCGAACTGGCGACAAACGTCGTCGATACTATTTAAGCACGCCTTCAGAAGCAGGGGACTCGTTGCCATGAGCGAACCGGTAGCCATGAGCCACAATCAGATCCGTGAGCGCATCGCCTCCTTGCCCCGGCTCGACATTGCACTGAAGAACACGCCACTGGAAGAGGCCCGAAACCTTTCCCGCACGCTAGGGGGCCCGCGCATTTTTGTGAAACGCGATGACCTGACGGGTGTTGCCCTCGGGGGCAACAAGTTGCGAAATCTCGAATTTCGCCTTGCCCATGCGATGAAGGACGATCCAGACACCGTGATCGTCGGGCTGGATCTGCAGTCCAATTCTGCTCGCCAGACCGTCGGCGCCTGCAACAAGCTTGGTTTGAAAACAATCCTAGTTCTGGAGGGTACACGCCCCAACAATGTTCAGGGCAATCTTCTCATTGACTATCTGCTTGGGGCAGACGTCCACTTTGCCGCCGACCAGAGAGAGCAGCGAACGATGCTCGACAGTCTTGCCGCCCAGGTGCGCGAGAAGGGCGGAAGGCCTCATATCCTCAATGACAATCCGATGTTCGATGTGGCCTCAGCGGTCGCCTATCTGGAGGTGGCGCTGGAAGTTGTCGAGCAATTGGGTGAGCGCGGTTTGGCGCCAGATTGCTTCTACATGTCGTCCAGCGGCAAGGGCTCGGCAGGCATTATGCTAGCCCAGAGGCTGTTGGGGGCTGGTTTCTCCATGCAAGCCATTTGCGCCACCGCCGAATTCGACCTGCCGTCCCGCACGGTTAGGATTGCCAATGAGACGATTGCCGCTCTTGGGCTCGACATCGAGATCGCGGAGGACGAGGTCGTCAATACAGATGCTTTTGTTGGCGCGGGCTACGGCATCCCGAGCGACACAGGCGACGAGGCGGTCCGCTTGTTCGCGCGCACCGAAGGAATCATCCTCGACCCAATCTACACCGGCAAAGCGGCTGCAGGCATGATCGCCCACATCCGCGAAGGCCGCTTCAAGTCCGACGACGTGATCGTCTTCGTGCATACTGGCGGCACACCGGCAATCTTCACATGGAACGAACTTTGGGTCTGACGTGGCAGAGCTCTGCGGCGTCTGAAAGAATTTAACGCAAAAACGGGAGAAATGACATGAAACGCAGACATTTCCTTACGAGCGCGGCCGGGGCAGCGCTGCTTACGACACTGCCGGCCGGAGCCATCCGGGCCTATGCCCAGAGCCAGTCCGGAGTGATCATCTACGGACAGAGCACGGCGGTATTGACGCTCGATCCGGCCCATGGCGCCTTTACCGGCTATCCGGGTGGATACGAAGCAGCGTTGTTGATCTATGATCGGTTACTGGACTTCGATGCAGACATGAAGATTGTGCCACAACTGGCCGAGTCGTTTGCGATGAGCGAGGATCTCCAGTCCTGCGAGGTGAAGCTTCGCAGCGATGTCACCTTCCATGACGGCTCACCTTGCGACGCTGCTGCGATCAAGTTCAACATCGAGCGGATGATGAACAGCGAGATCAACACAACAAACCGGCCACTGTGGAATCCGATTTCCGGCGCCGAAGTGGTCGACGAGACAACAGTGGTGATCCGTACCTCCGCGCCTTTCGCGCAACTGCCCAACACGCTTGCGCACGGTTCCGGCGCCATCGTGTCGCCGTCCGCGATCGAAAAGTTCGGTGAAGACGGCTTTGCGCAGAATCCCGTAGGTGCGGGTCCCTATATGGTCGAGGCCTTCAGCGCCGGACAGGAAATGACATTGAAGGCGTTTGAAGGCTACTGGGGCGACAAGCCCGGCGCATCCGGCGTGGTGTTCAAGTTTATCGCAGAGCCCGCGACGCGTATCAATGCCATTACCACTGGAGCCGTCGACGTCATTGACTCGGTTCCGGTCCAGCTTGTCAGCCAGCTCGAAGGCAATGCCGATGTCGAGGTGGTTCGCAAACCCGGCCTGCGGCCGATCGGACTGGCAATGAACCTCACAAGGCCGGCGCTAGCGGACGTCAAGGTTCGAAAGGCGCTCAATCTCGCTGTTCCCGTGGCCACCATCGCGGAGAAGGTGTTCTTCGGCTTCGCCAAAGCGCCGGATTCCCCGCTGGCCTTCGACGCGATCGGCCACAAGTCGGTCGGCGAGACCGTGTTCGACCAGGAGCAAGCCAAGGCGATGCTGGCGGAAGCAGGTTACACAGCCGATTCCAGCGGAATGCTCGCCAAGGATGGCGCCAAGCTCACCCTCTCGCTTTTCGCACCGGAGGGCCTGTTCCCCGGCGACGTCTCGGTGGCGGAGATCGTTGCAGCTTCGCTCAAGCAGGTCGGTGTCGACGTCCAGATCACCAAGATCGAGAAGGGCGCGTACTGGGATCAGCTTCGGCAGGACAAGGCCAATCTCGGCTGGGATCTGGCGATGTTCGGCTTCAACCCGTCCAATGCCTCCGGCACCTATCACCTGGCCTCGCTTTTCAAGTCCAATGCGGACGACGAGGGTAAGCCGGATGTCTGGAACATCGGCCGCTATAGCAACCCGGAGGTCGACAAGTTGCTTGAGACCGCCGACAGCGCACCAGTAGAAGACGCGCGGATGGAGGCACTTGGCAAGGCGCAGGAACTTGTATGGGCGGACGTGCCTTATTTGTGGCTGCAGATCAACGAGAACGTTTCGGCTGTGCGCAAGCAGGTGACGGGCGTGACCGTGATGTCGATCGTCTTTACCAACCTGCGCAACGCAGCAAAGTCCTGAGACGCGTACAGATGATCGGTTTCCTGGCCAAACGCTTCGCAACTATACCGCTGGTAGTGCTCGGCGTTGTCACGATTCTGTTCATCATCTTCAAGTCGGTTCCCGGCGACGAGGCTACCTTCGTCGCCGGGGCCACGGCCACACAAGTCGAGATCGAGGCTGTGCGCATGCAACTCGGCCTCGACCGGCCACTTCTTGAACAATATGCACGACACGTCTCTGGACTGGTCGTGGGGGATTTCGGCTATTCGACCACTTTCCGCGGCAATCCGCTCCCCCACGTCTTCCAGCGTCTGCCGGCGACACTGGCGCTGGCAACCTCCGCTATCGTGCTCACGATCCTAGTTGGCATTCCCGCAGGCGTCGTTGCTGCCGCCTATCGCAACAAACTGCCCGACTACCTGATTTCCCTGTCGGTCGTCGCGCTGCTGGCGATCCCGAATTTCTGGCTCGGCATGATCCTGATCGCCTGGCTGTCGCTGGACCTGGGCCTTTTGCCGAGTTTCGGCGCAAGCGGGCCAGCCTCGATCGTGATTCCCACGCTGGCGCTTGCCGCGCGCCTGGTCGCGCTGTTGGCGCGCATGACGCGTGGTGTGGTTACCGAGGAATTGCGGAAGGATTATGTGCGTACCGCCCGCGCCAAGGGCCTTTCCAAAGGGGTCGTGCTTCGTCGTCACGTGCTGCGGAACGTCATGATTCCCACAATCACCGTCATAGGTCTGCAAGCCGGATACCTGCTCGGCGGTTCTGTGGTCATCGAGCGCCTCTTCGCGTGGCCTGGCATCGGTGACCTGCTGCTGACAGCTGTGTCGGTGCGCGATTACACGCTGGTGCAGGCGATCGTCCTGATCTTTGTCGTGTCGTTCCTCGTCATCAACATCGCAGTCGAGGTGATCTACCGTTTCGTCAATCCGAGGCTGCGCTATGCGTGAAGCCATCGTTCGCCCGAGGCACCGAGGAACGCGCCGCATCAACCTGTTCCTTTGGCTTGGCGCCATTCTGCTTGTGCTCTTCGCAGCGCTTGCAGTGCTGGGCGAGCAGATCGCCCCCTATGATCCGACAGCGCAGGATCTGTTTGCGATGCTGGAGGCGCCGTCAAAGGCCCATTTGCTCGGCACTGACAATGTCGGCCGCGATATACTCTCGCGCATTATCGTCGGGGCTCGGTTCACCTTTTCCATCGCCCTCGCGTCGGTCCTCTTCGCCGGCATCGGCGGCATCGCGCTTGGCTCGATCGCAGGCTATTTCGGCGGGCTTACTGATCGCATCGTCACCGGCATCATCGACCTCTTGCTCACGGTCCCCAATATCGTGTTGGCGATCGCAATCGCCTCCGTCGTCGGCGCATCGGCGACCGGGCTGACGATAGCGATCACCGCAAGCTTCATCCCGCCGCTGGCACGCCTGGTACGTGGTCGCGTGATCGAATTGCGGGAGGAGGATTTCGTGGCCGCGGCCATCACCATTGGCATGGGTCATACGCGCATCCTGCTTCGCCACATCGTGCCAAACGCCACGACCGTGATCATCATCGAACTCAGCCTCAATGCCGGACAGGCGGTGCTGATCGGATCGGCGCTCGGATTCCTCGGCCTTGGTGTTCAGCCACCTGCGCCCGAATGGGGCACGATGCTGGGCGCAAGTCGTGAGTACCTGTCGGTCGCACCTCATCTGGTGATTGTACCAGGGATCGCTATCTCGCTTCTCGTGCTTGCCTTCAACGCCTTCGGTGACGGGCTGCGCGACGTCTTCGATCCAGCTTCCAGTACCTGAAGAGGAATCCATGGACTACGGCATAATCGACTGTCACGCCCACATATTTCCACCCGCAGCGACGGCGGCCGGCTTCCCGGACGTGGCCACGCATCTCCTGCACCAGCAGCGATCCATGCAGGTTCATGGCAACCAGCCCTATCGCCGATCGCACGACCGATCGCTTGTGAGCGAGCGGCCTTTGTGGGATCCGAACGACCCATCGCCGGCGGGTCGCCGCGCTGTGGATTTCAGGGTGGGCGATCATGGCCGCTATGAGTGGACCGTTGACGGCGAGGATCAATACGTGCAGTTCCTTGCGCCCTGGATGCGCAATCTCGAGATGCCGGCCGAGACGCTGCTCGCCTATATGAATTATACCGGAGTGACTACGGCGGTGCTGCAGAACGAACATATCTACGGCAATCTTGCCGAAGACTTCGCGGCCGCCACCAAGGCGCATCCCGGACGTTTTGTCGGCCTGGCGCAAACCGAGGAAGCCTTCGCCTATACCGATGCAGAACTTGAGCGCCTCGACGACGAGATCGGTCGCTTGGGCATGGCTGGCTTCTATTTCACGACGACCGGAATGTTCCGGAGCGGTTACAAGCCCATGCATTCCGACCCTGCATACGATCCCTATTGGGCGTTCGTCGAGCGCAGCGGGCTTCCGGTTTTCTGGGTGCAATCGGGGAATTCGCCGGTCGGCAGTTATGAAGACGAAATGCGGCATCTGGCGCGCATCGTCGAGCGCTTCCCCAGCATTCGGCACGTGCTCGTGCATGGAGTTCCAACATCACTCTATTGTGACGAGAACGACCGCCTGACGCTGCCCTCGATCATCGACTCACTGCTGACCCAGGCGCCGGTATCAGCCGAGATCCTATACCCGATCGCCTGGGGTGGCCGGCAAGAATATCCCTATCCCCGCGCGCACTTGCATATCCGCCAACTGCTCGACAGGTTCGGGGCAGGGCGCTTTCTATGGGGATCGGACGCGCCAAATGTCGACCGCTACTGCACCTATGGGCAGTCCTTGACCTATTTCACGCAGTACAGCGATTATCTGTCGGATGACGACCGTCGCGCAATCCTGCGCGACAACGCGGTGGCGCTGATACCTGCGCTCACGTGGCCGGATCAAGCCGAATGACGACGCCGCTGCTTTCCATAGAGGGACTGACTGTCGAGCTTTCTACCGCCGAGCGCAGCTTCATGGCCGTCAACGATCTCAGCTTCGACGTCTCCCATAACGAAGTGCTGGCGCTGGTAGGCGAATCCGGTTCGGGCAAGAGCATGACCGCGATGGCCATTATGCGGTTGCTGCCAGAGCCTGTGGCTGAGATTGTTTCGGGGAAGATCTTGTTTGACGGTCTCGATTTGGCGAGCGCCAGCGAAACCACCCTCAGAACCGTCAGGGGCAACCGGATCGGTCTCATCTTCCAAGAGCCCATGACCTCTCTCAACCCGTCGATCCGGGTGGGTCCGCAGGTTGCCGAGGTGCTGCGCCTCCACAAGGGGCTGACTGGGTCCGCCGCACGCCAACGCGTCGAGGAATTGTTCGAGTTGATGCGCATTCCCGATCCCAGGCGACGCTATGACGACTATCCGCACCAAATGTCGGGAGGAATGCGTCAGCGAGTGGTGATCGCGCTGGCGCGCGCCTGCGATCCCGACGTGCTGTTTGCCGACGAGCCGACGACGGCGCTGGACGTGACGACGCAGGCGCAGATCCTCGAAACGTTCCGCGACTTGCAGGCATCCGTGGGCGCCGCCACGATACTGATCACGCATGATTTGGCTGTAGTCGCCGAGACTGCTGATCGCGTTGCCGTCATGTATGCGGGCCGCATCATCGAGGAAGCGACCACCGAGCAGCTGTTCGCTTCGCCTCGCCATCCCTACACGAACGGCTTGCTCGCCTCGATCCCGCAGGTTTCGGATGCAGCGGATATGCAAACGCGCCAGCCGCTGCCGGAGATTCCGGGAATGGTCCCCGCGCTGTGGGCTCTGCCTCCGGGCTGCGCCTTTGCTCCGCGCTGCCCTCGTGCCCGGGTTCGTTGTTCGCGCGAGCGTCCGCCGTTGGCTGAAATGGCGGCCAGACGCCGCGTCGCCTGCTGGTATCCGGTGGAGGTGGTACCATGAGCACGCTACTGGAAGTGAGGAACATATCCAAGCGCTTCACCGTCCTGCGCGGAATGAGCGGCCGACCGGCGACGGTGCTGGCGGTGGACGATGTTTCCTTTTCCATCGCGCCTGGCGAGACCCTGGGTCTTGTAGGCGAGAGCGGTTGCGGCAAGTCCACGGTCGGCAAGATGATCGTGAGGCTCCTCAAACCCGACGAGGGCCAGATCCTGCTGGACGGCACCGACATCACCCATGCCTCGCATCGTGCTATGCGGCCGATGCGGCGCAAGGTGCAGATGATTTTCCAGGACCCGAATGGATCATTGGACCCGCGGCAACGCTCGGGCGACATCGTGGAAGAGCCTCTTATCGTCCACGGTCTTGGAAGCCGGTCCGAACGCAAGGCCAAGGTGGTGGATCTCCTGGCAAGGGTTGGTCTTCGACCAGACCAGATGGGCGACGTGCCATCCAGGTTCTCGGGCGGCCAAAAACAGCGGTTGGCGATCGCCCGTGCTCTGGCGCTCAACCCGTCGCTGATCGTCGCTGACGAACCGGTTTCCGCGCTCGATGTCTCGATCCAGGCCCAGGTCGTCAACCTGATGTCCGACATCCAAAAGGAGTTCGGTCTGGCCTATTTGTTCGTGGCCCACGACCTCGGCATCGTGCAGCACATCAGCGATCGGGTAGCGGTCATGTATCTTGGCCGTGTCGTGGAGATCGGCGATACGGCTGCGGTCTACCACCGGCCGAGCCACCCGTACACCCGCACGCTGATGGATGCCGTGCCGCGGGCAGATCCCTCGCGTCGGCACAGCCGCATCAAGGTTCAGCGCGGGGAAGTGCCAAGCCCCCTCGATCCTCCCAGCGGGTGCACCTTCCATCCGCGCTGCCCGATTGCGACGGATATCTGCCGCCTCGAACGTCCGGCTTTGCGGCGGGTTGCTTCGGGCGCAGAGGCCGCCTGCCACCATGCCGACTGAGGCCCAAAGGGCCGGCCGTTTGGCGACGAACGTATTTGATTGATTGGAGCATTGTATGAGCACGGTAGATCACCCAACGCCCGACGAGGCATCACCCGAAGATCGACTCGCTCGGCTCGGCATTGTGATCCCGCCGCCACCGCCGCCAATCGCGAACTTCCTGACCTACGTGCGCGAAGGCAACCTGCTCTTCCTGTCCGGTCAGGGACCGCGAGAGGCGAATGGGTACCTGCATACCGGCAAGGTGGGCGCGGGTGTCACTGTCGACGAAGCCTATGTGCACGCGAGACTTACCGGCATTAACCTGCTGTCTGTCCTGCAGGACGTGCTCGGTGACCTCGGCCGGATCAAGTCTATCGTGAAGCTTCTCGGCATGGTTAATGCGGTGCCAGATTTTTGCGATCACCCACTGGTAATCAACGGCTGCTCCGATCTCTTCGTGAAGGTGCTGGGTAATCGTGGGGAGCATGCACGATCTGCCATAGGTGTCGGCTCCTTGCCAGGCAACATCACAGTTGAGATCGAGGCTGTGGTCGCTTTAAGGGACTGAACGACTACCGGCTTGCGCCGGTAGGATCGACGACGTGCTTTTCCAGGTACTGAAGATGGGGTGGTTGCCGTCCTCCCCTGACGGCATCGCAATGTGCCAGGATGGTGGTCTTTGAACCACTTAACGGAGAGGTGGCTCGGTTCGTCTGAACAGTTCAGGGCGTTTCGTTAAGTGGATTTCCGCCTTGATTATGCTGCCGCCATGATTGGCGTCAGCGCATTGAAGTAAGCCTGATCCGGTGTTTGCCGGTCAAGGGATGAATGTGGACGTCGGGTGTTATACAACACGGCGACAGAACACCCACGGGACCGAGGTTCGCGAGCTTTTGTATCCGTGGCATCCCTGGTCCGGGCGGTTTGTTCACGTCCATGAGGAGCTGTCCAAAGGGACGTATATTTTCCGCTGCAGCCTTTCTGGTTCTTCTTCTGATCGACTTCTGGAAATCCCAGCATGGATGTTTGACCGCTCCTTGAGCGGATATTGGCGTAGCCTGCCGGTTCCGCATGTCGATCTCGCAACCCTGCAGGCATTGTCATGTCTGGATGGCGCCCGTTTGGCAATATGATTTCAGGCGATGTTTGAGCTTTGCGGGTCGGGTGCAGTCATGTCTCCGGCCTGTTTTTGCGGCACCATATGACCGCTGGCCCTGATGTTGTCCGCGTGAAC
>NZ_JBDWHW010000261.1:0-12460 GCF_039975035.1 Hoeflea sp. | reverse complement strand
GCCAGAAAGAAGCCTGCCAAAACCGACCTCGCCACCGATATCGATCGCCGTGGTGACTGCGTCAGCCAGGTCCGGATCGTCCTCGAAAGTTTGCGCCGACATCAGTTGCCGGCGGGCTTCGGCGAGCAGTTCGTTTGCCTTCTGGTCATCGAGAACGCTGAAATGACCCGGGATGTTCGCCTCAAGCGGAAACCGGTGCAGAACCGCTTCGCAAAAAGCGTGAATGGTCTGGATCTTGAGACCGCCCGGGGTTTCCAGCGCCGTGGCGAACAGCCGTCGTGCCAGAATCAGGTGCTGCGCATCAACGCTTGCCCCTTCCAGTTCGGCGATTTTTTCAGCCAGTGCCGCATCATCAAGCCGGACCCATTCGCCAAGGGTCCTGAAGACCCGGTTGGACATTTCCGCCGATGCCGCCTTGGTGTAGGTCAGGCACAGGATTGCCGACGGGCGTGCGCCGCGCAAGAGCAGCCGGATGACCCGGCGGGCCAGCACATGGGTCTTGCCCGAACCGGCATTGGCCGACACCCAGGCTGACAAAGTCGGGGTGGCCGCCAGATTCTGTCGCAACGTGGTTTCCGATACGCTGCTGACGCCATCAGGTTCAGTCATCGCCATCGGCTCCTTCCGAATCCACCGCGGTCTGCCATTCGGCAACCCTGGCCAGGTGGTCGTAATCGCCGCCAACCGCCCGGGCACTTTCCGGGATGGCGCGCGACAGGAACCCGCGCTTGCCGGTTCTGAGCAAACTGACCAGCCGGCTAAATTCCTCGACAGCCTTTTCGGCCAAGTCTTCGGCGGTGACCGGCTCGCCCTTGCCCGACTTTGCCGGATCATCATCAATCCGGTCGGCAAATTGTTCCCTGCCGGTCAGGCGCAAGTAGAGCAGTCCGGACACAGGCATTTTTCCAATATCGGCAAAACCGCCATTGATCAGCGCATAGGCCTCCAGCGCCAGTTGCGGATCGAGAAGAATGCGCGCCCCCTTGCGCGATGGTGATCCGCCTGTCTTGTAATCGATGATCCAGGCAGACCCATCCTGACGCAGATCGATCCGGTCAGCCATTCCGGTAAGCTTGAGCTCCGGCAGAGGAAGCTCGAGGCTTGCCCGCGCCTCGACCAGCGACCGGCGCAGTTCACCGATGTTCTCCATCTCCCAGTCGACAATGGTCCTGGCGGCCTTGCCAAAGCGCATCCGCCAGATCAATGCGGTGGCGTCGGGCAAGCTGGCCTCGGCGAAGTGTTTGGCTGCGATCCGTTCGAGTGTCTCGAGGTTTCGGCCAGAGGGTTCCGTATCCGAAACAAATTCCTCGAGGATCTGGTGGTACAATGTACCCCGCTCGCGCGGACCCGGATCGGCGAGAAAGGCTTCCAGCGGATCGAGCTTCAATATGCGTCTGGCGTAAATCGCATAGGGGTCGCGGCGCAATCTGCCGACTTCGGAAAAAGAGTAACTCTTTGGCTGCAGCCTGGCGGGCGGGTAGGGTTCGGGGCGCCGGGACGGCGGGACGGACGGGGCTTGGTCCAGACTCCGAGTATGGGCGAGAAGTGCTGCACCTCTTGCCCTGATTTCATTCGCCGGCTCCTCACCGGCGACGGCCAGAAGCCGTTGCAGCCAGCGCGAGGCGACCGTCGGCGCCTTGCCGGAGCGGAAGGAGCGCGACAGCACCACCTCCGGCGCGCCCATCGCCATCTGGAAATCATGGGCTGCCTGACCGATGCGGCGTTCGGGCGGTTCCAAACCGATCGCCGCCTTCATCGAGCGCGACAGGAAAGGATCTTCCTGACCAGCCTGCGGCCAGACACCTTCGTTCAATCCACCCATCAGCAGCGTATCGACATGCTGCAGCCTGGCTTCGAGCGAACCCCAGATGAAGGCCCGGGGATGGCCGCCACCACGCGGCTTGACCATTCTGCCCGACATCAGCGCATCGAGCGCCCCGATCCATTCATGACCGGTCATGGCAAGCATCGAACCGCTGTCACGGGTTTCAAGCAGCAGGCCGGCGAGATCGGCTCCGGCTTCATCGCCCCATATCGTTTCGAGTGAACCGGACTCATCGGTACAAATCTGTTCCAGCACCGTGGCTGTCAAACCCGCCAATGTGCCGATCGCGATCTGAGTGGTCATGCCCGGACCGGAAGGGACACCGGAGGCAGCATCCAGCACCGAGGTCAGCGGAGAGAGGGCATCGGCGGCGCGGCGGGCAAATTCGCAAGCCTGATCCGCCTGCTGATCGGTGATCCGGGTAAGCCAGTGCGGGGCATGACGATCCAGCCGCCGGGATTGGCGCTCACTCACCAGGACCGGGAGATCGTCAATGTCGGCATCACCGCTGCCGCCACGCAAGGCAATCCGCTCGACCAGGCCTGCGCCCGCCCGGGCTTGTTGCCGCGTGAGTCCAAAGCGCGCCAGCGGATGTTTGATCAGGGCCGCGATCGCCACCGCATCACCCGGGCCAAACGCCACCTGCACTGCCAGTCGCGCCAGCCCACCCTGCGGGCTGGAAGCCAGCGGGATGCCGCCCGAATCATTGGCCTCGATTCCGAACCTGCCAAGTTCGATGACAACCCTGCGGGCAAGATTGCGATCAGGGGTAACCAGCGCCGTGGTCGGCTCCGGCACATCCGGGCGCGGTTCAAGCGCGCGGCGCATGGCTGCGGCGAGGGCTGTGGCTTCCTCCCGCTCGTTGGCTGCCTCGATCAGACTGACATGTTCCAGTCCGCGGCTGATCTCCGAAGCATCGGGCAGAAATCCCGGTTCGCCCCAGGCCTCGGTCGTGGCTGCCGGCAGCAACGCAGCGGAAACGATGGCCCTGCGGGCCTCAAGTTCGGGAGAGATCCGGCCGATGTCGGGTATCTCATCGACCTGCCCGGCATCCGAACCCGAACTTTGAAGCAGATGGAGCAAGCCATATTGCGGGTGGCTGCGGATGGCCACGTCAACCTGAACCCGGCCGTCCGGCGATGTGAAGTTGGTTGCCGCCTTCGACAGGGCCTGCCAATGGGATGGTCGCATGGCGTGATCGAGCCCGGGCAACACCACGGCGCCCTGTTCAAGGCCTGCCACTGTGGCAATCAACCGGGCGGTCGATGGCCTGGTGCCGGTGGACCCGGCGACGATGACGGGGCGATTGGCAGGTGCTGCGGCAAGCCCGCGCGTGAACACGTCAATCATTGCGTTGTGATGGCGAGCCGGGCTTGAGCGGGATATTTCATCGAGCAGAGCAGGCCAGAACTCCCTGGCGATCTTGAGAAACTCGCTGGTGAGTTGCCACCACTGCTGCAAATCCCCGGCAACGACGGTATCGAGGCCGGCGAAATCGCATTCTTCGGTTTCCACCGCCTGGATCAGCTCGAACAGCGACCGGCCAAGCCAGATCGCATCAGCCGGATTGGCGGGCGCAACCAGCGGCATCCCGTCAAGATGGTCACGGACCGTCTGCGGCAGGGCCTGTTTCCAGGCCAGCACCAGATCGGCAAGGCGCAGGGTGGCTGCTATCTGGGGAATCGGCGGGTTGAGCGCCAGGGTTTCGGGATCGGCGGACTCGAAAAACCCGGCGTCATCATCGGTTTCGCCCAATGCTCGGATCGCCGGGAGGATCGCCGATCCCTTGCCGATCAGATCGGTCAGTTCCGAGCGCAATGCCCTGGCGGCGCGACGGGTGGGTACGAATACCGTGGCTCCGGCGAGCGACAGCGGATTTGCAGCATTGTAGGCGAAGCCGGAAACCAGTTCGCCAGACAGAATCGTCTCGGCCAGCGTGCGCAGGAATGCTGCGCCGGGCGGAATGCTCAGAATTCTGGGTGCGGACCGGGTCACTGTCCCTGTTCGCCTGCGCCGGTGGTCCGGCTGCCCAGATAGGCAGACATGGCCGATTCCGCCGCGCCGATTGCTTCGGGCGTTCCGACTGTGAGCCAATGGCCCTGCATCGGCGCGCCAAACAGGCGCCCGGCGCTGGCGGCCTGATCAAAACACCGGTTGAGTGAGAATTTCGAATCGGTGATCCCATCAAAAATCCGCGGATGCAGGATGATGGCGCCGGCATAGATGACCGGTTCACCGGTATTGTTGTAGCGGCTCAGCCGTCCGTCCGGGTCGGATGTAAAATCACCGGCTCCGGTGTGGCCGGTGGCCTGGTCAAGCCGCGCGGTCATCAACAGGATATCCATTGATTCGGAATCGAAACGATCAGCCATCACAGCCAAATTGTCGCGCCCGGCGGCAGGATCTTCAATCCAGAACGTGTCGGCGTTGAGGACCAGGAGCGGATCGGTTCCCAGCATTGGCAGTGCCTTGAAAATGCCACCACCGGAATCAAGAAGTTCTTCGGTTTCGTCTGATATCAGGATTTCCGCGCCGGGCCGGGCGGACAACCAGTCGATCAGCAGCGGCGCGAGGTAATGCACATTGACAATGATGCGGTTGACGCCGAGCCGGGCAAGCGCCTCAAGCCCATAGGCAATCAGCGGCTTGCCCGCCACTTCGACCAGCGGCTTGGGCAGCGTGTCGGTGATCGGTCGCATGCGTGTGCCAAGCCCCGCGGCAAGGATCATGGCGGATGTGATGGGCATCGGTCTGGCGTTCCGGTTTATGATTCGCTTTGGCCAATACCAGCCTTTGCAAACCAGAAGCGCAAGGGTTGCAGCACCGGATGAGCAAGAGAGGCCGCGATATAGGCTTCGATCCGGGGCAAATGAACCAGATATCCGGATTTTCCATCGCGCTGCTTGAGGCGCACGAATATCCCGAGAATTTTGGCGGCGCGCTGAGCCGCCATGATCGCATAGGCTTCGCGGAACATCTCTTCGTCAAATTCCGGATTATGCCTGGAACGGGTCTGCACATAGTGATCGAGCAGGTCGTCGGCAAGATCCTGCGGGATTGTTACCCGGGCGTCCTGACACAACGAAGCGACATCATAGGCTGACGGCCCGATCATCGCATCCTGAAAATCGATAATGCCGAGCCGGTCCAAACCCGACCTGTCTTCCCGCCAGATCAGATTGGGCGAATGGTAGTCCCGCAAAACAATCGATGTTTCCGCATTGTCCAGTCGCGCAAACAGGGTCCGCCAGACATCAAGATAGCTTTCGCGCTCGCTGTCGGGGACAGGACCGCCACGCCGCCAGGGCAGATACCAGTCGGTCAGAAGCTCGACTTCGATCTGCATCGCCCGGTGATCATAAGCCGGCACACTATGCTGGCGCCCGCTGACGGAGAGGGTCCGGGGCGGGTCTTTTGAGTGCAGGAGCGCGAGGCAATCGATCGCCACCCGGTAGTGGTCAGGATCGGGCCGACCTTCGTCATCGAGAAAGTTGCCAGCGCCGAGATGTTCGACCAGCAGGAAGCCCTGATCCAGATCCTCGGCCAGTATTTCCGGCGCGGCGAGGCCCTGGGCGCGAAGCCAGTTGGCGATGGCCACAAAGGCAACAACGTCCTCGGCCAGATGGGCAATCCGCGAATAGGGCAGACCGTCTCGGATTGGTGGTCCGTCGGGCTGATGCGGCGCATTCATCAGGATCACCGTGTCACGCCCGGACAGGCGGATGGTCTCGTAGCTGCGTGACGAGGCATCGCCCTGCAAGTAACGGCGGGCGGCCATACCGAGGCCGGCTTGGAGAAGAAAAGCCCGGGCAGCACGAGACCGCTCCAGCCGGGCACGAAAGGCAGTCGGTGCGGCAATTGTCACGGTGCGGCTGTCACCCAGACCATCAAAGCGCATCATGATCCGGTCTTCCGGCAAACGCTCCAGCGCCTTTTCCGGCCACTCTATCAGTGCAGCGCCTTCGGCAAGCGCATCGTCGAGACCCAGTTCGTCGAGTTCATCCGGCGATCCGATCCTGTAGAGATCGAGATGGGCAACGGGCAGGCGCAACTCGTAGCACTGCATCAGCGTAAAGGTCGGGCTCGGCACATCGAGCTCGGGATCATCGGCAATCGCGCGGATCAGCGCCCGGGCAAAGGTTGATTTTCCGGCGCCAAGTTCGCCTGACAGGCACAGGCAGTCGCCCTGTTTCAAGGCCAGCGCCACGTCTTCGGCAAACAGCGCGGTGGCAACCGGATCGGCCAGTTCGATGCGGATGGATGCCGGAAGCAATGAGGTTACTCGGCCGCGTTGCGGGCAAGTGGACGGTCAAGCGGAAAACGGCAGACAATGGTTGCCCCGTCCTTGTCCCCGCCTTCAATCGCGACGGTGCCGTTGTGCAATCCGACAAAGCTCTGGACGATCGACAGACCCAATCCGGCGCCGCGGCGCCGGCCGGTCTGACCATTGGTTTCGAACCGGGCGAAGACATCCTTGCGCGCACCTTCAGGTATTCCGGGACCGGAATCCGACACCGCGAAGATCACCGCGTCTTCATCCTGCTTGCACGTCAGGCGGACAACCGATCCGTCGGGAGCAAAATTCGCGGCATTCATCAACAGTTTGAACAGGATCTGCTTGAGCCGCTGATGATCGCCGATCATTTCTTCAGGCGCGCCGGCGATATCGATATCGAGTGAAAGCCCGTTTTCTTTGAGCCGGTCGGAAATCTGCTCTCCGGCTTCGGCGAAGAGGCCTGCGATGTTCACTGAATCCGGTTCAAGCCGCATGATGCCGGCATCCACCGTCGCCAGATCGAGAATATCATTGACGATGGTCAGCAGCACAGACGACGACGTTGAAATATGATCAAGATACTCGGACTGGCGCTCGTTGAGCTCGCCAAAATCCGGGGTCCGCAGCAGTTCGGTGAACCCGATGATGTTGGTCAGCGGCGAGCGCAATTCATAGGACACATGCTGGACGAATTCGTTCTTGAGCACATCGGCCTTGCGCAATGCCTCGTTTTTCTCGGTCAACATGCGTTCGGCGCCGACGCTGTCAGTGACATTGACGAAAGCGATCATGGTCTGGCCGTTGGGCAGCGGCACGATGGCATAATCAAGAATGAGCCCGGTGGTTAGTTCGATGCGGCCTTCACCGGTGCTGCGCTCATCCTCGAAACCGGTAATCGCCCCGGCGAACAGTTTCCAGCCGTCAGCCTCGCGATGCGACGGCTCGCACGCTTCGGCGATGAGCCGGATATGCGTGCCCGGCTTGACCTGCTGTTCGGTCAGACCCCAGAGCGCCCGGAATGAGGGATTTGACAACCGGATCTTGCCATCGGGGCCGAACACCGCGACGCCTTCGGCCAGATTGTCGATGGTCTCGCCCTGAGCCTGCAGCAAAGTATTGTAGCGGGTTTCGAGATCAACCTTCTCGGTCAGGTTTTCGAAAACCCAGGTGACGCCGCCTTGCGGGTGGGCATTGGCAATGACATGCAGCGTCTGACCATCCGGCAGGTGCCAGAGATGTGGTGTCGTTTCCACAGACCGGTAGGCCGACAGGATCTGCTCCTTCCACTCGCGCCAGGCATGCGGTTCGGGCAGCTTGCCTTCGGCGCGGAGGCGTTCGAGAAACTCGCCATTGTCTGGCCGGCGTGCAAGAAACGGCGTATCAAGCTCCCAGAGGCGCTGGAACGCCTGATTGTGAAACTGAAGCCGCTGATCACGATCGAAAATGGCCACCGGTGTCGCCAGATGATCGAGCGTTTCCGCATGGCTTTGAATGGTACGCCGCAACTCTTCGCGCAGATCCTCTTCAATCGATACATCCAGCGCCAGTCCCGCATTGCCGGATGGCGTCTTGACGTCGGCAACTTCAAGAAAGCGGCGATGACCGTGAATGACTGTCGAAATCTTGTCGAGAAACGGGCGTTCGGGCGTCACTGCCGCACGAACCCGTTCACGCGCCGCGGTTCCCAGCAGCTCCATGCCGCGGGACAACACGTCCTGGCGATCCTCACCCTCGACGGCGCGCGTGTAGGCGTGGTTGACCCAGATCAGATTTGCGTCCGGACCGCGCAGCCACACCGGCATGTCAATCACATCCAGCAAGGACTGGAATGTATCAAGCGAGGCCAGCAACCGGTTGCGTTCGGTCTTGAGTTTGGCCAGTTCGGCACGAACGTTTGACAGGGTGACAAAGCGGACAAAGGCACGACCGCCCGAAACCCTGCCCTGCGCCTCGATGACATGGCCCCGAACTGTTTCCACGATCAGATCGAAGCGCTCGGCCTGGGCGCGCAGCTTGTCGATTGCGTCATCTATGCTGGCAGCGGATCTTGGCTCCAGCCATCGGCCAAAGGCCAGGAATTCGCTCGTTTTCTGGGGCGCTCCGGTTTCGGCAGCCAGATTTCCCAGGATTTCCGCGGGCAATCCGACGCCGTCCCACACCACGATCTGGCGATCCCGGTCGATGATCAGAGCCTGATGTCTTGAGAGCTTTGCATTGGCGTCAGCCAGGGCTGTGCGCAGTCCGGCGTTTTCGAGGTCGATCTTGCCGCGCTCGCGGATAAGCCAGATGGCCGAGATCATGGCTGCCGAAATGGCGCCTATGACCATGGCGAAATTCACCACTTCAAGAGAGGAGACCGACAAACCGCCAGCGGCATCCGCCTGAGCCAGCGCCGAACCGGCCGGAACAACGAGACAACCAGTGAGCAAGGCTGTTCCGGTCAGTATTTTTCGTCGGAATGCAACGAGGTCGCAGGCCATTGCCCGTCTGAATCCGGTTAACCTGTCGCGCCCGCGTGAATCTCTCTTCACCGGCATGTCTTCGTCCCCTCGTCGTCTGTTTGACAAGACATCGCCAATCCGTTGTTCGCGCCGCCACAACGCAAAACGAATCAATGGAAGAAAACATACCTGCTTCGCGAATCACGGTGAAGGGCAAGACGCGCAAAAAGAAACCGCATCCTTGTTGTCAAGGATGCGGTTTCAATATGTTGTGGGTATCCAGTTAAAAACTAGTACCTGTAGTGTTCCGGCTTGAACGGGCCTTCAACCGGTACACCGATATAATCGGCCTGATCGGTCTGCAGCTGGGTCAATTTGGCGCCAATCTTGTCCAGGTGCAGACGTGCAACCTTTTCATCAAGGTGCTTGGGCAACACATAAACCTGATTCTGGTACTGATCGCCCTTGGTCCAGAGTTCGATCTGCGCCAGCACCTGGTTGGTAAACGATGCCGACATGACAAAGCTCGGGTGACCGGTGGCGTTGCCCAGATTGAGCAAGCGGCCCTGGCTCAGCAGAATCATGCGGCTGCCCGAGGGCATCTCGATCATGTCCACCTGATCCTTGATGTTGGTCCATTTGTGGTTCTTCAGCGCGGCTACCTGGATCTCGTTGTCAAAGTGGCCGATGTTGCCGACAATGGCCATGTCCTTCATCTCGCGCATATGCTCGATCCGGATCACGTCCTTGTTGCCGGTGGTGGTGACGAAGATGTCGGCCGACTTGACCACATCTTCCAGGGTGACCACTTCAAAACCGTCCATTGCCGCCTGCAAGGCGCAGATCGGGTCAACTTCGGTGACCTTGACGCGCGCACCGGCGCCACGCAGGGACGCCGCAGAGCCCTTGCCGACATCACCATAGCCGCAGACAACAGCGACCTTGCCGGCCATCATGGTGTCGGTGGCGCGGCGGATGCCGTCGACGAGGCTTTCCTTGCAACCGTACTTGTTGTCGAACTTCGACTTGGTGACGGAATCGTTGACGTTGAAAGCCGGGAAAGGCAGCAGGCCCTTCTTCTGCAGGTCGTAGAGACGATGCACGCCGGTGGTGGTTTCTTCCGAAACGCCCTTGATGTCGCCAAGAGTCTTGGTGAACCAGCCGGGGCTCTGCTTCATGCGCTTCTTGATCTGGGCAAAAATCGCTTCTTCTTCCTCGGACGTCGGGACTTCGATCAGATCGGTCTCGCCGGCCTCAACCCGTGCGCCCAACAGAACGTACAGGGTGGCGTCGCCACCATCGTCGAGGATCATGTTCGCGCCTTCGGGGAACATGAACGAGCGGTCCAGATAGTCCCAATGTTCGACAAGGGACTGACCCTTGACCGCAAACACCGGAATTCCACTTTTGGCAATGGCCGCAGCCGCATGGTCCTGGGTGGAGAAGATGTTGCACGACGCCCAACGCACATCGGCGCCCAACGCAGCCAGTGTTTCGATCAACACTGCGGTCTGAATGGTCATATGCAGCGAACCGACGATGCGGGCGCCCTTGAGCGGCTGTACTGATCCGTATTCTTCGCGCAAGGACATCAGGCCGGGCATTTCGGTTTCGGCGATATCAAGCTCCTTGCGGCCAAAATCGGCCAGCTCGATATTGGCTACGACGTAGTCTTGAGTGTCAGTCATATTGTTTTCCCAAAGGTTTTGAGATCCAGACAGGACAGGCTGGATTGCATGGGCGCTGCCATAGCAGGA
Organism: Hoeflea sp.; assembly: GCF_039975035.1. Taxonomy (GTDB): domain Bacteria; phylum Pseudomonadota; class Alphaproteobacteria; order Rhizobiales; family Rhizobiaceae; genus Hoeflea. The sequence goes on along the minus strand of NZ_JBDWHW010000261.1, from coordinate 2,161 downwards.
AACGGCCATGCTGGCAACATGATATAAAGATGTCTTTATGTGAGAATATTCAAGCTTCTTCACCGAATCGGCTGGCGATCAATGCCTCGAGGGCATCGAGGACATCGTCGGCCTGGCGGCCTTCAGCCTCGACCGCAATCGAGCATCCCGGGCTGGCAGCCAGCATCATCAATCCCATGATCGAGGTTCCGCCGACAGTGGAGCCTTCGCGCGTCACACGCACCGTGGCGTCATAGCCCTCGACGGTCTGAACGAACCGGGCCGAAGCCCGTGCGTGCAGGCCACGCTTGTTGACGATCTCGAAGGATCTGGATTTCACGGAAGAACCAGTCATTACTTGCCGGTCAGCAGGCGGCTTGCGACATTTATGTACTTGCGACCCGCATCCTGAGCGTCAGCAAGGGCTTTTTGCATGTCATTGGAGCCGCGAACCCCTGCCAGTTTGATCAGCATCGGCAGATTGACTCCGGCAATGACTTCAATCCGCCCCGGATCCATCACCGATATGGACAGGTTGGACGGCGTGCCGCCAAACATGTCGGTCAGAATGATGACGCCATGACCACTTTCGACGCGAGACACCGCGCCGACAATATCGAGCCGACGCTGGTCCATGTCATCCTCGGGCCCGATGCAGACTGTTTCCAGGGCGGTTTGCGGTCCGACCACATGCTCAAGCGCATGCCGGAATTCTTCCGCGAGCTTGCCATGGGTGACAAGCACCAATCCGATCATTTTGCCTCCAGCAGCATACCGCCCAGCCGATTTGTCACCAGGCCATGCTGATTGTTTCGCAGTTGCGAACTGTTTCGGTTTTCATCTTGGACAGAAGCAGGCGAAGTTCAAGCCAAAAAACATCACAATTGCAGCAATTCCGTCCCTCAGGCCGCTCAACGGGCCAAAAACAGCTCCGGCCTCGCCGCGCGAATGCAGGAAAGCGGATCGACCGGGCCATCGGGCCACAGACGCATGAGTGGCAGTCGTATTCCATTGCACGAAAAGGTTTCAGCTTCGGGTGGAAGCCGGGTTGCGCCCGACGGCACGGTCGGGGCTATCACGATATCCATGACCGCCCGGCCAAGCGCTGGCAACGTGACGATGCCGGTGCCGCGCAGTTCCAGCAAGCCGCGGATCGGCTCGGGGCAGGACGCAATGCAGCGACCTCCGGTGACCGTCAGGGCAGTTTGATCATCAGCGATCAACGCCGCGTTCCACCCTCGGGCGAGCGCTGCATTGAGGCAGGCAAACGCGGTGCGGCTTTTGCCCGACCCCGAAGGCCCGACAAACAACATGCCGCACGACCCGACAACAATCGCGGTTGCATGAATGCAGTCCCCGGCTGCAACGGCCCGCTCCGTCATGGCCGTTCGGCGGGAAGTTCAATGATGAAGCGGGCGCCGGCCCATTTGCCATCCTCATTGCCCGGAATATTTTCCGCCGTCAGGTGACCGCCATGGGCCTCGATGATCTGGCGGCTAATGGACAGGCCGAGACCGGAATTCTGTCCGAAATCCTCCCCGTCCGGACGGTCGGTGTAAAACCGCTCGAACACGCGTTCGATGTCTTCGGCGCGAATTCCTGGGCCGTTGTCTTCGATCATGATCTGAACCATTCCGCGGCGGCGGCCAAGCCGGATATTGATGCGGCCTCCGGTCTCGGGCACGAAAGAACGGGCGTTCTCGATGAGATTGGTGACGACCTGTCCCAGCCTGAGATCATGACCAAGCACGGAAAACGCGGAGTTTGGTGCATTGCGGCTGTCGATCTTCAACTCGATCGCGACAACCTTGGCACCGGCGCGAATCTGCCTGGCGATCTCCACAAGTTCGCTGAGCAGCTTCTTCATGTCCACCGCGACTCCGTCCTGACGGGCCAGTTCGGCATCAAGCCGCGACGCGTCGGAGATGTCGCTGATCAGGCGATCCATGCGGCGGACATCGTGCTGTATGACATCCATCAGGCGCTTGCGGGAATGTTCATTGCGGGCGAGCGGCAGGGTTTCGACCGCACTGCGCAACGAGGTGAGAGGGTTCTTCAGTTCGTGACTGACATCAGCGGCAAAACTCTCGATCGCGGCAATCCGGTCATAGAGCGCATTGGTCATTTCGCGAAGCGCAACCGAAAGATTGCCGATCTCGTCCTGCCGGTCTGAAAAATCCGG
>NZ_JBDWHW010000260.1:0-10091 GCF_039975035.1 Hoeflea sp. | reverse complement strand
GTCGAACACGCCGAGGACTATTCCACCCAGATCCCGCTGATGCTGGCGCGTGACCGCAATCCCGATGCGCAGCTTGGCGATTTCATCGCCGATCCGCTGCCGCCGATGGATTTCGGCCGCATCGCCGCCCAGTCGGCCAAGCAGGTCATCGTGCAGAAGGTCCGCGAAGCCGAGCGCGACCGGCAGTTTGATGAATTCAAGGATCGCATCGGCGAGATCGTCAACGGCACCGTCAAACGCGTCGAATACGGCAATGTCATCGTCGATCTGGGCCGTGGCGAAGGCATCATCCGCCGCGACGAGACCATTCCGCGCGAGGCATTCCGCTACGGTGACCGGGTTCGCGCCTATGTCTACGATGTGCGCCGCGAACAGCGCGGCCCGCAGATCTTCCTGTCGCGCACCCATCCGCAGTTCATGGTCAAGCTGTTCCAGATGGAAGTGCCGGAAATCTACGACGGCATCATCGAGATCCGCTCGGTGGCACGTGATCCGGGCAGCCGCGCCAAGATCGCCGTCATCTCCAATGATTCCTCGATCGATCCGGTCGGCGCCTGCGTCGGTATGCGCGGCAGCCGCGTGCAGGCCGTTGTCGGCGAGCTGCAGGGCGAGAAGATCGACATCATTCCATGGTCGCCGTCGCCTGCCAGCTTCATCGTCAACGCGCTGCAACCGGCCGAAGTGGCCAAGGTGGTGCTGGACGAAGATGCCGAGCGCATCGAAGTCGTCGTCCCCGACGAACAGCTCTCGCTGGCCATCGGCCGTCGTGGCCAGAACGTTCGCCTTGCTTCGCAGCTCACCGGATGGGATATCGACATTCTCACCGAGGAAGAGGAAAGCCAGCGCCGCCAGAAGGAATTCAACGAGCGCACGCAATTGTTCATGGAAGCGCTCGACGTCGACGAGATGGTCGGTCAGGTGCTTGCCTCCGAAGGCTTCAGCCAGGTCGAGGAAGTGGCTTATGTCGATCTCGGTGAAATCACCGCGATCGAGGGCTTTGACGAGGAAACCGCCAACGAGTTGCAGACCCGGGCGCGCGAATATCTCGACAAGCTTGAGGCTGAACTGGACGCCAAGCGCAAGGAACTGGGCGTCGAGGACGAGTTGCGCACCGTGCCCGGCATGACCACGGCCATGATGGTGGCGCTGGGCGCTGACGGCATCAAGACCGTTGAGGACTTCGCCGGCTGCGCAGTTGATGATCTGACCGGCTGGTCGGAGCGCAAGGACGGCGAAACCAAGCGATTTGACGGCTTGTTTACGGGGCTGGAAATTACCCGCACCGAAGCTGAATCGATGATCCTTTCTGCCCGTCTCACCGTCGGCTGGATCACCGAGGACGAGTTGCTGGTCGAAGACGAGGAAGAGGGTGTCAGTGAGGCTGAAGCCGACACCGAAGTTGAAACTGAAGTCGTGGCCGGCGGCGAAGAGGCCTGAGGCCGGACGTCGCCGGAGGCTTTGCCGTGAAGGTCAGGATCGAACCCGTGAACGACCGGATGTGCATAGTGACCAGGGAACGCGGCCAGCCGGATGGTTTGATCCGGTTTGTCGCCGGGCCTGATGGCTCGCTGGTTCCGGATTTGCGCCAGGTTCTTCCCGGGCGCGGCTGCTGGGTGACGGCGGAGCGGGCCGTGGTTGATCTGGCGGCCAAGCGCAAGCTGTTCGGCCGGGCGCTGAAGACTGAGGTGACCACCGATCCCGATCTGGGTGGTGTGGTCGACAGGTTGTTGTGCGACAGCCTTTTCGGAATGATGAACATGGCGCGAAAGTCGGGCCAGTTCATCACCGGTTCCGGCAAGGTGGATGACGCCATACGATCAGGCGGCGCGGTGGCGCTGATGCATGCTTCGGACGCTTCCGATGACGGTGTCCGCAAGTTGCGGCAGGCCAATACGGCCCGGGCCAGGGGCATCAAGGAGGCGGAGATACCCGTCTTTCGGCTGTTTTCAGCCGATGAATTGGCGCTCGCCATGGGCGAAGGCGCTTTTATCCATGCCGCCGCGCTTGCAGGGCAGGCCGGTGAGGGTGTAGTGAAGCGCGCAAAGATGCTTGCGCGCTACAGGAATGGTCCCGAGGCGGGACCGGACTGAAGACGGGCTTTCGGGCGCTTCGCCCGGGTGCAAACGATTAAGAAGCCGACGCGCATGGGCGCGATGCGGTTTCCCGCGGAAACGGATACGGAATGAGCGACAGCAACGACGACAAGACAATCAGTGTTACCGGCAAGAAGACCTTCTCGCTGAAACGCCCCTCTGTTGAACAGGGGATGGTACGCCAGGAGATGGGTCGTGGCCGCACCAAGGCCGTGGTGGTGGAAACGCGCAAGCGCCGCGTCACGCGTCCTGAAGATGAAAACCAGGCGCCGCCTGTGACTCTCAAGCCGCGCCCTGCGCCCGTCGCTGAAAAGCCGGCGGCCCCGGTTGCCCCGCCGCCACCACGCGCGCCCGCACCGACGGCGCCGCCGCGCGGTGCTGTGCTCAACCGGCTTTCGGCAAGCGAAGTTGAAGCGCGCCGTCGTGCGTTGCAGGACAGTCGTGTTCGCGAAGTCGAGGAGCGCAAGCGCGCCGAGGAAGAGGCAGCCCGCAAGGCCGAGGAAGACGCCCGCCGCGCCGTAGAGGAAGCCGAGGCAGCCCGCATCAAGGCTGAAGAGGACAAGCTCCGCGCCGCCGAAGCCGCGGCCAATCCGCCGGTTGTCGAAGAACCACCGGTCGAAGCCGCGCCCGCAGCCGTGGCCGCACCTGCGGTCGAAGAGGCTTCCCGTGGCCGTCGCCGCGAGAATGAGGCGGAAGCTCCCGCCCGTACCGGCGGCCCGGCCCGACCGGGCGCCAAGGTGGCGCGACCGGAAACTCCCAAGCCGACGCGTCCCAAGGTCGAAGAAGACCGACGTCGCGGCAAGCTTACCCTGAATGCCGCTCTGAGCGATGACGGCAACTCGCGCGGCCGTTCCTTGTCGGCCATGCGCCGGCGCCAGGAAAAGATGCGTCGCTCGATGGCGCAGGAGCCGCGCGAAAAGGTCATGCGCGAGGTTACCTTGCCTGAAACCATCACCATCCAGGAACTCTCGCAGCGTATGTCCGAGCGGTCGGTCGATGTGATCAAGTACCTGATGAAGGAAGGCCAGATGATGAAGCCTGGCGACATCATCGATGCCGACCTTGCTGAAATCATCGCCGGCGAATTCGGCCACACCGTCAAGCGTGTTTCGGAATCCGATATCGAACTGGGCATATTCAATGTCGAGGATGAAGGCGGCGAACTGGTTTCGCGGCCTCCCGTCGTCACCATCATGGGTCACGTCGACCACGGCAAGACATCGCTGCTGGACGCCATCCGTGACGCCAACGTCGTTTCCGGCGAGGCTGGCGGCATTACCCAGCACATCGGCGCCTACCAGGTTGAGAAGAATGGTCAGCTGATCACCTTCATCGACACCCCGGGTCACGCCGCCTTTACCGCGATGCGCGCCCGTGGCGCCCAGGCCACCGATATCGCCATCCTTGTGGTGGCGGCTGACGACGCCGTGATGCCGCAGACGATTGAATCGATCAATCACGCCAAGGCAGCCGGTGTGCCGATCATCGTGGCGATCAACAAGATCGACAAGCCGTCCGCTGATGCCCAGAAGGTCCGTACCGACCTGCTGCAGCATGAAGTGTTCGTCGAAAGCATGGGCGGCGAGGTTCTCGACGTCGAGGTGTCCGCCACCAAGCAGCTCAATCTCGACAAGCTGCTCGATGCCATCCTGCTGCAGGCGGAACTGCTCGATCTCAAGGCCAATCCGGATCGCACCGCCGAAGGCGTGGTGATCGAAGCCAAGCTCGATCGTGGCCGCGGCTCGGTTGCCACCGTGCTGGTCCAGACCGGCACGCTTCGTCCGGGTGAAATCCTCGTGGCCGGTGACCAGTGGGGCCGTGTACGCGCCCTGGTCAACGACCGAGGCGAGCAGGTCAAGGAAGCCGGACCGGCGTTCCCGGTCGAAATTCTTGGTCTTCAGGGCACACCGCAGGCAGGCGACCGCTTCGCTGTGGTGGAAAATGAAGGCCGCGCCCGCGAGATCGCCGAATATCGTCAGCGGCTTGCCCGCGACAAGGCTGCGGCGCGCCAGAGCGGCTCACGCGGCTCGCTCGAGCAGATGATGACCCAGCTGCAGGATACCGGCAGCCAGGAATTCCCGCTGCTGGTCAAGGGCGATGTGCAGGGTTCGATCGAAGCCATTGCAGGCGCCATCGACAAGCTGGGGACCGACGAGGTCCGTGCCCGGATTATTCATTCCGGCGCCGGCGCCATCACCGAATCCGACATCTCGCTGGCGGAAGCCTCGGGTGCCGCCATCATTGGCTTCAACGTTCGCGCCAACAAGCAGGCGCGTGATGCGGCTGAACGCGATGGCGTCGAAATCCGATATTACAACATCATCTACGATCTGGTTGATGATGTGAAAGCGGCCATGTCGGGCATGCTCTCTCCGGAACGTCGCGAAACCTTCCTCGGCAATGCCGAGATCCTCGAGGTGTTCAACATCACCAAGGTCGGCAAGGTCGCCGGTTGCCGTGTCACCGAAGGCAAGGTCGAACGTGGTGCGGGCGTCCGCCTGATCCGCGACAACGTTGTCATTCACGAAGGCAAGCTCAAGACCCTCAAGCGCTTCAAGGACGAAGTCGCCGAAGTCAATGGCGGCCAGGAATGTGGCATGGCCTTCGAGAACTACGAAGACATCCGCGCTGGCGATGTTATCGAGTGCTTCCGAGTCGAGCACGTCACGCGCACGCTTTGATGTGAACCCAGCCCGGCGCGCCATGCGCCGGGCTGTTCTCCGTCGTCTCGCGTCCGGGCCATTGCGCCCGCAATTTCGGTTGGAATTTCATGCCCAAATCATCCTCCTCGGCCCCATCCCAGCGCATGCTGCGTGTCGGCGAACAGGTTCGCGCCGCCATCACCCAGGTGTTGCAGCGCGGCGAAATCCGGGATCCGATTCTTTCCAACACGCTTATTTCGGTCACCGAAGTCCGCATGTCGCCGGATCTGACGGTTGCCACCGCCTATGTCACGCCTTTGGGCGTAGAGGATCACACCGACACCATCGCGGCGCTCAACAAGAACGCCCGTTTCATTCGCGGCCGCGTTTCCCCGGACCTGCGCCAGATGCGCACCATCCCCGAACTGCGTTTTCGTGATGACACCAGCTTCGCCAATTACCAGCATATCGACAAACTGCTGAAATCGCCTGAAGTGGCGCGCGATCTGGAACCTCACGACGATGCCGATAACAAAGACGGTGAGCAGTAAGATGGCGACCCTTGTTACACCCGAAAAAATTGCCGCCATGTCGCTTGAAAACCGGGCAACGCTTTACGCCAACTGCATGAAGACGGTTGACAATGAGGATGCCGTTTTCATCGTCGAGATGATTGTCGACAGTGGCTTGCCTTACGCCCGCAAGAAGGAAATTTCGCACAGCGACCCGGAAATGCGCGCCATCGAACTGATCGTCAACGCACCGGCGAATGAACCGGCGATGCTGGATGCGGCAGCCGCAGGCGATCCGCCCCTGGGTGTCATTGAACCGCTGATCGTCAAGAAACTCGGAGATCTGTACCGGGCTGAAAATGGCGGAACCATTGCTGCCGGCTATCTGGTCGCCAAGCGCCTTTATGCGCTCGATTACGATAAGTGCCCGGCAAGGCCGATGCCGTCGGGCAGTGTCGCCCGGACAGCCGCGACATTCCGCAAAAAGCCTGGTTACGCCTGAGATGGGGCGCCGCGGCAAGAAGAAGGGCCGGCCCGTTTCCGGCTGGCTGGTGCTCGACAAGCCCTGGGATTTCGGTTCCACCGAGGCTGTTTCCAAGATCAAATGGCTGTTCAAGGCGGAAAAGGCCGGCCACGCCGGAACCCTCGATCCGCTGGCCTCCGGCATGCTTCCGATCGCGCTTGGCGACGCCACCAAGACCGTCCCTTACGTGATGGATGGCCGCAAGGTCTATGAATTCACTGTTGCCTGGGGCGAGGAGCGCAACACCGATGATCTCGAGGGTTCGGTGACCCAACAGTCTGACGCCCGTCCCGATCGCGCCGCAATCGAGGCGCTATTGCCGCGCTATACCGGCGTCATCGAACAGGTGCCGCCGGCGTTCTCCGCCGTCAAGATCGCCGGCGAACGCGCCTATGACATGGCGCGCGATGGCGAGGTAGTGGAGATTCCCGCCCGCGAGGTCGAGATCCACCGCATCACGCTGTTGGGCTGTCCCGATGCAGATCATGCGGTGTTCGAGGTGGAATGCGGCAAGGGCACCTATGTGCGGGCGCTGGCGCGTGATTTTGGCCGTGACCTGGGATGTTTTGGCTATGTGTCGGGCTTGCGCCGCACCATGGTCGCCCCGTTCGCGGAAGACGCCATGGTTCCGCTCGCCGATCTGATCGCGCTCGAGCAAATCGAGGATGACGCGGAACGTCTGGCGCAGCTCGATGCCTATCTGGTTCCCCCCGGCGAAGCGCTCGGCATGCTGCCGCGCATCGATGTCAGCGAAGACCAGGCGCACCGCATCCGCATGGGCAACCCGATCATCCTCAGGGGCCGCGACGCGCCGGTCGCCACCGATGATGCCTGTGCTTTTGTCCGAGGTTCGCTTCTCGCCATTGGCGAGGTCGCCGGCGGCGAATTCCGCCCCCGCCGGGTGTTCAGGGGCTGAACCCTTTTCCGTCAGAATGAACCGCCGTGGCTGGCTTCGATATGAGCCGCCACAAGGCTTTGCAGACGCCACAGATTGCGATCGTGAATGCCGAGGCTTTCGAGCATGGCGACGGTCGAAAACAGATACTCCGCCATCGAACCGCGATAACCGCAGGCATTGGCGAGCACCGCGGCAATCTCTTCATCCGGCAACCCGGCCACATAACGCGGATTGTTGCGGTCCATGGCGAATGTCAGCGCCTTGAGCGGCCCCTGATCGGTCTTCACACTGATCCAGCGCCAGGGGAACGCCGATGGCAACTGGCTCAACTCGCGGCGGATCAGCCGGTGCAACTCGTCCTCCAGCCCGGCCCGGGGCAGCCGGTAGGCCATGCCGGTACATTGGCCGCCGCGATCCAGCGCCATCATCAGGCCGGGTTTGTCGTGGCTGCCGCGATAACGGTAATCCGGTCCGAGACAGAACCGCCGGTGCCAGCCGATGGCCCGCCCCAGCCGCTTTTCCTCAAATCCGGTCTCCGGATTCCAGATCAGCGAGCCATAGCCGAACAACCAGAAATCCTCTGTCGGACAGCTTGCCAGCATGGCCTCGACAGCCTCCGAAAAGTCCGCGTCGGTGGCCGCGCGGAATCCCGGCAGCAGTTTGGGGCCCGGGTCTTCGATCTCGCGATGGACAAGATCAACGTGCCGCCGGGTCAGCCGCATCTGCCTGCTGTTTGCCATGGTCAACGGCTTCCTTTTGCGTGTTGCGCCAATTGTCCCGAAAGTCGTCTGGCAGCGGCGCCTGTGTCAAGGCTGCTTGCCTGTGCGCTTGCGCGTTGCTCCGGTTCGACGCTTGAACATCCGCTGTCATTCGGGCAATTTGTCAAAAAAGGGGAGACCAAGTTGACCAGATTCTGCACTGCCGCCGCCATCATCGGCCTCGCATCCGCCGCGTTGACCGGTTTCAAAGCACCTGTTCAGGCGCAAACTCCCGGCTTTGATGCCAATGGCTGCGGCTGGTATATCATTCTCGGGTGCTCGAAAAACCGGGGCGCCGCCAACCGGCAGCTGACCGACCTTGGTGGACCGATGGTCGGCGGAGGTGCCGGTTCGCGGGTCATCAACACCTCCGATATGGACGGCTTTCGAGACGGCTATTACTGCGTCGCCGACGGCCCCTACATTTCCGGTGACGATGCCGGTTCGGTCGCCTGGATCGAGGCCGTGCCTGACGCCTACGTCAAGCGCGGCTGCTGAAGCACCGGATCAGTTCGCCGGTCGCTGCCCAATCGTTCCGTAAAAATTCCTTTCATTTCGGCTCAAATTGCCCTATAGCCCAGCCGTTATCGCCGGTTTTGCCGGCCTGACGCTTCGAGGCCCTTGCTGGACGACATCCCGGCAGCGGGCGCCACATCCATCCAGACTGAAAGGATTACACGATGTCGATTACTGCTGAGCGCAAGGCTGCGCTGATTGAGGAATACGCCACGAAGCCCGGCGATACCGGGTCGCCGGAAGTCCAGGTTGCCATTCTGACCGAACGGATCAACAACCTGACCGGCCACTTCAAGGAAAACAAGAAAGACAACCATTCACGCCGCGGGCTGTTGACCATGGTGTCTACGCGCCGTTCGCTGCTTGACTATGTCAAGCGCAAGGACGAAGCGCGCTACGCAGCGCTGATCGCCCGTCTGGGCATCCGCCGCTAAACTGCTTGCCGGCGGGCGGAGCCTCAGGCTCTGCCCGCCGCAACGATTCTCCGGCCCCTCAGCTCACTCCGGGGGCCGTGGCGTTCAGGCGCACGCCGTCAGGCTGAACAAGGTCTGGCATTTGCGCTAAAACCGTCCGATGTACCGGGTAGCCCGGTTCCGGACATTTGCAATGGCCCGTCATGGGGCAGGATTGCAGGATGCTTTCAGCCGCCAGTCAGGCCGGCCCTTACCAAAGCCTCCCGTTGTCTTGCCCGAGATGCGCTCTAAACAAAACGGGACAGTGAAGCGCGCGGCCGAAAAGCGGTCACGCCCACATGCCCGCACACGAAGGACAATACATGTTCGATACCCACAAGGTCGAGATTGAATGGGGCGGCCGTCCGCTCATCCTGGAAACCGGCAAGGTTGCCCGTCAGGCCGATGGCGCCGTCATCGCAACCTATGGCGAAACCGTCGTGCTTGCCACCGTCGTTTCGGCCAAGTCGCCCAAGCCCGGCCAGGATTTCTTTCCGCTGACCGTCAACTATCAGGAAAAGACCTACGCAGCCGGCAAGATCCCCGGTGGCTATTTTAAGCGCGAAGGCCGCCCGAGCGAAAACGAGACGCTGACATCGCGCCTCATCGACCGCCCGCTGCGCCCGCTGTTTCCCGATGGCTACAAGAACGACACCCAGATCATCATCACCGTTCTGCAGCATGACCTGGAAAATAACCCCGACATCCTGGCGCTCGTTGCAGCTTCGGCTGCCCTGACCATTTCCGGCATCCCGTTCATGGGCCCGATCGCTGGCGCCCGCGTCGGCTATATCAACGGCGACTATGTGCTCAACCCGCATGTCGACGAAATGCCTGAATCTGACCTCGACCTGATCGTTGCCGGCACTTCGGACGCCGTGCTGATGGTTGAATCGGAAGCCAAGGAACTGGGTGAAGAGGTCATGCTCGGCGCTGTCATGTTCGGCCACAAGTCGATGCAGCCGGTGATCGACGCGATCATCCAGCTCGCCGAGGCCGCTGCCAAGGAACCGCGCGACTTCAACGCTCCGGATCATTCCGAACTCGAAGCCGAAATGCTCGCCATGTGCGAAGCCGATCTGCGCGATGCCTACACCAACACCGACAAGGCCGCCCGTTACACCGCCATCGACGCGGTCAAGGCCAAGGTCAAGGAACACTTCGCTCCGGCTGACGGCGAAGAGCCCCGCTTTGCGTCCGAAGTCATCGGCGCGGTCTTCAAGTCGCTGCAGGCAAAGGTGGTTCGCGGCGCCATCCTCGAAACCAAGAGCCGCATCGACGGCCGCGATCTGTCGACCGTGCGTCCGATCGTCTCCGAAGTCGGCCTGCTGCCGCGCACCCATGGTTCGGCGCTGTTTACGCGCGGCGAAACCCAGGCGATCGTTGTTGCTACGCTCGGCACCGGCGAAGACGAGCAGTATGTTGACAGCCTGACGGGGACCAAGAAGGCCACCTTCATGCTGCACTACAACTTCCCACCTTACTCGGTTGGTGAAACCGGCCGTACAGGTTCGCCCGGCCGCCGCGAAATCGGCCATGGCAAGCTCGCATGGCGCGCCATCCACCCGATGATGCCGTCCGCTGACCAGTTCCCCTACACGCTGCGCGTTGTCTCGGAAATCACCGAGTCCAACGGCTCGTCCTCGATGGCAACCGTTTGCGGCACCTCGCTGGCGCTGATGGATGCCGGCGTGCCG
>NZ_JBDWHW010000259.1:0-68966 GCF_039975035.1 Hoeflea sp. | reverse complement strand
CCCTGTTGCCGTACCCATAACCGCCGCCGCCGAAAAACGCCTGCATCCGCTCGCGCATGTCCTGCTGATAGTGGCGGCGCAGGCTCTCGTCGGCAATCAGCGAGGTCGCCTGCCTGAGTTTGGCCTCCAGTTCGGCGCGGCTTTCGGGCGTTTCGAACACGCCCGCGCCGGCCTCGCGCGACCAGACGACATCGGCGAGCGGACGCGCCGCCGAGATCACCTGGTCAAACGGCTCGCGCCCGTCCTGGCGCACCAGGTCGTCAGGGTCCTTGCCCGGCGGCAGCACCGCGATGCGGAGCGACCTGCCGGTGGCGATCAGGGGCAACGCCAGATCGACCGTCCGGTTGGCGGCGCGCTGGCCGGCCTCATCGCCGTCGAAACACAACACCGGCTGCGGCGTGATCCGCCAGATCAGCTTGAGCTGGTTCTCCGTCAGCGCCGTGCCCAGCGGCGCTATGACATTTTCGATACCCACCTGCGCCAGCGCGATCGCATCCATGTAGCCCTCGACCACGATCAGGGTTCCATTCTGACCGCAGGCGCGCCGGGCGCGGGCGAAATTGTAGAGCACATTGCCCTTGTGGAACAGTTCGGTCTCGTTGGAATTGAGATACTTGGCCGGCGCGGTCGGCGAAAGCGCCCTACCGCCAAAAGCAATGACGCGTTCGCGCGAGGACAGGATCGGGAACATGATCCGGTCGCGGAAACGGTCGTAGGACACCGGAATTTCGGGTCCATGCACGACCAGTCCGCAGGCCTCGATCTGGTCCTTGTCAACACCGAGCGACGCAAGATGCTCCTTGAGCGCGCTGCGGCTGTCGGGACTGTAGCCCAACCGGAACGCGGCGATGGTACGGCCCGACAAGCCGCGGTCGCGCAGATAGGCGCGCGCCCTGGCGCCTTGCGCGCCCTGCAGTTCGGCCTCGAAGAACGACGCCGCCATCTCCATGACATCCTCGAGGCTGGCGCGCTTGCGCTCGCGCTGGGCGGCTTCCGGATCCGGCGCAGGCAAAGCGATGCCGGCCATATCGGCCACGCGCTGCACGGCTTCGGGAAAACTCAGGCTTTCGAGTTCGGTGAGAAACCTGAAATGATCCCCCGACACCCCGCACCCGAAGCAATGATAGCGGCCCTTGCGGTCCTCGCAGTGAAAGCTCGGGGACTTTTCGCCATGGAACGGACAGCAGGCCCACCAGTCGCCGCGCGAGGTGTTGGTTTTCTTGCGATCCCAGGTCACATGACGGCCGATCACGTCCGAGATCGGAACCCGGTCGCGAATATCGTCGAGAAAAGACGGGGAAAACCGCAAAATCGGCGCGCCTCCGGCACAGCAAACAATCTGGTTGAAGATGGTCTCTATATAGGCATGACCGAGGGATCAGGCAAAGGCCCTGGCGTCACACTCCCCGTTATGCACACCGGCGAACCCGGACGGAAGCGCTTGCAACGCCGGTAAACCTTGCCCACAACCCGACCGGGCCGGGCACGACCCTATTTGAACAGGCCCAGACGCATCGCGTACACAACCGCCTGGGTCCGGTTGGAACATCCCAGTTTCTGGGTCGCGATCGTGGCGTAATGATTGACTGTGTGTTCCGAAAGTCCAGTGATGCCTGCAATCTCCGAACTGGTCTTGCCTTCCGCCGTCCATTGCAGGATTTCGGTTTCCCGGGCATTGAGCACGGACCTGGCCGCATGGTTGGCGACGCTGATTTTCGAGATCTGTTCGATCAGCATCGTCGCGAACATGGAAAGCGTCGACAATTCCTCAACTGACAGTGGCGGCCGATCTCCAATGAAGGACACCGCGTGACGCAGTCCCCTGTGGTCATGTACCGGGAAATACACCCCCATCGTCAGCTTGAAACGTGCAAACAACTCTTCGGCCTGATGCGTCTCTTCACCCGGTCGGCCGCGATTCAACTCATCCATCTTGAATACAATCGGTGTGATCTGCTTGCGCAACTGGTCAAGAACCGGGCTGTTCCTGGCAAGACCAAGACGATCATAGTCGGCAATCAGCTCGGGTGGCCAGCTTGAGATCGTGGCCAAATCGGAAATCGCGGCATCGCCGCCGGCTATGCTGACAGGAAGCGAGATCACGGAGAAATAGCTGAAACCATAGCCTATGCAGGTCTTGCGCAAGATCTGCATGGCATCGAAAATCGTTCGGATCTTCGCGATCGCCTCGAAAGGCTCGGTCTGAAAAGCTGGATTAGTGGCAAATATCATGACTCACCCATCTGCCAACACCACCGAGCGGACCATGTCCTGTAACTCGTGATGGTGTCCGCACAATTCACCACCGTCGAGGGACCGGTGACGGACGGCCGATGCTATCAGGCGGTAGCCGCCACCGCCGTTACACACCCGCATGACGCAACGATCGCCGTTTTTCCCTGTCGTCGGCGCTTCCATCAGTTGTGTAACCAGCACCGCGTCTTCGGACCAGAACATCCGTCCGGTTGCCATCTCAAGTCTCCAAACACCCAACGGGCAGACCGACCCCATAAAATCGACCATCTCGTCGCTGGACACGCCGACGAGATCCTGCCGCTGATCATGAACATGAGAGCGGCGATCGACCTGACTGACATGGCTCTGCGTCGCGACCGTCGGTTGCATATGGTGTCCTCTGTTTGGATTCCAGCAAAAGGGCACGAATCATCATCATCCTATAGACACCCGTTATAGGGGCATAACATCCCGACTGTCATCAGGGATTGATCAAGAATCATCTAATACACCCCTGTATACCGTACAAATTGTCAGGGGTGTTAGAAAAATGCTGCGATGCGGCGCAAATCTTACTGCAACAGGCCCTTGACCATGCCGCAAGCCTTGGAGAAGTCCATCTGGCCGGGATAGCGCTCCTTGAGCACGTTCATACACTTGCCCATGTCGCGCAGTCCCGACGCACCGGTTTCCGACACAACCGAGGCGCAGAGTTCGCGCACTTCGTCTTCCGGCAGTTGCTTGGGCAGGAACTGACGGATGATGGCAATTTCGTCGCGTTCCTGCTGAGCCAACTCAAGCCGCGCGTTTTCCTCGTAGATCCCAGCCGATTCCTCGCGCTGCTTGATCATCTTGGTCAGGATCTGAAGAATGTCGTCATCGCTCACCGGATCCTTGCCGGAGCCGCGATTGGCGATGTCACGATCCTTGATCGCAGCCTGAATAAGCCGCAGCGTGGATACCCGGCGCGGATCCTTGGCGCGAATGGCGTCCTTGAGCTTTTCGGCAAAACGTTCCCGCATCATCAAACTTTCTCCGGCAGTTCCTTCACAAACCCCAAGGGTCCGCACATGCAGAGCGACAGGATTTACCCCTGGGCCGCATCCTGTTCAAGCAAATAATTGGCGAATCCACGGCACGGGGCTGATTGACCACAGCGTGCGGCTTCTCTATTTACCAACCAATGTATGACCGGATCGAAGACGCACGAGGCGTGGGGACTGCTGTCCGCGCCTTGCTTCAGGCAGGTTAAATGGCGATGCCCCTGCAGAACGTCAAGGGGTGCTCGACAGCGATGAAGCGGCGTTCCCGACCGCCAACGGAGTGGACATGACCCCAAGCCCATGGACGAAGACAAAGCCCACCGCCGTTCTGGTGTTTGCTGACGGCACCGTCATTGAAGGTCACGGCATCGGCGCCACCGGTCAGGCGCAGGCCGAAGTCTGCTTCAACACCGCGCTGACCGGCTACCAGGAAATTCTCACCGACCCGTCCTATCTGGGGCAGATCGTCACCTTCACCTTTCCCCACATCGGCAATATCGGCGCCAATGACGAGGACATCGAGGATCTGACCCCGGCCGCCCACATCGGCGCGGTTGGCGCGATCTTCAAGGCCGACGTCACCGCGCCGTCGAGTTACCGCTCGACCGGTCACTTCAATCAATGGCTTAAGGCGCGCGGCATTATTGGGATCGCCGGCGTCGACACACGCGCCCTGACAGCCTGGATTCGCGAAAACGGCGCGCCCAATGCGGTCATCGCCCATGATCCGGACGGCAATTTCGACATCGCTGCGCTCAAGGCGCTGGCCGCGGACTGGAGCGGGCTGGAAGGCCTGGATCTCGCCAAGGCCGCGACATCGGGTCAATCGTCAAGCTGGACGCAAGGTCCCTGGGCCTGGGACGAGGGATTTTCCGAGAATGGCGAACTGGTCGCCCACATTGTCGCGGTTGATTATGGCGTCAAGCGCAACATCCTGAGGCTTTTCACCGGCCTGGGCTGCAAGGTGACGGTTGTGCCGGCGACCATGAGCGCGGAAGACATTCTCGCCATGTCGCCCGACGGGATTTTCCTGTCCAACGGTCCGGGAGACCCGGCAGCCACCGGTGAATACGCCGTGCCGGTCATCAAGAAGCTGATTGACAGCGCAATTCCGGTGTTCGGCATTTGCCTGGGTCACCAGATCCTGGCGCTGGCGCTGGGCGGCAAGACCGTGAAGATGCATCAGGGCCATCACGGCGCCAATCACCCGGTCAAGGACTACACCACCGGCAAGGTCGAGATCGTCTCGATGAACCATGGCTTCGCAGTCGATGCAAAGAGCTTTCCCGACGGTGTCGAGGAAACCCATGTCTCGCTGTTTGACGGCTCCAACTGCGGCCTGCGACTGGTCGGCAAACCGGTGTTCTCGGTGCAGCACCACCCCGAAGCCTCACCTGGTCCGCAGGACAGCCACTACCTGTTCCGCCGCTTCATGAACATGGTACGCGAGCACCAGGGCCTTGAGGCCGTTGCAGAACGCTGAACCAGCCGGTAGCCTGACGAAGGTGAGTTACGCGTGATCTGGGCAAAGCACCCGGCTGACCGGTTGCGACCGCTTCATGCACCGGGCTCCGCTTCCACATTCGGGCGGGAAGTGTGAATTCGCCGCGTCGGCGCATGACCGCTCCGAGCCCTAATTCATGGACGTCGCGATTGCCTGAATGGCCGGTCATGCTTCGATCCTTACCGCGGATATTGAGCGGCACAGTGTGTTGGTCTACAAAACACATCAAAACCCGTCACAATGACCAAACCTTCGGCAAGGAACACCCAGCATGATTGCCTACGTCACCGTTGGTGCTGATGACATGGCTCTCGCGCCAACTGGACAGCAGCCGAACCGACGCCTCCGGATGCACCCGTAACCAGCACCGTCTCATTCTCGCGTACATTGGCACGTGTCAGCATGTTTTCGGCTGTCGAATAGGAACAGGGAAAGGAAGCCAGCTCCATATCGGTCAGGTCGCAATCGATCGCATGAGCATGGCGTGCGGCAACCCGGACGTATTGCGCAAAGCCGCCATCGCACTCGGATCCAAAATACCAAGGCGTCTCCAGTGAAGCTCCGTCGGCTTCGCGGATGCACGGCTCGATCAGGATGCGTTCGCCGATCCGGGCAGGGTCGATTGCTGCGCCGACGGCGACGATCCTGCCGCAGACATCCGCGCCCTGGATACGTGGAAGTTTGAGTGGTGTGCCGGACCATGTTGCATCGTCGGCTTCCGCTTCGCCCTTCGAATACCAGGCGGTCCGCGTATTGATATCTGTATTGTTTACGCCGGCGGCAGCGACCCGAACCAGCACATCAGTTTTGCCCGGCACCGGAACAGCCAGATCATCACGCCACTCCAGCATTTCCGGCCCGCCGTGGCCATTGAGAACAACTCCGGACATTTGTTCAGGCAAAGTCATAGCGGTCTCCGTGAGGGGCAAAACGGACAGTCAACGATACAAGTGTGAGTGTCAATTATAGCTCGAAGCCGCCGATCGCTGAGTGCATTGCCAAGGTCCGCTAATGGGATGTGCCGGCTGCTCCCCTCACCGTTGGGTTATTCTTAACCGGAATCAACCGCGCAACAAGGAGAAGCAGCCATGTGTGCAAAGAAGACAGGAAGCATCGAAGACCTCGCCGTCGTCGGAATCGACATCGGGAAGGATACGTTCCACCTGGTCGGGTTCGACCGGTCCGGCCAGCTGGTCATGCGCAAGCAGATCAAGCGCTTGGCCCTGAATACCACTTTTGAGCAACTCCCGCGCTGCATCGTGGGAATGGAGGCTTGCCTCAGCGCCCATTTTGTCAGCCGAACGCTGCGGGGCATAGGATTCGAGCCGCGGATCATCCCGGCGATTTACGTGAAGCCGTTCAACAAGGGACAGAAGAACGATTACAACGACGCTGAGGCGATCGCAGAGGCAGCGTTGCGGCCCAACCTTCGGACCGTTTCTGAGAAGGACCAGGATCAGCTCGACCTTCAGGCCTTGCACCGGGTCCGGGCACGACTGGTCTCGCGGCGCACGGCCACCATCAACCAAATCCGGGCCTTTCTGATCGAACAGGGCATCACCGTCAGGACGGGGCTGCGGGCACTGAAGAATTCTTTCGAGACGATCCTCGAACAGCGACGGGATGAGATATCGCCTCGGATGCGCGGCATCCTGATTGGTCTTTATGGCGATTGGCTCTGGTTGGACAAACGGATCGAGGATGTTTCTGGCGAGATCGAAGAGATCAGCCGCACCGAAGAGAACTGCGCCAACATCATGACAATACCCGGCATCGGTCCAATGATTTCGACAGCGATGGTCGCGGCCGTCGGCAAAGGCGAGGCATTCGACCGGGGGCGTGATTTCGCGGCATGGGTCGGCTTGGTGCCCCGACAATTCAGCACCGGTGGCCGCACCATTCTCGGCCGGATTACCAAACGCGGCAGCCGCTATCTGAGGATGTTGTTCGTGCAGGCGGCGAAAGTGATTATGATGCGCCCACACCGATGGTCCGACTTCAGTTTCGGCTCGTGGCTGACGGAGGCGACAGCCCGTATGCCGCGCAACAAAGCGGTCATCGCGCTTGCCAACAAACTCGCTCGAACCGCCTGGAGCATTCTGCGCAATGGCACCCGGTTCGATGCCCCACAAGACGCGGCCATGGAAGCGATCTGACGCTTTCCACGGTCACCAAGGAGTTCGCGATAGAGAGGACAGCATGGAACGGAGAAGATACGCCCCCAGAGTCTGACGGCCCTTTAGGTCTTCAGAGACCTATCCGCTAATGAGACCAAGGTGCGTGCGTAACCCCATCAAGGCCACGGCCCGCAAGCCGATCAACAGGCCGGATACATATGAGCGATTTCCGAAATCGTGCCAATTTCTCGATTGCGAACAGCAGCCGGCACATACAAAAGGGCCGAGAATGCCAATTTTGCAAATTGCGAGAACGGCAGACAGATCGCATCGACACCGATCAACCCTAACGCAGCCAATAGCCGAAGCCATCCGGTTTGGCGGCATGTGACGACTTCAACAGCCCGACGAGCCCGGATCTGCCCGTACTTCGCCCACTCAGCCCTTGGCGATGTCGAGAAACAAATGCCGGTTGGCGAACCTGAGATTGAGCAGCACCGCGGCCACGCCGAGCCCGAGCGCCAATCCCCCCCAGATGCCGGGACCGCCAAGACCAAGACCGAAGCCAAGCCCGTAGGCCGCCGACAGACCGATCGGCCAGTAGCTTATGACGGCAATGAACATCGGAATGCGGGTATCCTTGATGCCGCGCAAAAGCCCCGCCCCGATGACCTGAATGGCGTCGACAACCTGAAAGCAGGCAGCCACGGCCAACAGCGGCACAGCCACCGCAAGCAGTTGGCTGGCGTCGTCGTTGGCTTCGTCGACAAACAGACTGACCAGTGCTTCCGGCGCCAGCCAGAACAGCGCGGCCGCGGCAAAAGAAATCGCAACCGCCAGCGCCATGACGACGTGCGATGCCCGCGCCAGCCCGGCCATGTTGCCGCGGCCATAGGCCTGACCGACACGCACGGTGGCGGCGTGGGACAGGCCGAGCGGTATCATGAAGCTGATCGAGGCAAGCTGGATGGCGATGCCGTGGGCTGCCAGTTGCACCGTGCCGAGCCACCCCATCATCACCGAGGCCGCCAGAAACAATCCAACCTCGGCCAGAATGGTCAGGCCGATTGGCAGACCGAGCCGGAACACTTCGAAAAACGCCGGCCATTCAGGCCGCCAGAAGCGCTGGAACAACCGGTACTCCCGATGCCGCGGATGCCACATCGCCCAGCCGGTCATGATCAGAAAAATGACAGTCGAGCTGAAAACCGAAGCCACTGCAGCGCCGCGCACGCCCATTTCCGGCCAGCCGAAATTGCCGAAGATCAAGCCGTAATTGAAGATGCCGTTGACCACGGTCCCGATGATGGCTGACCAAAGCACGATTGCTGCCCGCGAGCGCGCGGCAAAGAATGTGCGCAGCGCCATCATCATCAGCCCGGGGAACATGCCCCACTGCGCGATGCGGATGTAATCGCTGGCAAGCGCTGCCAGTTCGGGTTTCTGGCCCAGCGCGATCAAGGCCGGTTCGAGATACCACAGAAACGGCATGACCACGACGCCATAGAGCAGCAGGATCCACATCCCCATCCGCACCGAGCGCCGCACATGGGTGGGATCATTGCGGCCTTCCGCCTGGGCCGCCAGCGGCAGGATCGCATTGGCAAAGCCGGAGCCGAAAATGAAGACCACAAAAAACGCCTGCGAGGCAAGCACGGTTGCCGCCAGTTCAGCCGTTCCGTACCAGCCGAGCATGACCACATCGGTGGTGGCGATGGCGATCTGGGCAATCTGGGTGCCGACCAGCGGCAGGCCGAGCGCCAGCGTGGCGCGGGCATGCGCGGCCCAGCTTTGCTCGTCTCTCATCCCCGTTGCCTGCGTATCCATCAGATGCTCCCACCATCAAAAATCGCTTATGCGCCAGCACCCAAGGCTTGGCAAGCCGCCGGGACACTCGGAGAACCGGGCTGGTCATGAACGCTGACAGAGCACCATCGAACGGGTATGACAGCGCGTGATCGTATCACAGGGAGCAGGTTCCGGACGCATTTGGCGGCGGTCGAGAATACCGAATCAGCCGCAAAAATCTCCCGACGACGAGGACAACCATGCGTCCGTTCCTGCGGCGATCCAACTTTCGCCAGCTGATAAAGCCTGTTCGCCCTTCTCAAGCGGGCCATTCGATCTCATAGTGTGCCGATGGACAACATCGACATCCCGGGTTTTGCGCAATCCCTTGTCAGCGTCTGGGCAACAGCGGTCGCCTATTTCGCCCAGCCCTGGACTTTCTATCAGATCCTGATGATCGCTGCCTGTTACCTCGCAGGCCGGCTGGTGTCGCTCAAAGTCGAACCATGGCTTGAAGACCGGGCGCGGATCATCAAGGGCAGGCCCGGGCTGCTGCGTGTCATCATCGCGGTGATGCGGCGCGTCAATTGGGTGTTTTTCCTGATTTTCCTGGCCATCACCCGCGCCGTCGTGCTGGAGTTGACCTGGCCCTCGCGCACTTATCTGCTGGCACTCGCCCTGGCGCTCGGCTCTGCCTGGCTCGCCATCTCGGTTTCCAGCCGGATCATCCACAACAAGTCCCTCGCCCGCCTGATCTCGCTGGCAATCTTCGCCTATGTGGCGCTGGGAATCCTCGACTTGCGCCCGGAAGCAACGGCCTTCCTTGAACAGACGGCGATCCAGATCGGCGATTTGCGCATCTCGGCGCTGTTCGTGCTGCGCACGGTCATCGTCACCACCACCTTCCTGTGGATCGCCAATCTGCTCGGTACGTTCTTCGAAAGCCGCATCAATGTGGTCGATGACCTGTCGCCATCCTTCAAGGTCCTGGCCGGCAAGGTGGTCAAGATCGGCCTCATTGCCATCGCACTGATGATGACCCTGTCGTCAACCGGTATCGACCTGACCGCGCTGACTGTTTTTTCAGGCGCGGTCGGCGTCGGCATCGGCTTCGGACTGCAAAAGGTCGTCTCCAACTTCATCTCCGGCGTCATCATTCTCATGGACCGCTCGATCAAGCCCGGCGACACCATCGCGCTGGGCGAAACCTTCGGCTGGATCAGGGAGCTGCGCGCCCGCTTCGTCTCGGTGATCACCCGCGACGGACGCGAATATCTCATTCCGAACGAGGATTTCATCACCCAGCAGGTGGTCAACTGGTCGTTTTCCGACATGCTCGTGCGCCTTGATGTCGAGTTTGGCGTCTCCTACGACAGCGACCCGCACCAGGTTGCCAGACTTGCCATCGACGCGGCCGCTTCGGTCGCGCGCGTGCTGGGCACCCCGCTGCCGGTGTGCTGGATGACCGCGTTCGGTTCGTCATCGCTCGATTTCAAGCTGAGATTCTGGATCTCCGACCCGCAAGCCGGGCTGACCAATGTGCGCGGCCAGGTACTGCTGGCAATGTGGGATATCTTCAAAGAGAACGGCGTCAACATCCCCTTCCCGCACCGCGAGATCATCATGCGCACCCCGGTGGAAGTGGTCCAGGCTGCGCACCATCAGGCGGGGGACAAGCCAGAAGCAGATCCGGAAGCACCGGCCAAACCCTGAAATCCAGACTTCAATGCCAGCGCTATCCGTGCGTCAACCCGGTCAAACCGGATTATTGAACGTGTCGCAAGCTGCCAGGCGGCCTGAATCAAAGCCGCGGGCGAACCACTCCTTGCGCTGCACCGAGGTGCCGTGATTGAAGCTTTCGGGCACCACGTAGCCCTGCGTGCGCCGTTGCAGTGTGTCGTCGCCGATTTGCTGCGCCGCGTTGAGCGCCTCCTCCAGGTCGCCCTGCTCAAGAAGGCCCTTCTGCGCGGTGAAATGGCCCCAGATGCCGGCAAAACAGTCGGCCTGCAACTCGACCCGGATCGACATCTGGTTCTGCTCGGCCTGGCTCATCGACTGGCGCATCTGGTTGAACTTGGGCAATACGCCGATCAGGTTCTGGACATGGTGGCCGACCTCATGGGCCAGCACATAGGCCTGGGCGAAATCGCCCGACGCCTTGAAGCGCTGCGCCAGCTCGTCATAAAAGCTCAGATCTATATAGAGCTTCTGGTCGCCGGGGCAGTAGAACGGGCCGGAGGCGGCGCTGGCGTTGCCGCAAGCCGATTTTACAGCACCTGAAAACAGAACCAGCTTGGGCTCCGGATAATCCAGCCCCTCGGCCTTCATGATACCGTGCCAGACATCCTCGGTCTCAGCCAGCACGGTGGCGACGAACTGTGTCATCTCGTCCTTGCGGGTTTCGGAAATCTGGTTGCTCGAGGTTGAAGGCTGCCCGCTCACAATCGCGCCCGGGTCACTCCCAAGCATCTGCAGCGGATCGATGCCCATGAATTTCAGAACAAGATAGATCACGCCGACGATCAGGATGGTCTTGAAGCTCAGGCCCGAGCGCCGCATGCCGCCACTCGGCAGACGAATGCCGCTGCGCCCGAATGGATTGCCGCCGCGCGAAGCATTGCCGCGCCGGTCCTCGATATTGTCGCTCTGGCGACGGCCCTTCCAATCCATGGTGCAGCTCTCCTGGCTATCCTGAACGACGCTTTTACGCGTCGGTCACGACAGTTTCAACACTTTGCGTGACCGCTCAGCCGCCGGTGTGTCACTCGGAGGGGGTTTATCCCCGCCTGCGCCAGCGCCCGGCTGGCCATCAGCGCTGCCGAAAACGCCGGCAACCCCGCCAGAACCACCGCCGGGATCGCCATCTCCAGCATATCCGGCGCCGTCGCCTGAAGCGTTCCCGTGGCGAACCGGGCGGCAAAGATCAGCAGAATTGCGATCAGCGACACGAATTCGCCTTTCACCGCGATGCGGTTGCCCGGCAGGCGCCTGACCGCCGTCATGCGCATTGACCACCAGCCGGCAAGCGCGCCCGCCACCAGGCCGGCTGGCAGGGTAGCCATGGCGGTTCCGGTCATCGGCCCGCTCAAGCTGGTCAGCACCGAAATTCCAAGCACAATCACCGGAAGCAACATCAGCCGCCAGGCCAGCATCTCGCGGTCGCGCATGCGGCTGACCCCGAGCCCGATCAGCGCGGCAAGCAGCGGCCACACCCAGATTGGCGCGCCGACCGCTGCCTGCCCTGCCATCGAGCCCGTATCCTGAACCGGTCCGGCAAGGGCGACGTCATGGCCGAACACCACCTCATACATGATCCGGCCGGGCCAAAGCGTGAACAGTGCGGCAATGCCGATGGCACCGAAATAGAGCGATTTCACCACCCGCTGGAGGCGGATGAAGTTGCGCGTCCGCGCCGTGCGAATGACCTCGAACGCGCTCACCAGAACCACCAGCGACAGGATGTGGATCGGCGAGAAGCCATGAAACATATTGATCCCGTGGATCAGGAAGGTCGACAGCGCCGTGAGCACCATCAGGACGAGCCACACCCGCCCGAGCATGCGGTGGGCTGGTGTGCCCTTCTTCCTGGCCAGCATGACGCCGCCGAGCAGTGCCGCAGGCACCACGGTGAAAACGTGAAACTGGATGGCCGGGCTGGCGGTGAGAAGCGGTTCAAGTGTCATGGTGATCGTCCGTTGTTGTGGATCGCAGTGGGCCGTGGCCGGAAAAACCGACGATCCGATTGCCAAATCTGACCCCATCGGCCATGGTCGCTGTCGATCCTCAATATTGAATGCGTCTGTGACCCGGAGAACTTCGTGAGCGACACGTTGCTGCCATCCACGCTTCGTGAACTGCGCACGCTGTTATGCCGGCCGCGGCTGTGGCTGGTGTTTGCGCTGGTCGTCGGCCTGTTCGTGCAGACCGGACCGTTCGGCACCTATGAGCGGCTCGCCTTCCCCACGAGGCTCGGCTATTGGCTGGTGCTGCACACCGCGACCTGGGGCTGTGCACTTGTCTGCATCGCGTTTACCGATGCCGCGCTGAGCGCCCGTGTGCAGCCGCGCCTGACCCGCATGCTCATCGGCGCCGTCGTGTCGTCAATCCCGATCGGACTGGCGATCACCGTGATCAATTTCGCTCTGCTGATGCGGCCGCTCAATGCCGTCAGGATCGCCGAGAACGCGCTGATCGCGCTGCCGATCTCGGTCGGCTTCTCGCTGCTGACCTGGCTCAGCCTCAGCGGCGGCAACCAGTTGGCGCCGGCAGAACAGCCTGACGCGGCCGGCTCAGCCGCCCCCGTCACAGCAATTCCAGCCACAAATCCTGCCGTGCGGGATCCGGCCAGCGGCCCAGTGTCGCCCGACCGCCCGGCCCTGCTTGACAGATTGCCGGTGGACAAGCGCGGGCTCCTGATCCGGCTCGAGGTGCAGGACCATTATGTGCTGGTGGTGACTTCAAGGGGGACGGAACTGGTGTTGATGCGGCTTGGCGACGCGATCGGCGAAGCCGGCCCCGGCAGGCGGGTCCACCGCTCGCACTGGGTGGCCGAGCACCCCGAGAATTTTCTGGTTCGCGGCGTCGGCAAGAACGGCAGGCTGGCCATCCGTACAGCTGACGGCGCCGACATACCGGTAAGCCGCAGCTACGCAGCCCAGATCCAGCGCTGGATCGAACGGCGCAACAGCGGCTGACCCCGCCACCATCTGCCATGGCCGGGAGACCAGCGCGACGGTTGGGCAGGCGGGCTTCTCAGTTGTCGGGAATCCTGGCCGCGTTTTCGAACCCTTCGACGAAGCGCAGGAACAGCGTCGAGAACTGCTCGACATCCTGCGCCGGCCAATCCGCCACGATCGTCTCGATCAGCCTGCGCTTTACCTCGTGAGCGGCGTTGGCAAGCGAGTGACCATGCTCGGTGAGTTCGACCACCGTGCGGCGGGCATCCGTCTGGGAAGCACTCCTGACCAGCAGACCGCGTTCAACCAGCTCCGATACTAGCCGGCTGGCGCGTGAATGATCAACGCGCATGGCTTCCGCGACAGCGCCAACGGTCATCTCGCCTTCCTGACAGGCGCGCCTGAACGCCGAAATCACATCAAGATGGGAAAGGTCCAGCTCCGGCGCGCGCTCGCTCAGCGCCAGCCGTCCGATGATGCGCCGGCCGATCATCAGCCGCATGCGCGCCATCGCTTCGGAGATCCTGGCGATGTTGGAGGCCTCGCCCTGCGCGACTGCCGATGCCGTTCCGTCTGCTGCCTTGATCATGCGGATTCCAGATTTTGTCTCGTTGGCCGGAGGCAGAACTGCGAACCGGCAGATTGATATTTATGTGCACTTGACAAGAATGTGTCAAGTGCACATAAATACGTGACATTTGCACGCAAGTTTCTGCCTGGAACGGTATCTTCATGGACAACAGCCCAATCGCGGCCGTCACCGCTGCCGCCGTGCCACCGGCCATAGCGCCCGGCCCTCCACACACACCGCTTGTTGCCGATAACCGGCGACGCATCATCGTGTTCCTGATCCTGCTGACGGGCATGTTCATGGCGACGCTCGACAGCCAGATAGTCGCCACCGCGCTTCCGACCATCGTCGGCGAGTTCGGGCAGCTGGAACGGTTCGGCTGGGTTGGGTCGGCCTATCTGCTGGCCTCGAGCGCGGTGATGCCGGTGTATGGCAAGCTGGGCGATCTTTTCGGACGCAAATACGTGATGATGGCGGCGATCTTCATTTTCACTCTCGGTTCGCTGGTCTGCGGTCTGGCTGTTTCGATGAATACGCTGATTGCCGCCCGCGTGCTGCAGGCGCTTGGCGGCGGCGGCATCATGGTGTCGATCTTTTCCATCAACGCCGATCTCTTCGAACCGCGCGAACGCGCCCGCTACCAGAGTTATGCAAGCCTGGTGCTGATGCTTTCGGGTGCGATCGGACCGGTTCTTGGCGGCGCCATGAGCGACTTGTTCGGCTGGCGTTCGATCTTCCTCGTCAATCTGCCGATCGGCATAGCCGTGCTGACCGGCCTCGCCTTCCTGCTGCCCTACAAGCGGCCGGCGCGCAAACCGAAGATCGATTATGCGGGTGCGGCGCTGCTCGCCGGCGCGATTGGCAGCATCGTGCTCTGGGCCGACAGCTCCGAACTCTTCGGCGGCCTGCTGACGATGAAAAGCCTCGCTATCATCGCCGTTGGACTTGCCTGCCTTGCCGGCTGGCTATGGGTCGAAAAACGGGTTCCCGAGCCCGTCGTGCCGCTCACCCTGTTTTCCGACCCCACTGTCAGCCTGCTGTTGTTCATATCGCTCATCAGCGGCGCCATCGGCATCGGTCTGGTCAATTACTATGCCCTCTACCTGCAATCCGGACTCGGCATGAGTCCGACCATAGCCGGCCTGTTTTTCATTCCGCTGACCGGCGGCATTGCCGTGGGCTCGCTCAGCTCCGGGCGCATCATGTCGATGACCGGCCGCTACAAGGTGTTCTCTGTCGCCTCCACGACAATCGGCATCGTGACGCTGGCCAGCTATCAATTCATCGGATCGGCCACGCCGCTGGCCATGGTCGCGGTCCTGATGCTGGTCCAGGGCATCGGCATCGGGATGAATCAGCAGGTACCGGTCCTCGGCGTGCAGAATGCCGCCCGGCGCTCCGATACGGGTGCTGCGACGGGCGTGGTCACGTTGACCCGAATGGGTGGCGCCTCGATCGGCATTTCGATCTATGGCGCCATCCTTGCCGCCGGTGTCGCCCGCTCGACCATCACGGTACCGGGCATATCCGACATCGAAAAACTGGCCCCCGCAGCCGTCGCCGCCCTGCCGGAGGAAACGCGGCAACTGATTGCACAGGTCTATCAGCAAGCCTGCGAGCCGCTGTTCATGACCGCAGCCCTCATCAGTTTCCTGGGCCTGATTGCCGCATTGTGCCTGAAGAACGTCCAGTTGCCGGTCAAACATGGCGGCGGTGAATGAGGCCTGGTGCCGAACCTTGCCTTTCACCAATGCTCCCGGTTTGATCCTGATCAGCTCGGCTCAACCCAGACAGGACTACACTGCGCACTTGCGAAGAGGTGGACAATGCTCAGATTGCTGATTGCCGGATTGGTACTGATACTACCGGTGAGCCAAGCGCTCGCCGGCAAGGCCGCCGTGGCCCGCGGCGCGCGCGTGGTCGACGAATGGTGCCGCGACTGCCATGTGCGCGAAGGCGAGCAACTGACCGCCGACATGGCGCCGCCCTACTCGGCCATCGTCGCCATCGAAGGCCGCGACCGCGCCTGGTTCGAGGCCTTCCTCGAAAACGACCATTTTCCGATGACCACCTTCCGCCTGTTCGAGCATGAGAAGACCGATGTGGTGGAATGGCTGTTGGATCTGCAGCGGCGCCAGAAATAGAGGCTTCAGGCTGCGGACACCTGCCCCTCGACAACCGGCTTGCCCCCCGACATGAAACGCCGCAAGCCAAAATGCGCGGCGGTCACCAGCACGATGGAAGCATAACCGTCGATGGCGTAGTGCCATCCCAGATAGACCGAACTGGCAAGCACGAAGGCAACATAGCCAAACGCCAGAATACCCCAAAGCCGCGAGCGCTCGATGACAAACAGCGCATTCATGGTGACCAGCGCGACATGCACGCTCGGGAACGCCGAAATGCCGCCGCCAAGACCCTGCAGATGGTTCTCGTGGATAAGCCAGAGATAGCGCTGGCTGACGATCACCGACGCATCCAGCGGGCTTTGCGCCAGAAACGCCAGCAGTTCGGCGAAGCGGGCGTGATCCCCGGTCACATTGCCATGAAAGGCCGGCCCGGCGGACAGGAACGCGCCCGCCATCAGATTGCCCAGCACGATCCAGACGAACATGAACATCAGCAGATAACGCTTGCGCACTGCGTCGGCCTTTGGCGAAGTGACCACGAAAAACAGCGCGCCAAAACACACCGTGAACCAGACCTCGCCGTAGTTGATTTCGGCGATCAGGCGCACCACGCCGTTGCCCGCGACCGCGTGCAGCAGCCGCCAGGGATCGGTGCCCAAATGCAGCGCCGCATCAATGCCCGCATGCAGCCTGTCATAGGGAAAGCCACCGAACATTGCCGGCAACGACGATTTGATCGTGGTGAAAGTGCCCTGGAACACGGCGATTCCTGTCATCATGATCATGCCCGCCAGCAGGCTCGCCAGCCGCCCGGCGGAAAATGTCCGTCTGAACGCCAGCGACCGCCGCGCGTCAAACCGCACCACCACGGCGATGGCATCAAAGCTCAGCGCCACCAGCGGCATCATCAGCAGGAAGCCCTTGACCGCAGGCATGGCGTAGCTTGCATGCGCGGTGCCGCCCGGATCGCCGACGGCCACGAGAAAGATCAGCCCGAGCACGGTGTAGCCCAGCACCGCATAGTAAAACCACGCATCCTGCCTGAGCCGCGCGACCCCTTGCGCCACCAAAGGCCGCACCATCGCCGGCGCCAGGGAGGTTTCAGGCGCAATCGAAGCTGTTGCATGATCGGTCATATTCGCGGCCCACTCTGCCAAATATCCGAAACACGGACGCAAAAATCCGGAGCCCGGACTGTGCGGCAATAAACTTAACAGGGCGTGACATTGGGGAAATTGGAGCAGGGCGAGGCCAACCGCCGCTTCACCCCTTCTCAAGGCTTTCCGCGATCCATATCTTGATCTGCGCCTGCCGGGTCACGCCGAGGCGTTGAGGCTGCTTGACGAGACTGCGGACGACCCGGGCCGGGAAATCGACATAGACACATTTGGGCACCAGTTCGCGACGGCGCAGCGACCTGACATCAAGGTGTTCGATGACGCTCTCGCCATCATCAAATGCGCGGTCGAATTCCTCAGCGGCAATTGTGTTTCAGGCTGTCATGAGCATCACATTCGCCTTTCGCCACATCTCACACTAAGCACGACAAGAAGTTCCAAAACCATGCGAATACACCGCTGCTACCGCCATACCCGCCTTGAGCCGGATCACCATGCCGGCATTTGCCTCCCCTTTCACCCACTTTCCGCTTAACAATGCCCTATTGGGGGTTCCCTCGCGGCATCCATTTCCCTATAAGCCGCGTTTAGCCTCACATATCGCGCACGGCGTCTCCCGGATGGTTGATTTCCGACGGGAGAATTTTTGCGCGAAGCCCGCGCACAAGGGACCCGGACCATGCCAAAACGCACCGATATCAAGTCGATCCTCATCATCGGTGCGGGACCGATTGTTATCGGGCAGGCTTGCGAATTCGACTATTCCGGCACGCAAGCGGTCAAGGCGCTGAAGGAGGAGGGTTACCGGGTCATCCTGGTCAACTCCAACCCGGCGACGATCATGACCGATCCGGGCCTCGCCGACGCCACCTACATCGAGCCGATCACGCCGGAAGTTGTGGCCAAGATCATTGCGCGCGAGCGCCCCGATGCGCTGCTGCCGACCATGGGCGGCCAGACCGCGCTCAACACGGCCCTGTCGCTCAAGCGCATGGGCGTGCTCGAGCGCTACAATGTCGAGATGATCGGCGCCAAGCCGGCCGCCATCGACATGGCCGAAGACCGGGCGCTGTTCCGCGAGGCGATGGCCCGCATCGGGCTTGAAACGCCGCGCTCGTTTCTGGCCAACGCCACCGAAATCAAGGACACCGACCGCAAGCTGCACGAGGCCGAGCGCAAGCTGTTGCGGGACAAGCTGTCGGGCGACGAACTCGACACCGCGCTCGACGCGCTGGAAAACACCTGGAACCTCGGCGAATCCGACCGCAAGCAGCGCTATATGAGCCACGCCATGGCCCAGGCCGTGCAGGCGCTCGACCTGATCGGCCTGCCTGCCATCATCCGGCCATCGTTCACCATGGGCGGCACCGGCGGCGGCATTGCCTACAACCGCTCGGAATTCTTCGACATCATCGAAAGCGGGCTTGATGCCTCGCCGACCACCGAAGTGCTGATCGAGGAATCTGTGCTGGGCTGGAAGGAATACGAGATGGAGGTGGTGCGCGACACCGCCGACAACTGCATCATCATCTGCTCGATCGAGAACATCGACCCGATGGGCGTGCACACCGGTGATTCGATCACCGTGGCCCCGGCGCTGACCTTGACCGACAAGGAATACCAGATCATGCGCAACGCCTCGATCGCGGTGCTGCGCGAGATTGGCGTCGAGACCGGCGGCTCCAACGTGCAATTTGCCGTCAATCCTGTTGATGGCCGTCTGGTGGTGATCGAGATGAACCCGCGGGTCTCGCGCTCGTCGGCGCTGGCCTCGAAAGCCACCGGTTTCCCGATCGCCAAGGTCGCAGCCAAGCTCGCGGTCGGCTACACACTGGATGAGCTGGAAAACGACATCACCCAGGGCGCCACGCCGGCGTCGTTCGAGCCGTCGATCGATTATGTGGTGACCAAGATCCCGCGCTTTGCCTTCGAGAAATTCCCCGGCGCCGAGCCGCTGCTGACCACCGCAATGAAATCGGTCGGCGAAGTCATGGCGATTGGCCGGACATTTGCCGAAAGCCTGCAGAAGGCGCTGCGCGGGCTTGAGACCGGACTGACCGGGCTTGATGAAATCGAGATTCCCGGCCTGGGCGAAGGCGACGATGACAACGCCATCAAGGCAGCCATCGGCACGCCGACGCCCGACCGGCTGCGCATGGTGGCGCAGGCCATGCGGCTCGGCATGAGCGCCGAAGAGGTGCATTCGATCTGCAGGATCGATCCGTGGTTCCTCGCCCAGATCGAAGACATTCTCGCCATGGAAGCCCGCATCCGCGCGCACGGCATTCCGAGCGACGCCGAGAACCTTCGGCTGGTCAAGTCGATGGGATTCTCCGACGCGCGGCTGGGCTCGCTGACTGGCAAGCGTGGCAACGAAGTGGCCAAGGCCCGCCATGCGCTGGGCGTGCGCCCGGTCTACAAGCGCATCGACACCTGCGCCGCCGAATTTGCCTCGCCGACGGCCTATATGTATTCGACCTACGAAGTCCCGTTTGCCGGCGCGCCGGCTTGCGAGGCCCGCGTTTCCGACCGGCAGAAGGTGGTGATCCTCGGCGGTGGCCCCAACCGCATCGGCCAGGGCATCGAGTTCGACTATTGCTGCTGCCACGCCGCCTTCGCGCTGAAGGACGCCGGCTATGAGGCGATCATGGTCAACTGCAATCCGGAAACCGTGTCGACCGATTACGACACCTCCGACCGGCTCTATTTCGAACCACTGACCGACGAGGACGTGCTCGAAATCCTCACCAAGGAACAGGAAGCAGGCACGCTCAAGGGCGTCATCGTCCAGCTTGGCGGCCAGACCCCGCTGAAGCTCGCAGAAGCTTTGGAGAAAGCCGGAATTCCAATTCTGGGCACCGCGCCCGACATGATCGATCTGGCCGAAGACCGCGACCGTTTCCAGAAACTGTTGCACAAGCTCGATCTGGTCCAGCCCAACAACGGCATCGCCTACTCGGTCGAGCAGGCGCGGCTGGTGGCCACCGACATCGGCTTCCCGCTGGTGGTTCGCCCGTCCTATGTGCTTGGTGGCCGCGCCATGCAGATCATCCGCGACGAGACCAACCTGTCCAACTACCTGCTCGGCACAGTGCCCGAGCTGGTGCCCGAGGACATCAAGGCGCGCTACCCCAACGACAAGACCGGCCAGATCAACACCCTGCTCGGCACCAATCCGCTGCTGTTTGACACCTATCTGACCAACGCCATCGAGGTCGATGTCGATTGTCTGTGCGACGGCACCGACGTCAATGTCACGGGCATCATGGAGCACATCGAGGAAGCCGGCATCCACTCGGGCGATTCCGCCTGCTCGCTGCCGGTCCACACGCTGTCACCCGAAATGGTCGACCGCCTTGAAGAGCAGACCATCGCCCTGGCCAGGGCGCTCAATGTCGGCGGGTTGATGAACGTGCAATACGCCATCAAGGACGATGTGATCTACGTGCTCGAGGTCAACCCGCGCGCCTCGCGCACCGTGCCGTTTGTCGCCAAGACCGTCGGCTCGCCAGTCGCCAAGGTGGCAACACGGGTGATGGCTGGCGAGAAGCTGGCCGAGGCTTTCGCAGCCTACGGCGCTGTCCCCAACCACCGCACGCTGACCCACATTGCCGTGAAAGAAGCCGTGTTCCCGTTTGCAAAATTTCCCGGCGTCGACACGCTGCTCGGACCGGAAATGCGCTCGACCGGCGAGGTCATGGGGCTCGATCGCGACTACGCGCTGGCCTTTGCCAAGGCACAGCTCGGAGCCAGCGTCGACCTGCCGCGTTCGGGCCGGGTGTTCGTCTCGGTACGTGACGAGGACAAGCCGCGCGTCATCGAAGCCATCCGCATTCTGGTCGACAACGGCTTCAAGGTGATGGCGACGTCGGGCACCGCCGATTATCTGCGCGAACAGGGCATTGAGGTCGAGCACGTCAACAAGGTGCTCGAAGGCCGCCCGCACATCGAGGACGCGATCCGGAACCGTCAGGTGCAGCTGGTGATCAACACCACCGAGGGCGCCAAGACCATCTCCGATTCCAAATCCCTGCGCCGAGCCGCCCTGATGCAGAAGGTGCCCTACTTCACCACCATGTCAGGCAGCCTGTCGGCCGCCCAGGCCATTGCGGCGCTGAAGGCCGGCAATCTCGAAGTGCATCCGTTGCAGAGCTATTTCTGAGGCGGGTTGAGAGGGATGAGTTGATGCTGCGAGACAGCCGCGATATAATCAAACGCCTGAAGGCGGATGGTTTCGAGCTGGTATCGACGCGTGGATCGCATCACAAGTTTCGTCATTCGGCGGACGGCAGAGTTGTAATTGTCACCCATCCGCGCAAGGATATTCCAGCTGGAACCGTCCGTTCAATCTACGCGCAGGCACGCTGGCCCAAGGACTGAGACAATGGCTTACTACATCGCTCTCATTCACAAAGAACCCGACAGCGGTTACGGCATTTCTTTCCCCGACGTTCCTGGTGTGACGGCTGTAGCCGATACGCTGGACGAGGCGATGCGCGAGGCTGCGATTGTTTTGGCGTTTGCTTTTGAAGACTGGAACGGAGAGCAACCGGTTCCCCGCTCGCTCGATGCGCTACGGCAGGACAAGGAGTTTCTCGAGCGTTCAGCCGACACGGTCGTCGCCGCCGTCACCCCGGCGCCAAGCCTCGGGGTTGCGGCCTGAGCGTTAAATGGCAGCGGTGCCGGCACGACGAGCTTCAATGACCAAGTCCATCGAAATCATCAACGACCGCCTTTTTCCGGTGGCCCGTCAAACGCTTTTCAGCGCCTTTGCAGACCCCGAAAAACTCGCTGCATGGTGGGGTCCGGAAGGGTTCACCAACCACATCTCAAGCTTCGATCTGAAGCCCGGCGGACACTGGCTGATCACCATGACTGCTGACAACGGCACCGACTTTCACAACCGCTGGACCTTCGAGGATGTTGTCGAAGGCCGGATGGTGCTCATGACGCACCACGAACCGGTGCATGTTTTCACGCTCGAGATGCGCTTTGCCGATGAGGATGACGGCGCACGCCTGTCATGGCGCATGGTCTTCGACCGCACGGACCAGAATCAAGCAATGGAAAAATTCCTGCACGCCGCCAATGAACAGAATTTTGACCGGCTGCAGCGGTTGCTGGATCGTACTGACGGCTCCCGTCCACCCCTCCCCCTCTGATTGCCCCCTCCTCCACCTTCGCGTATCCTCCTTCCGGTGGAGGGCCGCGCGATGGCCAAGAACATCGTCATTCTGCTGGATGGTACGTCGAACCAGATTTCCGGCGACCGGACCAATGTGCTCAGGCTCTATGGCTCGCTGAAACGCTCGACAAAGCAACTGGTGTTTTATCAGCCGGGTGTCGGCAGCTTCGGGCTGACCGGTTGGTGGCGGCAACTCAGGTCGAAAACCCGCATCGTGCTGGGGCTGGCCACCGGCGCGGGCATTGCCGACAATGTGATGGAGGCCTACCGCTTTCTGGTCGAAAACCATGAATATGGCGACAGGATCTATATTTTCGGCTTTTCCCGCGGCGCCTATACCGCGCGGTTGCTGGGCGGTTTCCTGCGGATCATCGGACTGGTGCGCAAGGAACAATTGCAGCTCGTGCGCTATGCCTGGCGTGCCTACACACGGCTGGGTCAGCCGGGCACCCGCGACTTCGCCGCCGAGATCGGCCACTTCCAGAAAGTGCTGGGCGGCAGCGGCGTGCGCATCGAATTCCTCGGCCTGTGGGACACGGTTGCCTCGGTGTTTGACGCCACCGCCGGCTTCCCCTGGCTGACCACCACCCAGAAAGCCTACACCAACGAGAACAACCGGGTGAAGATTGTCCGTCACGCCGTGGCGATTGACGAGCGGCGGACCTATTTCCAACCCTCGCTGTGGGAGCCGGGGCAGGATTACGAGGAGTGGTCGACCAAGGCCCGCGCTTACCAGAAGCGGCCGCAGGATTTTGAGGAAGTCTGGTTCGCCGGCTGCCACGGCGATGTCGGAGGCGGCTACCCGGATGCAAGAAGCGGGCTGGCCAAGATCCCGCTCGAATGGCTGTTCCGCGAAGCCGTGGCTGCCGGGGTGCGCGGCGACGAAGCTGTGTTCGAACTGCTGACCCATGGAGACAGGGCCGGCGAGGATACACAGGCAAAACCGGAACTCGCCCGTGACGAGGCGGCGAAAACCCAGAAGCGTTATGGCGCGCCCGACCCGCTGGCCGACATCAACAATTCGATGAACCCCGGCTGGGCCATTGTCGAGTTTCTGCCGCGCAAGGTACCGAAAACCTCGTTTTACCGGCAATTGCAGTTGGGCCGGGTCTATTGGCCGGTATTCGATTACCGCCGCATTCCCGAAGGCGCGAAACTGCATGAAGCGGTGATCGAGCGCCTGCAAAACCGGCCCGACTATAAGCCGCCCAACCTGCCCAGAACCTATGAAGTGGCGACAACCCGCACCCCTCCCCGAACATAAGCCGTCCGGGCGGCTCGTGTTTGGCTTGAAGCAGAACGGATGCGTCCGGTTTTCAAACACAAATCTCCCCGTCGCCTTGTGGGGAGGCGACGGGGAGTTTTCCAACTGGGCGGAGTCGCGCAACTCTGGAAGCCGGAATTCTCAGCGAAAATGAGGTCAGGCTATTTACCGGTGGTGGCGATCCAGTCGGCGAAGCTGTTCACCCAGCCTTCAAGATAGGTCTTGGTGTTCTCGTCGGTGATGGCGCCATCCTCGCCGAAATGCTCCGGCTTGTAGGCATAATAGAGTTCGGGCTGTCCCATTACCGCGGTTCCCACGGTGACCATGGTGGTACGCAGATGATGCTGGGCGACCGCCGTACCGATCACGCCGGGCGAGGTGCCGGTGATCGCAACCGGTTTGCCGGCCCAGGAGTTCTTGCCCCAGGGACGCGTCGCCCAGTCGATGGCATCCTTGATCACGCCGGGATAGGTGCGGTTATACTCCGGAATGACAATCAGAACCGCGTCCGCCGCCTCGATTGTCGCCTTCAGTGCGGTAACCGCTTCGGGGACATTGTCCCACAGATCCTCATTGTAGTGCGGCAGATCGGCAAGCTCGGCATAGACGAACTCCATCCGTCCGGCTGCCAGCTTTTCCAGGGCACCGGCGAATTTGCGGTTGACCGACTCTTTTCGCAGCGAGCCGACCAGAACAGCGATTTTTGTCATGATGGTTTCCTTGTATAAAAAAGTAACTGACGCTACTTATGAAACCGCTACCGCGCCCACAAGACGGCACTTTTTTGAACCTGGGGCACCCGAATGAAACCACGTGACCTTCACACTCCCGGCCAATGTCAGGTGGCCAACGACGTGATTTCGCTGGTCGGCGACAAATGGAGTGTTCTGGTGGTCAGCACGCTCGGAAAAGGCCGGATGCGCTTCTCCGAGATCAAGCGCGCCGTCGAGGGTATTTCACAGAAAATGCTCACCACCACCCTGCGCGGGCTCGAACGCGACGGCTATCTCACCCGCACGGTGTTTCCCACGGTGCCGCCGCGTGTGGACTATGAGCTGACCGCGCTCGGCTTCGAATTGCTCGAACCCGTGTCAGCACTGGGCCAGTGGGCAATTACCAATCACGCCCGGGTGATCGAGGCGCGCCGCGCCTATGACGGCAAGACGGATTGACCCTGCTACTCGGCCGCACTCTCAATCGTCGTCACCACCGGCGCATGATCGGACGCGCGTTCCTTTGGCGGACCGGTTTCGAAATGGTTGTCGAAGACCTCGACCTTTGTCACCGCACCGCGGCGGCGCGGGTTCTTCGGGTTAAGTCCGTTGGAGACCACGCAATAATCCAGCACCGAGCCCGCGATGATGCCGCCATGGGTATTGGGCCGCACCAGCCCCTGCATCACCACCAGGTTGAAACTGTCATAGAGCTTGTAGACATGCTTGAGATAGGCGAATTCTTCAGGGATCGCATTGGCGGCAACGCTGCCCCAGGACCAGACCCGGTCGGCCTGGGTGAGGATCGAGATCGTGTGCGAGGCCGGATCCTCGTTGAGATCGCCAAGCAGAATGACCGGCGCGTCGGGTTCGGTGTCGATGCTCTGCCGGAACAGACGGTACATCGCGCCGGCTTCGGCGGCACGCTTGGCCACCTGATTGACGCCGGCCATGGCGCGCTCCATGTAGGTGGTGCGGATCTTGTCGCCCCAGTCGGCCAGCGCATCAATGTCATCATCATCGACAAAGGCGCCCTGGGATTTGAAATGGCAGACAAAGATCCTGGTCAGGCCCAGTCCCGGAAGCTCGATCAGCGCATCAACCGGCGTGCGCGAGAAATTGAAATCCGCATCAATCACCGTATCGTCGGGAACGCCGGCAACGCCCGAAAGCGGTCTGACGCTGACAAACGGGTAACGCGAGGCGATCGCCACCGTGGCGTTGACATAAACAGCCGGATCATCCTCATCGAACATCGGGTGGCCGGTGCAGAAGAAATGCGGATAGCCGCTCGCTGCCATCAGCGCACCCAGTTCCTCATGTGACACCACTTCCTGAAAACCGATCACATCGGCGTCCATCCCGGCCACCATGGACGTGATCCAGGCTTTCTTCTCCGCCCACTGCGTTTGCGAATAGGTCGCGGCCGGCTTGCGTTCGTGCCAGAAAATGCCCGGTTCCGCGAAATGATAGAGATTGAACGTCGCCATCTTCAGCGCAGCCATGACCCGCTCCTTGAAAATTCAGGGTTGTAGCACCACATCATGTCACCGTGGCGAAGGACAGCCAAGCGGTGGCTGCGGCGTTGTTTTCGGACACTGACGCTCCGGATATTTTTCAGGTGAATTTTCCTAGCGGATTTGATAAGCCTGAGAAGAGGATACAGTGGAACGGCTCCGAAGTAACCGCTTCGGGCGCCGTTTCGTTTTGTGTACAGCCGCCATTTGTGATGGCGTCGGTGCGACTTGGACAAGGATGAGACCGATGGTTGAGAAGGTTCCGATGACGCAAGGAGGCTACGTCAAGCTGCAGGAAGAACTGCGCTGGCGCCAGCAATCCGAACGGCCGCGGATCATCGAGGCGATTTCCGAAGCGCGCGCTCATGGCGACCTTTCCGAGAATGCCGAATATCATGCGGCGAAAGAAGCGCAGAGCCACAATGAAGGCCGCATCGGCGAGCTTGAGGATTTTGTCGGCCGCGCCGAGATCATCGACCTGTCGAAGCTGTCGGGTGACACCATCAAGTTTGGCGCGACCGTCAAGCTGGTCGACGAAGACACCGAAGAGGAAAAGACCTATCAGATCGTTGGCGACCAGGAAGCCGACGTGAAGGAAGGCCGGATTTCGATTTCTTCGCCGATCGCCCGCGCACTGATCGGAAAATCCGTTGGCGAATCCGTCGAGGTTGTCGCTCCCGGTGGCTCCAAGGCCTACGAGATTCTCGCGGTGAAGTGGGGCTGACGCCCCCGTTCAGCTCAGGGATCCCGGCATGAGCACGTCTTCCGCCAGCTCCCCTGGAAATCCCGGCGGCGCTGGCGCAAGAGACGGGCTGTTCGTTCTCAACATGCACCGCAATTTCACCGGTGTAACCGCGACCGCGGCTGCCGTGACCCGTCAGCAGCTTGACCGTTACGACATCAGGCTCGTCGGCCGGTCGTTGCCTGGCTGCCCGGGCCCGATTTCGTTCCTCCAGGCCGTGCGGGCATCGCGTCAGAAGCCATCCGGCAAGCCGTTTCACATCTGGCATGTGCGCCGCAATCCCGAGATGCAGGCCGGAATTTTCGCCCGTGACATCCTCAGGCTGCCAATCAGGCTGGTGTTCACCTCCGCCGCCCAGCGCCGGCACAGCGCGCTGCCGCG
Source organism: Hoeflea sp. (assembly GCF_039975035.1). GTDB lineage: Bacteria > Pseudomonadota > Alphaproteobacteria > Rhizobiales > Rhizobiaceae > Hoeflea. Next base: position 41,983 of record NZ_JBDWHW010000259.1, on the reverse strand, counting down.
CTGGCTGATCTCGCGCATGGACGCGGTGATCGCCACCACCCCGGAGGCGGCGGAATATGTGCCGGGCGTCCGCGCCGTCGTGCCGCACGGTGTCGACACGCTGCGCTTTCATCCCGCCGCATCACGCAACCAAGCCTGGGCAGCGAGCCCCTACCCCGGCATTGGCGGCATCGCCACCATCGGCCGCGTCCGCCCGGAAAAAGGCACCGACCGTTTCGTCGCCGCGATGATCGAAGCCCTGCCACACCTGCCCGGATACACCGCCCTGGTGATCGGCAAGACAGCGCCCGAACATACGTCTTTCCTGGCCGGGCTGAAACAGCAGGCTGCCGCGGCGGGACTTGCGGAACGGATCCTGTTTCCAGGCGAGATCGGTCCGGACGCCCTGCCCGATCTGGTGCGCGGACTGAGCCTGCTGGTGGCTCTGCCGCGCTATGAAGGCTATGGAGTCACGCCTCTGGAGGCCATGGCGTCGGCGGTGCCGTTTGTGGCAAGCGACGCCGGATGGTTCAGCGAATTTTCCGGCGACGGAGCGGCCGGGGCAGTCGTCCCTGATGGCGATCCCGGCATGGCAGCCGCGCAGATAACCGCGATACTGTCCGACCCCGCGCGCCACCAGACGATGGCCGAGGCGGCCAGAACACGCGCCGTCGAAAATTTCAGCGTGGCTGCGGAAGCCGACGCAATCGACGCGGTCTATCAGCAACTCTGGTCGCAAACCTGATCCGTCACGCTCCGGCGCGGAGTTGAGTGGCCGGCAGAACTACAGCGCCACAAGCCCCTCATCCTTGACCTGACGGATGGTCAGCATGGTGCGCACCGTGTCGACATTGTCTGTGGCTGTCAGCTCTTCGATGACAAAGTCCTGAAAATGGGTGAGATTGCGCGCCACGCAATGCAACAGGAAATCACTCTCGCCCGACACCATCCAGGTTTCCCGCACGATCGGCCATTCCTTGGTTCTGGCGGCAAACGCCTTGAGATTTGCATCCGACTGATGCTTGAGCCCGACCAGGCAGAACGCAACGAGGTCGAATCCGAGGCTTGGCGCATTCAACTGGGCCCGGTAGCCGCGAATGATCCCCGCCTTCTCGAGCTTGCGCACCCGTCTGAGGCACGGCGGCGCCGAAATGCCCACCCGCTCCGACAGCTCGACATTGGTCATCCGCCCGTCTTTTTGCAATTCCCGCAGGATCTTGAGATCGATCACGTCGAGTTCGGCCTTGATTGCCATGGGATCATTCCTGTTTCCGGCACCACATTCCGCACCAAAACTGCCGTGCGACGAAACTTTATTGCGTCAGCGCGCAGTCTCTGTAAAGAGTTGGCGGACCAATCACGCGCGATGTTCTGTGTGTAACCGCTTTGCAAAGCTTGAAACCGGGGCTTGCCCATACCTAAATAGGCTCAAAGCCGAAAGTCATGATGGCGTCAGCAGCCTGTTTGCGGATTTTCGCCATTGATGCGTCTCTGTGGATGGCCCAAACTGACGCCACACAACATCTCTACAGGATTGTCCTATGTCCACTCGCCATGTTCCCGTTCTCATCATCGGCTCCGGCCCCGCCGGCTACACGGCCGCGATCTATGCCGCCCGTGCAATGCTCAAGCCGGTGCTGATCGCGGGCATGGAGCAAGGCGGGCAATTGATGATCACAACCGAGGTGGAAAACTATCCCGGATACGCCGATCCGGTGCAAGGCCCCTGGATGATGGAGCAGATGCTCAAGCAGGCCGAGCATGTCGGCGCTGAAATCGTCAACGATCTGGTCACCCAGGTCGAGTTGAGCGGGCGGCCGTTCACGGTGAAGACCGATTCAGGCGCGGTGTGGACCTGCGATTCGCTGATCGTCGCCACCGGGGCACAGGCCAAATGGCTGGGAATTGAAAGCGAAAAGGAGTTCATGGGTTTTGGCGTCTCGGCGTGCGCCACCTGCGACGGCTTTTTCTACCGGGGCAAGAAGGTCATCGTTGTCGGCGGAGGCAATTCTGCCGTCGAAGAGGCGCTGTATCTGTCCAATCTCGCTGCCGAAGTCACCGTTGTGCACCGGCGCGACGAATTCCGCAGCGAAAAGATCCTGCAGCAGCGGCTGTTTGAAAAACCCAACATCAATGTGATCTGGAACACGGAAGTGACGGAGTTTCTGGGCGAGCCGGCCAAGCCGCCAATGCCCGCCTCGGTCAACGGGGTCAGGCTCAGGAACCGCGTAACCGGCGAATCCTCCGACATGCCGATTGACGGGGTGTTTGTTGCCATCGGCCATGCGCCCGCCGTCAGCCTGTTCAAGGACAAACTCAAACACAAGCCGAACGGCTATCTGTGGACAGCGCCGGATTCAACTGCCACGGATGTCCCCGGTGTATTCGCCGCCGGTGATGTCACGGACGACATTTACCGTCAGGCGGTGACTGCGGCGGGAATGGGATGCATGGCGGCTTTGGAGGCCGAACGATATCTGGCAGGTCATGTCAGACACGCGGAAGCCGCAGAATAGGCGCATAAGCGCCAGATAAGGGCCCGATCAACGGGCCAGGGGGACGAGAGCTTGATGCCACTCGACTGGGATAAACTGCGCATATTTCACGCGGCTGCGGAAGCCGGATCCTTTACTCATGCCGCGGAAAAGCTGCATCTGTCGCAATCGGCCATAAGCCGTCAGGTTTCCGCGCTGGAAATGGATATCGGCGCCAAGCTGTTTCACCGCCATGCCCGCGGCCTGATCCTGTCCGAGCAAGGCGAGATTCTCTACCAGACCGCCCACGAAGTGCTGATGAAGCTCGAATCGGTCAGGAACCAGCTGACCGAGACCCGTGAAAAGCCCTCGGGCAAATTGCGGGTGACAACGACGGTTGGCTTCGGCCAGGGCTGGCTCACCGAAAAAGTACAGGAATTCCAGTCGCTCTATCCCGATGTCCAGGTGCAACTGCTCCTCGACAACGAGGAACTGGACGTCAATATGCGGCAAGCCGACTGCGCCATAAGGCTGCGCCAGCCGCAACAACCCGACCTGATCCAGCGCCGCCTGTTCACCGTGCACATGCACGCCTATGCCGCCCCCTCCTATCTCGCGCGTCACGGCGAGCCCAAGACACTCGAGGACCTCGACAACCACCGAATCATAACCTTCGGCGAACCGGCGCCGAATTATCTGCGTGACGTGAACTGGCTTGAACAGGCCGGGCGGACCCCGGACAATCCGCGGATCGCGCAACTGCAGATCAACAACATGCCCGCTGTCCGCCGCGCCACCCTCAATGGCGCCGGGATATCGCTGCTGCCCGACTACATGATCAACCGCGATCTGGGCCTGGTGCAGCTCAACATTCCGGCCGACATACCCTCGTTCGATACCTATTTCTGCTATGCGGAGGAAATGAGAAATGCGGCCAAACTCAAGGCTTTCCGGGATTTCCTGATCAACAAGGCGCGCAACTGGAGCTATTGAGGCGCCCGCTGTTGAGCGCAATACCGGGCGCACGCACCGGCGCGACTATAAAACCAGCACCACAAATATTGCTTATATTTTAGTCAATATTCAAGCCATGCAATACCCGCATAGCTGACATGCGCCTCTCTCTCTTGCGTATTGCTCAAGAAAGCACCATATCGATTACAGCTGATGCACCTTTGGCGGCCTACTCCTCCCAGTGCCGTCGCATGAGCTGTTCCCCTCTGGAGGTTTTTTAACCTTCATACCTATTGGGCCCGAGAGCAATCTCGAGGCCCATTTTTTTGTCCGGATTCCGAGCCGCACGTGCCTGTTTTTCAGGCCATGCAGTCATCACATGGCTGACATGCGCATCATTCCCTTGCACAGTGGTCAATTAAACACCATATCGACTGCAGCTGATGCAGTTATGGCGGTCTACTCCTCCCAGTACCTCCGCATGAGCTGTTCCCCTCTGGAGGTTTTTAACCTTCATACCTATTGGGCCCGAGAGCAATCTCGAGGCCCATTTTTTTTGGCCAGATGCGGCGATAGCCGGATCTGCTGGCTAACCGGCTCTCATGCTGAAACTCTTTCGTCGCCGGCAAGTACCACGGACCGCGCACCACCCGGTCCGGTCTGTTCTGCAAGACACCCGAGACTTTGCAGGGTCAGGCGGACAGCTTCGTCGATCGGCGTGCGCGGTTCCGCGCCGAGAAAAGCCACCAGCTTGTCATTGCGCATATGCAATGCAGTCCGCCAGAGATAGCGCATCTCGATCAACTCACCGCATACCGGGACAAACGGTCTGGCCAGATACAGCATCCACCAGGCAAACCGCTTGATCGGCAATCCGGCGCGGCCTGTGACCCTGCAGATCGCCTCTCCCATCTGCCGGCCGTCAGCGTCCCAGAAGCCTTCCATGTGAAAGCGGGCGAAGGGCTGCAGCTCATCGGCCCGGGCGACCAGCCTGACCATGGTTTCGGCGACATCAGGCAGATAGGCCCATTGATGGCCGACGCCGGGGTCAGCCGGATTGGTGATTGCCTTCAGCGGCCCGCCGGGCTTGATCACGGCCTGCGCAAACCAGTTGTTGCCGGCGCCCGGTCCGAAGAAATCCCCTGCCCGGACGATGATGACCTGGGTGCCGCTGCTGGCGGCGGCTTCAAGCCGCTGTTCGAGCGCCACCCGGATCCTGCCCTTCACCGTTGCCGGGTTCTGCGGGCTGTCCTCGGTGATGCCGGCAAACGCCTGGGGCGCATAATTGTAGATGGTGCCGGGCATCAGGATTTTCGCGCCCACGGACTTGGCCGCGGCGATGGTGTTGTCGATCATCGGCAGCACCAGCGTGCCCCAGTTTCGGTATCCGGGAGGATTGACCGCATGAACAATCAACTCGGCTCCTGCGGCTGCGCGCATCACATCGTCGCGGTTCATGGCATCGCCGCTGAGCCACTCGTAGTCAGGCCTGCTGATCGCTTGATCAGTGGCCTTCCGGTGCATTGCCCGCACGGTGTAGCCGTTGCCCAGCAGCTTTGCCGCGACCGCACCGCCGATGCCGCCCGTAGCCCCCAGCACAAGTGCCACACGCTTGCCCGCCATCGGAGCTGCGCTTTTCTCATTGTCAGTCATTGTCGATCTCCTTGGGTTGCGATGAAGCCAATATGGCGGCAAACTCGGATAACCGGAATTGCGCAAATCTCTGCATCCGCTATATATAAATGTATGTCTATGCTTGCTCTCGACTGGGATCACTACCGAACCTTTCTCGCCATCCTGCAGGAAGGCTCGCAGTCGGGTGCCGCCCGGGCGCTGGGGCTGACCCAACCCACCATCGCCCGCCACCTCGACGCGCTGGAACGGGCCGCCGGCAAGCCGCTGTTCCTCCGCTCCTATCAGGGGCTTGTGCCCACAGAGACGGCACTGAGCATGCGCAGCTATGCCGAAACCATGGCCGCAAGTGCTGCGGCATTGGCACGGGCCGCCTCGGGCGATGGCGACAGTCCTGAAGGCACCGTGCGCATCAGCGCCAGCGAAGTGATTGGGCTTGAAGTGCTGCCGCCGATCCTGACCGAACTGCAACACCGCTACCCGCGCCTGAAGATCGAGCTCTCGCTCTCCGATATGGTCGAGGATATTCTCAAGCAGCAGGCCGACATCGCCGTGCGCATGGTCAAGCCAAGCCAGGGCGCACTGGTCAGCCGGCGGATCGGCGGCATTCCGCTCGGCATGTTTGCCCATCGCCGCTATCTCGACAGGTATGGAACACCCGAAACGGTCGAAGATCTGTCACACCACCGGCTGATCGGCTTTGACCGCCAATTCGCCTATGTCCGCGAAATGCTGAAAACATACCCCACCATGGCGCAGGTCCGCTTTGACTTCCGCTCTGACAGCAATGTCGCGCAACTGGCAATGATCCGGGCCGGCGGCGGCATCGGCATGTCCCAGATCGGACTGGGGATCCGCGATCCGGACCTGGTGCATCTGTTGCCCGGGCAGATCGAGCTTCAGCTGATGACCTATCTGGTCATGCATGAGAACCTGAGAATGGTTCCGCGCTGCCGGGTCACTTTCGATGCCCTGGCGGAAGGCTTACTTGCCTATCGAACAGCAACAGCCGCCCCAGCCGCCTGAGCCACGGTGATTTGCGGGATAGATTGGAACTTTAGCTCTGCCGCCGTGTTATAAAGCGGTGTTCCGCACCCTGGGGAGTAGCTATGCGCACGACACTCATTCTCAATCAGGACGGCGGGACCATTCGCGGAATGGATGCCCGCGAGTTCGGCGACATGGCGGCTGCGAAGCTGTCCGGCAATGGTGGCGAGGCCACCGTTCGGCTGGTCTCCGGCAGCGAGCTAGTCGATGCGCTCAAAGATGCCGCAGCGGACAAGGACACCGGCACCATTGTGGCGGGCGGCGGCGACGGCACGATTTCAGCCGCGGCTGCGGCCTGTTTCCACTCCGGCAAGACGCTGGGAGTTATTCCGCTGGGCACGATGAACCTATATGCGCGAAGCCTGGGACTGCCGCTCGATCCGCAGGCCGCGATCGAGGCGCTGGCCACAGCCAGGCAGCAGCCGCTCGACATAGCCACAGCCAATGGCCGTCCCTTCATTCACCAGTTTTCAGCGGGCATGCACGCCCGGCTGGTGCGCCAGAGGGAAAAACTCGACACCTCGACCCGCGTCCGGAAAATCGCCTCGACCCTCAAGACCCTCGGTCGGGTCATCATGAGGCCGCCGCGGTTCGCGGTGGAAATCGACACCGGATCGGGACCGGAGCGACAGGTCGTCTCCGCGATCTCTGTGTCCAACAATCTGTTCGGAGACACGCCGCTGTCCTATGCGCCGATTCTGGACCAGGGCGTGCTGGGTATCTACCGCTCGAGGGCGCTGTCCTCGGCCACGGTTGCGCGCATGGCGCTCAACGCGGCGTTTGGAAAGCTGCAGGACGATCCGGACGTGACATCGCGAACCGCGCAAAAGGTGACGCTCAGGTTCTCCGACAGCCGAAGCGGCTCGAAAGCGGCCATTGACGGCGAAATCGTCTCGCTGGAAAGCGAGGTCGAGTGCGTCAGCCATGCCGGGGCCCTGCAGGTTCTTGTCCCCGACACCTACGCCGGAGCGCGCGAGAAGTGAACCGCCCGCACCGATTGTGCGTACCAAGGATGACAAACAGCAACATCCTAAAGGGCATCTCCATGAACGGCACTGAAAAGGCACTCCACCAAACCTGCGCACAGCAACCGCGCCTGCCGGGGAGCCGCCGATGATTCCCGCCGGCTTCCTCAAGGCCTGGGGCGGGGCAGCGGTTTTCCTGCTGCTTATTGACGCCATCTGGCTCGGCCTCGTCGCCCGCGGCTTCTACAGCCGCCAGCTTGGCGAACTGATGCTCGACAGTCCCCGTCTGTCGATCGCTGCGCTGTTTTACGTGATGTATTCGGCCGCAGTCGTGATTCTGGCGTCAGCGCCTGCCTTCCGCTCGGGTTCGCTGACCGACGCGCTGCTGCTCGGCGCCATCCTCGGCTTCGCCGCCTACGGCACCTACGACATCACCAACCTGTCGACGCTGAAGAACTGGCCGCTGATGATGAGCCTCGTCGACATGGCCTGGGGAACCCTGCTGACCGCCGCCGCCTCCGCGGTTGGCTTTTGGATGTTGCGCTGGAGCTGAAATGAAAACGACCGCCCCGAAAGGGCGGCCGCAATTGCTACAGTGAAACAGTCAGCTTAGCGCAGCGCCGCGCAGAAGCGCTGGATGCGGTTGCAGGCTTCTTCGAGCAGTTCCTCCGAGGTGGCGTAGGAAATGCGGAAGTTCGGGCCCTGACCAAAAGCCGAGCCGTGCACCACGGCCACGCCTTCGGTTTCCAAGAGTTCGGTGACGAAATCCTCATCAGACTCGATCACCTTGCCTGACGGCGCGGTCTTGCCGATGCAGCCTGCACAGGACGGATAGACGTAGAATGCACCTTCAGGAACCGGACACTGAATGCCCTTGGCCTGGTTGAGCATCGAGACCACCAGATCACGGCGGCCGCGGAAGATTTCCTTGTTCTTCGGAATGAAGTCCTGGGTACCGTTGAGCGCTTCCAGCGCTGCCCACTGCGCAATCGAGCAGGCGCCCGATGTCTGCTGGCCCTGGATCATGTCCATCGCCTTGATCAGTGCCAGCGGACCGGCCGCATAGCCGATGCGCCAGCCGGTCATCGCATAAGCCTTCGACACGCCATTCATGGTCAGCGTCCGGTCTTTCAGCGAAGGCTCGATCTGGGCCGGCGTGGTGAAGACGAAATCGCCATAGGTCAGGTGCTCGTACATGTCATCGGAGAGGATCCAGACATGCGGATGGCGCATCAGCACATCCGTAAGCGCCTTCAGCTCGGCTTCGGTATAGGCCGCACCCGAGGGGTTGGATGGCGAGTTGAACATCAGCCACTTGGTTTTTGGGGTAATTGCAGCTTCCAGATCGGCGGCAGCCAGCTTGAAGCTGTTTTCAATCGTGGTTGGCACGAACACCGAAGTGCCGCCGCAGATCGCCACCATTTCCGGATAGCTCACCCAGTAGGGCGCGGGGATGATGACTTCGTCGCCGGCGTTCAGCGTCGCCATGAAGGCGTTGAACAGGATCTGCTTGCCGCCGGTGCCGACGATGGTCTGCTGCCAGTCATAATCGAGATTGTTCTCGCGCTTGAACTTTGCGGCAATCGCCTTGCGCAGCTCGGGGATGCCCGACACCGGCGTGTACTTGGTCTCGCCGCGATTGATCGCGTCGATTGCCGCTGCCTTGATGTTGTCGGGCGTGTCAAAATCCGGTTCGCCGGCTCCGAGTCCGATGACGTCGCGGCCCTGGGTTTTCAGTTCCCGCGCTTTTTGGGCAACGGCGATGGTGGCGGATGGTTTGACCCGGGAAAGGGCGTCGGCGAGAAAGGCCATGGAATGCGCTCCGGTGCTAGAACGTGATGCAAATGGCGCGGCGCCCGCGCCCGTGTGTCTCTATGTCGCAACGAGGTCGCCGATGCAAGTCGCCAAACCGGCCTGTGACGACAGATTTAACCTTGCGGAAAGATATGGCGGCTAGACTCGGATCTTACGGCTGCACGCTAACCGGAGACCTGCGCAAAATGCCAGGGCGTCGCGATCCGCATTTTCTGCAAGACGACCGGGGCTTTTACACCACGTCCTACGGTCCATTTATGCTGCGGTCCGCGTTTCAGCCGATTTTCAGCCAGAATAAACACGGCATCCTCACCATAGAGGCTTTCGAGGCGCTCATCCGGGCGCAGCGGAACGGCCAACCGGTTTCGCCGGAACATTTCTTCTCGCTGGTCGAAAAGGACGACGCCGTCGCCGTCGACACCTTGTGCCGGGAACTGCACATTCTCAACATGGGCAAGCTCGGCCGCAAGAAAGCCCGGCTGTTCATCAATTTCAATCCCGGCCTATTTGACGCCGCGACCGACATCCAGGCTGAAGCCGATCGTATGGTCGAGATCACAGTGAAAGCCGGCCTCAGGCCAGGCCGCATCGTCTGTGAAATCACCGAACAGGGCAGCCGCGACGAAGCGGTGCTCCACAGGCTGGTCGCGGCTTTGCGCTCGCGGCTTTTCAGGATTGCCGTCGATGATTACGGCGCTGATGATTCCGATACCAGGCGGGTGGATGAGCTCAAGCCCGACGTGCTCAAATTCGACGCGGCCTGGGTGCGCCGCTTTACCGAGACATCGGCGGGCATGGGTCTGCTCAAGCTGATGGTGGAACAATTCATCGAGCGCGGAATAACAGTGCTGTTTGAGGGACTCGAGGAAGATCATCAGATTGAATTCTGTCAGGAAATCGGCGTCCAGCTGATGCAGGGCTATGCCCTGGCGCGTCCGGAAATCGTGCCAAGGACATTTGATGACCGCTTCCCCGAACAGACCCCGGCGCCAGCAGCAGACACGGCTAGCCAATTCCGAAACCAGCTTCCTGGCGGCGTGACGCCGCAGGAACCGGCGACAGCCTATATGCAGGCGTCATCGCCACGCCCCCACCTTGCGCGCCGGGCGGCGACATTCGGCAAACGCACGCGCTGAAGCGTCCCCCACTCACGCGCCGTTAACCACCGACACATTGTTGACACCACAAGAGTGCGGCCTTGCCACAATCCTGACCGATTGCAGACGCGTTCCGGCAGTTAAGTGTCTCCCAACAGCAATGAACGGGAAAACCCCATGGTTCCGGACGATGACTTCCTACTTGCCAAACCCGGCCATCGCGAAAGCGTGACTGTCCTGAGAATTGCCCTGATGGCGCTTGCGGGATGCCTGCTGCTCTTGTCAGTGCTCATCATCCAGGCCCGAGCCGAGCCTGGCGCAGAACTCCACCGGACGCTCGGCACAGCCCTTTCTCCCGTCCCCGCCCAATGCCTGAACCACAAGGTCGGGGTGTCGGATGGCTGGCATCCCGGCATGCGTGTCAAAGCTTCGTGCTGAGAGCATCCCTGCGCGCCGACAGGGCCGCCAGCGCTGCATCGGGATTGGCCAGTCCGGAGACAACCAGCGGGTTGTCATTCTCCCGCCTGATCACCAGCGACCCGGCGCCAGTGATCCAGCCCGACAATCCCCGTCGAAGGACCAGTCCGGTCACTGCCGGATAAGCGACAATCACCGGATCGCGCGCCGGAAAACCCGGATGGGCTTCCAGATGCGCGCCGCGAAGCGTGAGCCGGGTCGTCGCCAGCCGCAGCCCGGCATAGGCAAGAAGACAGGGCACGCCGATCACCAGAACCACAAGGCAGACACGAGCCAGCACGCCATCGCCCCGGCCCGTCGCGTGCAGGTAGAACCACAAGGCGGCATAGCCGCCGGCCACCACCAGTCCCGGCAGGAACAAGGCCGGGGCACTGGCGCGCCAGCAACCCCGGCGACGGGCTTCTCCCGAGCCGTTGTTTTTGCTTTCCATCTGCGAATCGGCATTGTTCATGACAGGCAAGTGTAGCCGTAATTTTTCCATCGTCACCGGTGAGCTTGACGCCATGCAACCTTTTCATGTGTCTTTTGCATCCCATATCTTACAAAGAACGCAAACCGGAAGGCCAGGCAGGTGACAATGACCGACACCCCGATCAAACCCAAGCGCATCATGGCGGCTACCGGCCTCTCCGTGGTCGTTGTATTTGCCGCCGCTGGCGGCGTGGCGGCGCGGGACACGATACCGACCCAGGAGGTCAGCGTCGATGTCGAGATCCTCGCCACCGGTCTTGATCATCCCTGGAGCATCGAAGTGCTGCCGGGTGGTGCGCTGCTGGTCAGCGAGCGAAGCGGCGCTTTGCGCCTGGTACGCGACGGAGAGGTCTCCGCGCCGGTGTCGGGTCTGCCTGATGTGGCCGTCCAGGGTCAGGGCGGTCTGCTCGACATTGCCCTGGCCAGGGATTTTTCCACCAGCCGCACAATTTTCATGAGCTACAGTACACGCAATGACACCGGACTGGGAACCGCGATCGCCCGCGCCCGGCTCTCCGAAGACGCAACGGCGCTGACGGACACGCAGGAAATATTCCGCATGAACCGGTTCTCCCAGGTTGGCCGGCATTTTGGCTCGCGCATCGCGGTTGCCGGCGACGGAACGCTGTTCTTCACGATCGGTGATCGCGGCGAAAGCGAACGCGCACAGAATTTTGGCGATCATGCCGGCGCCGTGCTCAGAATTGCTGCCGATGGTGCGATTCCCGCCGACAATCCCTTCGCGCCAGGCAGTTCCGATGCCACCGGCAGGCAGGCACCGGAGATCTGGTCAAAAGGCCACCGCAATTCGCAAGGCCTCGACATCGACCCGAAAACCGGCGTGCTTTACGCTGTCGAACACGGCGCGCGCGGCGGTGACGAGGTCAACAGACCCGAGCCAGGCCGCAATTATGGCTGGCCGGAGATTTCCTACGGACGCCATTACACCGGGGCCGAAATCGGCGTCGGTGTCGCAGCAGACGGTTACGAACAACCCGCGCATTACTGGGATCCATCGATCGCTCCGGGCGGCATGGCGGTGTATCGCGGCGAAATGTTTCCAGAATGGAATGGCGATCTGCTGGTGGGCGCGTTGAAATTCCAGATGCTGGTCCGGCTTGACCTCGACGACGAAACCGGCGAAGTGCTGTCGGAGGAACGCATGTTCAAGGGACATTACGGTCGCATCCGCGATGTCCGTGTCGCTCCTGACGGCGCAGTGTTGATGGTGACCGACGAAGACAACGGTTCGATCCTGCGATTGTCACGCACGCCGGAATCGCTTGACTGAGCAATCCGGCGAATATCAGGTTCTGGCCGGTCTCAGGCCAGCCATGAAATTTCCAAAGGCTGAAACAGACCCATGTTCAAGACCATTGCGTTGAGTGTTGTTACGCTCATTGGAATTTTGCTCATCGCCTTTGTGTTGGTCGGTCGTGAACGCAGCTGGGTAATGATCGCCGGATCACCGGATCGGGGCCCCCGTGATTTCAGCGCCAACCTTCGCAGTTCGACACCCAATGACGCCCTCGCCTGCAGCCCCGGACTTTGTGACAGTCCGGACTTTGAAATCGCGCCCGTCGATGACGCTCCACCCGTTGCCATCGCACAGCTGTCGGAGCGGCTGCTTGGCAACGATCCGCTGGCGCGCAGGATCGATGACCGTTCGAATCCGGCCAGGGCGCGGTTTGTCACCTACACGCCGCTGATGCGATTTCCCGATGTGATTCATTTGCAGGCCAGCCCCCTGCCCGACGGTCGCACCGGGCTGATGGCCTATTCGGCGGCTCAACTCGGCAAGTCAGACCTCGGCAAGAACCGCGCCCGGCTCGAGGCCCTGTTCGCCATGCCGCGGGACTGAACCAGGCAACGGCCACGACCCGGCTTGCTCCCGGCCTGGACACCTGCTAGCCGATCTCAAGTCATGATATAACTTGCCGGACGGATCCATGCCGCGTCACATCGCCAATCTGCTGCTTCTTCTTGCCGGCGCCATCTGGGGTGCGGGCTTTGTCGCCCAGTCGACCGCGATGGAAAGCATTGGTCCGTTCCTGTTCGTCGGCATGCGCTTTCTGGTCGCAGCCATTGTGCTCGCGCCTTTTGCCTGGCGAGAATCGCGCAAGGCCAGCCATCCGGTGTCAAAAGCTCATCTGCGCGGATTTGTGCTGATCGGGCTGGCGTTATTTCTTGCCATGGCCCTGCAACAGGTCGGCCTGACCATAACCAATGTGACAAATTCCGGCTTCCTGACCGGGCTTTATGTGGTTTTTGTGCCGTTCATCACGCTGCTTGCGCTCGGCCAGAAGCCGCATCCGGTGATCTGGCCGGCGGTGCTGATGACATTTGCCGGGATCTGGATGCTGGCTGGCGGCAGCCTTGCCGATCTCAATGGCGGTGATCTGCTCACCATCGGCTGCGCCTTTATGTATGCGGTGCAGGTCATTCTGGTTGGCCGTTACGTCGGACCGAGCGGGCGGCCGCTGACATTGTCCTTCGTGCAGTTCACGCTTGCCTCCGTGCTTGGTCTCGGCGTCGGGTTGGCAAGGGAGAGCTTCGATCTGGTATCGCTGACATCAGCCCTGCCGGAAATCCTGTATGCCGGGGTGATGGCGACAGGGCTTGCGTTTACCCTGCAGGTGATCGGACAGCGCTACACCACCGCGCCGCAAGCCGCGATTTTCCTGTCGACGGAATCGCTGTTCGCCGCCCTGTTCGCCGCAGTGCTGCTTGGCGAACAGATTCCGGCTCTGGGCTATGCCGGTGGTCTGCTGATCTTTTTGGCCATCCTGCTGGCCGAGATCGGTCCGATGGTGCGACGGCAACCGGCAACCTGATTTTATTTCGAACCTTTCAGTCGTGGATGTGATCACCGCACCGACCCTGAGTGTGCGGCATCGCCATAATCCGGGCGGAATCGCGGCAACAACAAAGGCTTGAGCGCCAAGCAATTTTCAACGAATAGCCTCGCAAGCCGATCAAATATGACCGGTCCGCGTCACAATGTGGCTAGATTATGTCTTTGTTTTTGTTGATTTTATTTACGCCAAGTGATTTGCCTGATGCGGCGGTCGTCACCTAGTTTCACCCTGCACACACCAAGAGTGGTGCACAACCAAGACAGGGAGACATCACCATGATGAAAACTATTCTCGCAGCAGCTTCGGTACTCGCGATGGCAGGCACAGCCTTTGCCGCGGAAGTCGAAGGAGTGGTTACCAATTATGATCCTGCCACCAAGATGATCGTGCTTGAAAGCGGCGAGGCTTTCAGCGTCGCCGACGGCGTTGAACTCGATGGTCTGCAGCCCGGTGGAAAAGTTGTCATCACCTACAATGACGGCACCACCGACGCCACCGCTGTCAGCGTGGTGGAATAAGTCGCCGGCTGCTGGTTGGGCTCCCGATCCCGGCCAGCAACATCACCTCAAGGCGGGAAATATCGGCACAAAAGCGCAATCGATCCATCCGGATCATGGCAAAATTGTGCCGCTTTCCGCCTTGAAAAATATATCTTTTCCCCGCTTGCGCACGGCTTGAACCCGGCGCATATCGCAACTGTCCCACCGCCGCCGATACCTGTCCGGCACATCTGCCGGCCGGCTGCGGAGCGGGCTCAAAACCATGGAAAACACCAATGAAAAAGTTCGTTGCAATCGCTCTCGCATCCGCAGCCATGATCTCCTCGGCTTTCGCCGGTGAAATCGAAGGCGTCGTCAAGACAATCGACCAGGCCGCAGCCACAGTCGAATTGGAATCCGGTGAAGTCTTCACCATTGCCGAAGGTTTGGAAGTCGAAGGCGTCGAAGCCGGCAAGACCGTCATGATCATGTTCGACGACGGCTCCACAGAAGCCACCGATATCCAGATCGTCGAATAATTTCAAAAACCTGGCCGGGTTGCTCCAGGCAATCCGGCCAGGCCGGGATACCAAGGCAGGCGCGCGTCTTCAAACTTTTGCTTGCCAATTTCCATCAAAACAATCATCTTTTATCTGTTCGGGCAATTTGCGAACACGGGAAGACCAGAAACATGCGAGCCGGAGCCGCACAAAAAACTTCGGACGACTGGGATCAAAGCCCCCGCGCCATAAGGCGTATCGGGGGAAAGTCGTTACAATCAGGACCTTTCCACACACTTCAAGAACTGCCTGCCATAACCCCCGCGCCAATGCGGGATATGACATGATGCTCGCCGACCGAAAAACCCGCAGGGAGACCGGAAGGCAATCAAAGGACCTGACAGCATGGGTGAGACTGGTACCGTAAAGTTTTTTAACGTCGACAAGGGCTTTGGCTTCATCAAGCCTGACAATGGCGGGGCGGACATTTTTGTCCACATCTCCGCAGTGCAGGCCTCGGGAATGACCGGCCTTGAAGAAAACCAGAAGGTTGCCTTCGACACAGAGCCCGATCGCCGCGGCAAGGGACCGAAGGCGGTCAATCTGCGCCTCGCCTGAACGGGCAATCGCGCGGCATGAATGCAACAGGGCCCGGCGGCCACAATCGCCGGGCCTTTTTGTATCGAGGTGTCCGGCTGGAAGAGCACCTGACCACGGATGCTATTCCATTCAGCTGCCGTTCAGCTTGGCTTGGATAGATTTGGCCAAACCGGGAGAACCGGCCGCAGCAAGTTCAGCCAACCCGAAAGGACACAACGATGAAATCCCTTACCAAGACAATCGGCATTACCCTGCTGACCGCCGTGACAGCATTTGCGCCCATGACCACCACCGCCAGCGCAGGTGACCGGCATGGGGCCCGCAACCAGCATCAGTCCCGGCAGGATCTCAGTCGTGTCTACAACTACCGCGAATATAGCGAACGCAATCAGCAGCGCGGCAACTACGTCTATCGCAAAGGCGGCAACAGGAAGCACAACTATCGTGGCCGCAACAACAACAACAACGACGCCATTGCCCTGGGCATCCTCGGCCTCGGCGCCGCCGCGATCATCGGCGGGGCCATTGCCAACAGCAACGCCAACAACCCGCGGGTGATCTATCAGCAGCCAACCGCGCCGCGCCGTGCCAGCAGCGGCAGCTACGCGCCGTGGAGCCAGTCCTGGATGCGCTATTGTTCTGACAAGTATCGCTCGTTCAACAGCTCGACCGGAACCTATCGCGGTTATGACGGACAGGATCACTTCTGCGTCGTCAACTGATACGCGCCGAGCAAAACCGCGGATCAGTTGCCTGAGAACAAGCAACTGATCCGCGCCAGCCGGAGTGTCAACGCACTGATGCATGTCGCGCAAAAGTGTCCTGCGGTTTTGCGATAACGACATGCAGAAACAAAGTGCTGCCGCGCGTCACCAGAATCCGTGTGCATGCGACGCGCATCAGGGCTTCACCATGAAAAACCGGCCTCGCCATGCGACGGCCGGTTTTTGCTGGGGTGATCACCCGGTGTTTGGCGACGATGGCAGCTCTGCGCTACAAGCCCTTGAGAAACGGGTTGGTGCGGCGTTCGTCGCCGATCTTGCCGCCCGGTCCGTGTCCGCAAATGAAGCCTGTCTCATCGCCCAGCGGAAACACCTTGTCGCGGATCGAGTTGAGCAGCGTCTGGTGATCACCACCGGGAAGATCTGTCCGGCCGATCGAGCCTGCAAACAGCACATCGCCCAGATGCGCGAAACCTTCCGCGCGGTTGTAATAGATCACATGGCCCGGCGCATGGCCCGGGGTATGATAGACTTCGAACTCGTAATCGCCGAACGATACCTTGTCGCCGTCCTTGAGCCACTGGTCCGGCGTGACGTTGCGCACATCCATCTCCAGCCCGAACATCTTGGCCTGTTCCTCAAGGCCCGAAAGCAAAGGCAGATCGGCCTCATGCGGTCCGATGATCCGCAGCCCGAGTTTTTCACGCAGTTCGTCAGCACCACCGGCATGGTCGATATGCCCGTGGGTCAGCCAGATCGCCTCGATATTCAGCTGGTTCTCGGCAATGGTCTGCAGGATCACATCGACATCTCCACCCGGATCGATGACGACACCGGTTTTGGTGTCCTGGTCAAACAGCACCGTGCAGTTTTGCTGGAATGGCGTGACGGGAATGATCCCCGCGCGCAAATCGCCCATGATTGGTCTTCCCATGTTTGTCGTTTGACGGCCGGCGGCCTGGTGCCGCCGGTACGGATCGGTCGTGCCTTGTTATCTCAAACTCATTCAAAGCTGAACCGGTTTGAAACCGAATGCCCCAAAAAGCCTATTCCGGCGTTTCGGGGGTAACGGCAAGCGCCCCTGAATATGTAACCTGCGGAAACGGGATCGATATGCCATTCTGATCGAACGCGATCTTGGCGGCCTTGGTCAATTCGCGACTGGTGGTCCACCAGTCCGGCGACTTGGTCCAGTAGCGCAAGGTGACGGATACAGCGCTGTCACCAAGCTCCGAGACATACGCCCAGGGTTCCGGCTCAGTCAGGACCCGGTCATCCGCCTGGGCGAGATCCATGAGAACAGACTGCGCCTTGTCGATGTCGTCCTCGTAGCCGATTCCGATCACAAGATCGTTCCGCCGCTCCGGCAACCGCGAATAATTGGTCACCGGAACATTCCACAGCTGCGAGTTCGGCGCCATGCGGTACAGACCGTCCAGTGTCTTCAGCTCGGTTGCGAAAAGCCCGATTTCCTGGATCGTTCCGGAAAGACCGTCCGCGTCAATGTATTCACCCACCCGGAAAGGCCGCAATACCAGAAGCATGATGCCCGCTGCGATATTCTGCAGCGTGCCCTGCAAGGCCAGACCGATCGCCAGGCCGGCTGCACCCAGCGCCGTAATGATCGAGGCGGTCTGGACGCCGAACTGACCGAGCACCATGATGACCACCACCACAAGCACGGAATAGCGGACAAAGATCGAGAAAAAGCCAACGACCGTCGGATCGATCCGGTGAGTGCGCTTGAGCAGAGACCGGACCCAACGCCCCATCAGCCGGGAAATCGTCCAGCCGACAATGAGGATGAAGATCGCACCGATGACCGAGAACGCATAACTGACAATCAGCACCTGCAGCCCGCTGATTGCGTCTCCCCAGCCTCCCACGATCTGCCCCAGTTGGGATTCGGATGCACTCGCCATCAGTTCTTCCATTCTGCTTCATCCACCTTCTAATTGGATTTGTTGCGCACCCCCTGGTGCATGTCGCGTTCAAACATATTCGTTTGAACGAAAACGTACATGCATCATTTCACAGTGCTACAGCGCCGCGCATCCCGACTGGAATCGCTGCACTGTAGCCGATGCACCGAACATCGGAACGTTTCTACCGGACGTTTGGTTCCAGTCCAATGCGCGAAAAAAATCCCGCCGCCCCCCTGTGACCCGGCCTGCAGGTATCAAACTGGAAGTGCGCCGCCCTCTTTCAAGGTGTCCAGCACAATTGCGGTCTTGACGTGCTGCACCGATTCATGCGGCAGCAGCACATCACTCACGAAAGCCGAGAGGCTGCGAAGATCCGGCGTCACCACCTTGATGATGTAGTCCATCTCGCCGGTGAGCGAATAGGCTTCGAGAACTTCGGGCAGGCCACCGATCAACCGGGCGAAGCGCTGTGCATTGTCGCGATTGTGGGTGGCAAGCGTCACCGTGATCAGGTTGACGATGCCGATCCCGAGTTTTTCGCGGTCAAGATCGGCGCGATATCCCCTGATGTAACCGTCCTGCTCAAGCCGGGCGCGACGCCGCGAACATTGCGAGGCTGACAGGTTGATACCCTGCGAAAGCTCGTTGTTGGTCAGCCGTCCATCCTGCTGAAGCAGCCGCAACAGCTTGCGGTCGAATTCATCCAGATGCAAGAATTCCACTCCCTGAACGATCATGATGCAGATTTTGTGCGGCAATTGCTCAAATATGCAGCTTCATGGGCGGCAGTCAACCAGCGTCGGCACCGACAAAATCCATGCCAAGACTGAGCTGATCGTCGACAAGAATGATTTCGGATATGGTGGAAAACCTTTGGGAATTACCCCCTTGACGCAAGTTTGAAAGACCGCAACAGCGCGCCCCTAATTAGGTTTCGCGTTAATATCGAAACTTACATCGTTTGGATTTTCCGGAAATCCACGCACATTTCCCATTTAGTCACTAAAAATCCCATCCTTTGCGCACGCGGAAAATTGCGCGTGGGTTGCGCGTGGGTAAAAAGTGTGCAACAAAAAGCCCTAGGTGGTGACTCACCTAGGGCTTGATTCTTTAGTGCCCAACTTTTCCGTAGTGGCGATAGGAGCGCCGAAATTGGACCCAATATTTATAGCAGATGACATTGATTTCCTCAAGAGCCAGGTCGACCATCATATACGGTCGGTTGAGTTCTATAAGGATCAGCGCGACCAAGATCGCGTTGAGCGGCATTCCGGAATATTGAGGCGTTTCAAAGCTTTGATTGAAAAGGTTTCGAAGGCAAACGCGCTTGTCGAGACGATGCCATCTCCCCTCCCGAGCACGGTTTCCAGCGAAGTAGGGTCGAGATTTGGTGATCTCGATGAACTGCCCGACGAACTGCGAACGCAACTTGTTAGCGCTCAATTCGATGCGCTCGAGCAATTGATTCGTGGCATCCTCCAGGAGGATCTGAACGGCGTGGGAACGATCGATGAAATTTTGGTAGCCGTCTACCGGAGGACGTCCAAGATTGAAAATCGGGATCAGCTAGCAAACAAAATGTATCGAATGACCAAGAAGAATTTGGTTGTGTCAGTTCCGAGACGCAAAGGCATATACGCCCTACCGGGTGTCGATGTGTCGGCAATCCAAGGAACCGGCGGCTCTAGTTCCGACGAGCACGAGAAAGACTCGTATGACGATGCTTTCGCTTGATCAATCCAAGAAATTCGAGTGCGCCACGGGCCTGCATTGGACCGCTGCCCGTGGCGCAGAACACAGACACACGGAGGTCGGCAAAGACCGTCATGCTTCTGGTTTTGTTAGCTAAATGAAGTCCGGTCGGTTGATGTGTTGATGCACAGTGCTCCGACCGGCACACTTTCGCCAACGGCAGGCAAGAATGCCCGTTTAGCAGCGTAAGTATGCATTTTTCCTTGCCGTTTTCAACCCACCTTTAGTGGAAAGGAGACGGACATGGACTGTCGAAGAGTGCAGGTACGCGCCTACACACGATGGCGCTTGGGTGCGCTGGAGTTTGTTTGCCGCCATACTCGTCGCTGGCCTAACCAGCTTTCATTCGATTTCTGATCGACTGCGATTGAGCCAAGGGCGGCTGCCGCCCTTGGCTCTAATGACTATCATTGGCCTATAGAAATGCAGTACCCTTATCTCAGACGCTTAAAGAAGGGCGGCTTGATGAGATCATCCTCCAGCAGGACGCTGACGGCATTGGCCCAATTGATCGCACCATGTTCGAACAAGCCACATCCCGCGTCATACGCAGGACACAATTAGATCAAACATCGCACTGTTCATCTTGCGATAGCTTGAGCGAAAAGCAAACTCGTTAAGAGACCTGTCCATGTATTTGCTCGACACGTGAATGTGGGTTGAGCGGACCGATGTCTTGAACAGCTTCTAGAAGCTTTTAACATTGTTTGCCGAGTGAGCTTCACCGGTCCGATAATCGTAATAGGTCCATTCCTTAGCGGCATGCCTAACGCGGCCATGCTTATATCCGTCGCCATTCAGTAAGCCATAGGACATCAGTTCGTCAGTCGAGACGACTGCACCCTTTGCAACATTGGCCAGTGTCACGCCGCGAAGGGTGTCCTTCTTGACATTTGGGATGACTTCAGTGCGAAGCTTACCTCCACGCTCTTTCATGCCCATGACAATCGTCTTACCTTCCGCACCACGACCACGCTTGCCGGGACGGCGACCACCAACAGATGTCTCGTCCAATTCCACATGGCCGGTCAGCATTTCGAATGCTGTCAACCGATCCGATAAGTTCGCGAATTTTTTCATGCCCATGCGCCATGCCGTCCTATAGATGACGCCAAGCTGGCGTTGGAGTTCCTTGCCCGAAACGCCGTGGCGGGTCGTGACGAATAGATAGATCGCATAGAACCAGGCTTGGAGCGGTGTGTGAAATTGTGCTGTCAGCACCATACTTGCGGCAAACATGCTCCATACCAAACCGCATTTCCATGATGTGGGTGAGGCAAGCCTCATCATCAGGGAAACGGACGCCGGCTTTTGCTTGCAGTGTCGATGTACCTATTCGGCGGCTGCGCGCTTCGGCTGAACCTCGGCCATATAATCACTGACGAGGTTCATGGCGATCTCGCCTACCTTGAAATTGTGTGGTCCGATCTCGGACACAGGCGTGACTTCGGCCGCGGTGCCGGTGAGGAAACATTGCTCGAAACTATCGAGCTCGTCCGGCATGATCGCCCGCTCGATCACCTCGTAGCCGCGTTTCTCCGCAAGTCCGATCACCGTGCGCCGGGTGATGCCATCAAGGAAACAGTCCGGCGTCGGTGTGTGAATCTTGCCGTCCTTGACAAAGAACACATTGGCGCCGGTGGCCTCGGCCACCTGGCCGCGCCAGTCGAGCATCAGCGCATCGGCGTAGCCGCGTTCCTCGGCCCGGTGCTTGGACAACGTGCAGATCATGTAAAGCCCGGCAGCCTTGGATTTCGACGGCGCGGTGCGCGGATCGGGGCGGCGATATTCGGCCAGATCGAGGCGAATGCCCTTCATCCGTTCTTCGGGATTGAAATAGCTCGGCCATTGCCAGATGGCGATGGCCAGGTTGATGCGGTTTTTCTGCGCTGAAACTCCCATCATCTCAGAGCCGCGCCAGGCGATCGGTCGAACGTAAGCGTCCTCCAACCCTTGCCGGGCCAGAAGCTCGATACACGCCTGGTCGATTTCGGCGACGCTGTAGGGAATCTTGAAGCCGAGGATTTCTCCCGACGTATGCAGCCGTTCGGTGTGCTCGGTGAGCTTGAAGATCTCGCCGCCATAAGCGCGTTCGCCTTCAAAGACGGCGCTGGCATAATGCAGCCCATGGGTCAGGACATGAATCTTCGCATCTTTCCATGGCACAAATTCGCCATTGAACCAGATTTCGCCTTCGAGCTGGTCAAAAGGTACGGACGCCATCACGTTTCCTCCAGGCGGTATGCCGCCGTGATACTGTTTGTCTGAAGCCGGTGTCGGAGACCGTGAGGCCATGCGCCGCAAACAGGCGCCGGAAACGGGCAATGGCAAACCGGCGGGCAAGGCCAGTTTGCCTCGCGCGCAATTCAACGCTAGCAATTGCGCCAATTTATGTCAACATAACTGACATATTCGAAAGGAAAAGTCGTCATGAGCTGCCCCGGCGCAATCAAACCCGTATCCGAGGAAACATGCGACCATCAGACAGGCGATGAAGAAGACATCGATTTCGAAATCATCGAGCTGGTGTTTTTCGCCTACCGTGATTTCACCTCCGACCCCGACGCCATTCTCGGCACGTTCGGGTTTGGCCGGGCGCATCACCGGGTTGTCCACTTCGTCAACCGCGAACCGGGCCTGACTGTTGCGGCCCTGCTGGAGACCCTGAAGATCACCAAGCAATCGCTCGCCCGCGTGCTCAAGCAACTCGTCGATTCGGGCTATATAGATCAAATCGCGGGTCCCGAGGACCGCCGGCAACGTCGGCTTTTCCCCACAGAGCGCGGTCGCGACCTTGCATTGGCATTGGCAAGGCCACAGTCTCGCCGCATCGCCCATGCACTTCAATCGCTGGATGAAAGCGGACGCACTGCCGTCAAGACATTCCTGTCAGGAATGATCAACTCTCCGACCGCCATACCGGGCGGTGACGATTTGAATGAGGGATAGAACAGATGACAGCCCCTTTGCCCGGCGATGACGCCGCCCATCTACTCGTTGTTGACGACGATACCAGAATTCGCGACCTGCTCTCGCGGTATCTCACTGAACAGGGATTTCGCGTCACCACCGCCGCCGACGCTGCCGAGGCGCGTCGCAAGCTCGACGGAATCGATTTCGATCTGCTCATCGTCGACGTGATGATGCCGGGCGAAAGCGGATTGTCGCTGACCCGGTCCCTGCGTGAAATCAAGACCGTGCCAATCCTCATGCTGACCGCGCTGGCCGAAGGTGATGCCCGGATCGATGGGCTTGAGGCTGGCGCCGACGATTATCTCCCCAAACCATTCAATCCGCGCGAGCTGGTGCTCAGGATCAACAACATCCTCAAGCGCGGCGGCCAGCCGGCCCCCCCCAAGGTCGAGCAGGTGGTGTTCGGTCCCTACACTTTTGTCATCGCCCGGCGCGAGCTGAAGAAATCCGGGGAACCGGTGCGCCTGACCGACCGCGAGCGCGAGATCATGGTCACCTTCGCCGAGAACGCCGGCGATACCGTGCCGCGCCATGAACTCGTCGGCGCCGACATCGAAGTCGGCGAGCGCACCATAGATGTGCAGATCAATCGTCTGCGCCGCAAGATCGAGGACGACCCCGCCAACCCGGTCTGGCTGCAAACCGTGCGCGGCATCGGATACCGGCTGAGCGTGGAGACCTCGGTGTAGCAACACCATCACGGCAGCTTTAGTCGATGCACTATACTGCGCCGCAGGCGTTCCGCCGGCAGATTTAGCGGGATGGCCGCTTGTGGATGAACAGGTCGTAGAACGCCATCGCCACGGTCAGCGCGACGATGATACCGAGATCCAGTCTGGGCAGCTTGTAGACCAGCACACCCAGAAAGCCGCATAGGATGATAAAGGCGAAAATCGTGAGAATCCGTTCCATGGTCGTCAGTCTCCCTGGCCGTCGGTTTCGAGATGCTTCACCAGCCACCGGGCTGTTCTGAGCAGGCGAGCGTCGCCACCGCGCGGTCCGACAAGTTGCACCCCCATCGGCATCCCGTCCTCGTCCGCAAACAGCGGCAGCGTGATCGCCGGCGTGCCGCACAGCGTCCAGATCCCATTGAACACCGAATCTCCGGTACTCTCCAGCCCCTTTGGTGCCGGTCCCGGGGCGGCCGGCGTCAGGATCGCGTCACAACGCTGGAAAACAGCACCGAGTCCGGAATAGAGATAATCAGGCCAGTCCAGCGCGGCGATGTAGTCGTGCGCGGTAACCTTGCCCCCCTTCTCGAGGGCTTCGGAAAGACGCGGTGACAGGTGGTCGCCACCGTCGCGGCTGTAGCGATGATAGCACTTGGACATTTCCGCCCGATTGATCCGCTCGCGCACGCTCGCCGCTTCGCCGAAAGCATCAGGGAGACCGGCCTCGAAACAGCCCTCGCCCAGATGTTCGACCAATTCCTGCAATGCCTGCTGGCACGCCTCGGTGGCCTTGTGCCAGTAAGGCGTGCGGACAAAGGCAAATTGCGGTGTCACCGGCGCCTCAGCGCTGGCAACAGACAACAGTTGCGGATGGGGCGCCGGCGTCGTCGCCTTGTCGAGGTCATCGTGTCCGAACAGCACCTCGGCCAGCAACGCCGCGTCTTCGACCGACCGCGCGAAGACCCCGATCCGGTCAAGGGTTGGCGACTGCGCCAGTACACCGGTGCGTGGGATGCTGCCCGATGAGGGCAGGAAGCCGGTGATGCCGCAAAACGCAGCCGGCCGGATAACGGACCCGCCTGTCTGGGTGCCGACAGCCAGCGGCACCATGCCTGCAGCAACAGCAGCTGCGGAGCCGGATGACGACCCGCCCGGCGTATGCGCCGGATTGACCGGATTGCGTGTCTTGCCCGGATGCATGAACGCAAGTTCAGCGGTGACCGTCTTGCCAATGATGATGGCGCCGGCTGCCCGCAGCTTCTCGACGATGACCGCGTCACGTTCGGGAACCCGACCGGCATCGAGCACTGTGCCATTGGCCGTCGGAATGCCGCGGGTGTCGATGACGTCCTTCAACGCCACCGGAAGACCGTGCAACGGCCCGATCGGCCGGCCCGATTTGCGGTGCGCGTCCGCGCCCTCGGCCTGGCGCATGGCGAATTCCGGATCGAACCACTCGAAGGCCTGAATTTCCCCCTCCACGGCTGCAATCCGGTCAAGACAGCCGCGCATATAGTCGGCGGCACGCAGCGCACCGCTGGCCATCCTTTCCCGCGCCTCCAAAGCACTCAGCCCAATTGTAGCCATGGGATCAATTGCCATAAAAGCGTTCCGGCAGGTAATAGACGATCTGCGGGAAGGTATACAACAGCGCCATGCAGATGAAGACCATCAACAAGAACGGCATGACCCCGGTGAAGATCTGCGTCAACTTCACCTCCGGTGGCGCTATCCCCTTGAGATAATAGGCTGACATGGCCATCGGCGGCGTCAGAAACGACGTCTGCAGATTGAGCGCGACCAGAATGCCGAAGAACAGCGGATCAATGTCGAAGATCGCCAGCAGCGGCAGGAAGATCGGCACGAAGATGATGATGATCTCGGACCATTCCAGCGGCCACCCCAGAAGGAAGATGATCAACTGGGCCAGAAGCAGGAACTGGAACGGCGTCAGGTCCAGACCCGTGACGAATTCCGAAATAATCTGCTCGCCGCCCAGATACGAAAACACCGAGGAGAAGACGTAGGAGCCGACAAACAGCCAACACACCATCGCCGTGGTCCGCACCGTCAGATAAACGCTTTCGCGTAGCCGTTGCCAAGTCATGGCGCCATAGGCGATAGCCAGACCCATTCCGCCCAGCGCACCGATCGAGGCGGCCTCCGTTGGTGTCGCCAATCCGAACAGGATCGAGCCCAGCACCGATATGATCAGGAACGCCAGCGGAAAAAACGAAGTGGCGATCAGGAACAGCAACCGGCCCATCGGCACATCCGGCACTTCCTCGTCGGTCGGGCGCGGCGCAACGCTCGGCTGCAGAAGCGAACGGCCGACAATGTAAATCAGATAAAGACCTACCAGGGTAAAGCCGGGCAGCAGCGCGCCGGCATAGAGCTTGACGATGGAAACACCCGACGCCGCGGCATAGACGATCAGCATGATCGAGGGAGGTATCAGGATGCCGAGCGTACCGCCGGCGCAGATGATGCCGGAGGCGAAAGACGGATCGTAGCGCGCTTTCAGCATCGCAGGCAGCGCCAGCAGACCCATCAGGGTGACCACGGCGCCGACAATGCCGGTGGCGGTCGCAAACAGCGCGCACGTGATCAGCGCGGCAACGCCCATCGATCCCGGAATCCGCTTGGAGGCAAGATTGAGGGTCGAAAACAGCCGGTCGACGATGTTGGCGCGCTCGACGATGTAGCCCATGAACAGGAACAACGGCACAGCCGTCAGCACTTCGTTGGACATCACCGTATAGGTTTGATTGATGAACAGGTCGAAGATGCGGTTGTTAAACAGCCCATCTATCCAGAGGGATATGCTGTCCCACGTGCTCGCCATCTCATCGAGGCGAAAATAGGAGCGCCACATCCGCGAGGGATCGAAATAGGCGTAGTAGCCAAAGCCGATGCCCATGGCCATCAGTGTAAATGCAATCGGAAAGCCCAGGAACACCATGAAGATGAACAGGCCCAGCATCATCAAAGCAATTTGAGGGTCGGTCATATGTGTCCGCCAGTTTCGGCCTCGTCGGCCCTTTTCATCATCAGGTCTTCAGTCTCGCGCACATCTTCATCGGCCTCTATCCACTGGCCGGTGCGCATGCAGACAATGCAGCGAAAAACCTGGGCAATCCCCTGGATGAACAGAAGAATGCCCGCGGCCATGATCACGGTCTTGAACTGGTAGATCGGGATCCCCGCCGGGCTGTTGACGCTGACCTCGCCGTAACTCCAGGAACGCGAGGCATATTTCCAGCCGGTCACGATCAGCGCCGTGACACCGGGAAAGAAGAACAGCAGGTAAAGCACCAGATCCACTCTCGCCTGAGTCTGCGGACGCCAGAGACGGTAGACAAAGTCACCCCGCACATGACCACCGCGCGACAGCGTGTAGGCACCCCCCATCATGAACAGCGAGCCGTACATGATAAAAGAGATGTCGAGCGCCCAGGGCGTCGGAGCGTTGAAGAGGTAACGTGAGACCACTTCATATCCCGTGCCGAAGGCCATCATTATGATCAGCCAAGCGAAAGCCTTGCCGAAGACCGCCGACAAGGTGTCGGCAAAACGGATATATTGAATCATGTCCAACCACTTTTCCGAGCCAGAGAGACCCGGCGGAACATTGTCCGCCGGATCATTGCAGCAATTAACCGGTCAGGTTTACATCTTCAGCTTGCCCGGGAAGTAGTGCTCATAGGCCAGGCCCAGGTCCGGCGCGTTCATCAGCTCGTAATAGGCGACCTGCTCGACCCATGCACGCTGACTGTCCATGACCTTCTTGTTGAAGGCATCGCCTTCCAGATCGGTAATGAGCGTGTCCCAGGCCTCCAGCTGCGCTGCGAGGATTTCCTTCGACGTGCGATGCACCGTAACGCCGTCATCGCTCTGCAGTTCGGCCAGATCCTTCGAATATTCCCGCATCGCAAGCGCCAGATTCGACGTGGCCGAGGCTTCGACACCATATTTCAGGATTGCCTGAAGATCGGGCTCGAGATCATCCATGAAGTCCTTGTTGAAGATGAACTCGAAGGCTTCGGACGCCTGGTGGTAGGACGAAAGATAGTAGTTCTTGGCCACGTCCTGAGCGCCGAACCGGCGGTCGGACGAGGGGTTGTTGAACTCGAAGGCGTCGATCACGCCGCGTTCCATGGACGGAACGATTTCGCCGCCCGGAAGCTGGGCGACGGACATGCCCATCGACTGCAGCAGATCGGCTGCCAGGCCGACGGTGCGATACTTGAAGCCCTGGATATCGGCGACCGAATTCACTTCGCCCTTGAACCAGCCGAACGGCTGCGCCGGCATCGGCATGCCCATATAGCCATAGACATTGAGGCCAAGCACATCCTGCGTCAGTTCGCGGTACAGCTCTGCGCCGCCGCCCTGATAGAACCAGCCGAGCATTGTGGTGGCCGAGCCGCCGAAGACCGGGCCGGTGCCGAAGAACGATGCTGCCTTGGATTTGCCGTACCAGTAGACCGGCACCGTGTGAGCCGCATCAATAACGCCATCGTTGCAGGCATCCATGACCTGGAAGGCGCCGACGATCGCACCCGCCGGCAAAAGGTCCATCTGGAGGCGTCCGCCGGACATTTCCTCCACGCGGGCGGTATATTCGCGCGCGAAGTCCATCCAGATGTCGGAGGCAGGCCACGAAGTCTGCATCTTCACCACCAACGGCGCCTGCGCCAGCACTGCCGGCGCGGACAGGGCGCCTGCCGCGGCCACGCCGCCCAACATCGATCCCTTCTTCAAGAAGGACCGTCGTGAAACGGACTTTTCGTTCTGATTATGCATATCCAATCCTCCCAATTGGTTGGCATTCAACTTTCGACGTAGTGAATATTCAGCAACATTGCCGAGAAGACAACCCACCGCCTTGCACGACTAAAGACCTATAAGGTCGGCAGCGGATCTGTGCCGCCGCATTTATACTACTGCTTTTCCACAAACCCTAGCACTTCGCCCCCTGCTGACGTTATAAGCAGAAAGGCGGGCGGTCTCGCCGCAGCACAGACAAGCCGAGGGTGAGGCGCCAGAGCATGGCCAGCATGGATTCCATTCGCCGGGAGTATGAACGGTATCCGCCAAGCGGTTTGCGCCGCTTCACACGCTGGTTCACCAAGCGCATTCCGACTCGGCTCTATGCCCGTGCGCTGCTGATCATCATCATTCCAATGGTTCTGTTGCAGTCTGTCATCGCCTTCGTGTTCATGGAGCGGCACTGGCAGACCGTGACCCAGCGGCTCTCCATGGCCGTGACCCGCGATATTGCGGCGATCATCGATGTGCTCGCCACCTATCCGCAGGACGCCGCCTATGACGACATCATCCGCATCGCCCGCGAACGGCTGGAGCTCAACATCGCCATAGAACCGCCCGGCGACCTGCCCGCGCCGAGGCCCAAGCCGTTTTTCTCGATCCTCGACCAGATCCTCTCCGAGGAAATCACCCGCCAGATCCGGTTGCCGTTCTGGATCGACACCGTGGGCAACTCCAATATCGTCGAGGTCCGCATCAAGCTCGAGGACAAGATCCTCAGGGTGTTCGCCAAGCGAAGCCAGGCCTATGCCTCCAATACCCATATTTTCCTGCTCTGGATGGTCGGCACATCGCTGGTGCTGCTGGCCATCGCGATCCTGTTCCTGCGCGGTCTGGTCAGGCCTATCCTGCAACTGACCCAGGCTGCGGAAAGCTTCGGCAAGGGTCAGCGCATGCCCGACGACTTCCGTCCCCGCGGCGCCGACGAAGTCCGCCGTGCCGGCCTCGCCTTCATCAAGATGCGCGAGCGCATCGAACGCCAGCTCGAGCAGCGCACCGCCATGCTCTCGGGCGTCAGCCACGATCTGCGCACCATCCTCACCCGCTTCCGCCTGCAACTGGCGCTGGTCGGCGATGGCCCGGAAATGGGCGATCTCAACAAGGACATCGACGACATGCAGTCGATGCTTGACAGCTACCTGTCTTTCGCCCGCGGCGAAGCCGAGGAGGACGTGGGCACGGTGAGCCTGAGCAACGTGGTTGAAAAGGTCGCCGCCGACGGACGCCTGCGCGGCGCCACGGTCACGGTGACGGTGCAGGGCGAGGACGAAATCAATGTGCGGCCCAATGCATTCGCCCGGCTGCTGACCAACCTTGTCTCCAACGCCTCACGCCATGCCGATGAAGTGTCGATCGATGCCCAGAACCGCGGAAAATGGCTGACCATCGCCATCGATGATGACGGGCCCGGCATTCCCGAAGATGCGCGCGAGGACGTGTTCCGTCCGTTCTACCGGCTTGATGAGGCGCGCAATCAGGACGAATCGGGAACCGGGCTGGGCCTGGCAATCGTGCGCGACATCGCCCGCAGTCATGGTGGCGATGTCACCCTGTCCGACAGCGCCATGGGCGGCCTGCGCGCCACGGTGCGTTTGCCGGCCTGATCATGGTCCGGTCACAGCATGCGTGCAGGCCGGGCGTGCACACAGCTCACATCAGTCGCGAGCCATTCGGCACCGTCTTGTCGATACCCGCCAGCACCACCGCGCCGTCCTCATCCGCAAACCCGAGTGTCAGCACCTCCGACATGAACGGGCCGATCTGGCGCGGCGGAAAATTGACCACCGCCATCACCCGCCGGCCGACAAGCTCATCAGCCGAATAATGCACGGTGATCTGTGCCGAGGATTTCTTCTCGCCAATCTCCGGGCCGAAATCGATCCGCAATTTGTAGGCCGGCTTGCGCGCTTGCGGAAACGGTTCCGCCGCGATCACGGTGCCGCTTCTGATATCGACTTTTTCAAAATCGTCCCAGGCGATGGTCTCGGTCATGGCTTAATCCGTTTCATGCTTTCTTTAGAGCGCCGTGTGCTAACCGGCCAGTTCGCGGGAACGGTCCGCCGCGGCTTTCAACGCCTTGTCGAACAGCGGCTGGATGCCATCCCGGTCCATCAACACCGCAAGTGCCGCCGCCGTGGTGCCGTTGGGAGAGGTGACATTTTGTCTCAGCGTTGCAGCGCCGTCCGGGGACTGGTGCATCAATTCACCGGCCCCCGTGACGGTCGCGCGTGCCAGGCGCATGGCGAGGTCCGCCGGCAGGCCGCATTTGCGTCCCGCCTCCGCCATGCACTCGGCAAGATAAAACACATAGGCCGGGCCACTGCCCGAGACCGCCGTGATGGCGTCGATCAGCGCCTCGTCCTCGACCCATTCGACAGGGCCGCAGACCGAGAGCAACCGGTCAATCTCGGCTTTCGCCGCATCACTGACAGCGGCATTGGCCACCGCCCCGGTAATCCCCCGGCCGATCATCGCGGGCGTGTTGGGGATTGTCCGGACGATCGCGCCGCCCAGACGCTCTTCGAAATAGGACAGGGTCTTGCCAGCCGCAACCGACAGGCTGACAGTCTCCGGCCCGACCAGTCCGGCCAGGCCTGGCAGCACCTGATCCATGATCTGCGGCTTGACCGCCAGCATCAGGATGCCCGCCGTCAGCCCCTCGGGCGGGGTGCCCACGCAGCGCACGCCGGCCGTCTTCAGCCGCGCCGTCATTGCCTCGGAAGGTTTGGGATCAATCACCACGATCGAGCCCGGATCAACACCGGCGTCAAGCCAGCCATTGAGCATGGCGCCACCCATATTGCCTGCGCCGACCAGAACGAGAGGGGTGGTGGCCGAAATCATCTCACGCCTCGCCGCGGGTTTCGAACATCACCGCGGTGATCGCCGATTTGGCGTCCATGCCGGACCAGACGACAAACTGAAATGCCTGGAAATAGGCTTCGCAGGAATCAAGCGCGTTGGACAACAGCACCTCGACCTGCCGGTTGGTCGGCTCCGCGCCGCCGGCCAGAAGCAGCGACTGGCGGAAAATGATGACATGCTCCTGCTGCCACAGGTCGAAATGCCCCATCAACACCTGGCCGTTGACATGCGACAGAAGCTTCATCACCTCGGTGACGCGGGTTTCAGGAACCTTGATGTCGAAAGCGCTGGCGATATGCAGCGCCTCGCAATCCTCCATCCACGAGAACGAGACATGATAATCGGTCCAGTGCCCCTCCACTGTCATCGCGATTTCGTGCTCGCCGGAGCGTTCAAACGTCCAGTCGTTCGCCGCCGCCACGAATTCAATCATGTCCACCGGATTGGAATGCCGTTCGATTTCGAAATTACTGAGATTCATGCCCCACCTTGTTCATTTCCAGCGCCCTGCGAACCGCTCCGAACGGAACCCCGGCGAATACATCATCCACGCACGATTCACCTGCGCCCCAGGACATCCGCACTTTGCGACTCCCGCCGGGGCTGTTTGCCATCCGTTCCGAATCATCATTTAGAATCAGTGTATAAATGCAGAGTCCGAGCGCCAGTCCCCCGGTCGCATTTTGTCAGGGTGAGCCTGTGGACCAAGCTGCCAAACTGATTCCGCCGCGACTCATAACTGACTCACGCAAAAGGCTTTTTGAGCCTCGGGCAGCGGTGGACAACCTGTGCAAAAAAAACTGGGTAAATCAGCCCGTCAGGACTTATTGCGCGGCGCGCGCTTGGCTGCGGCCGGTTTTGCCGCCGCTGCATCGGCCTTGGCAGGCGTTTTCGACAGCGATTGCTCGAGCTTTTCCAGCCGGGCCGACAAGGCGTCATTCTCGTCGCGCGCCTTGATTGCCATCTCGCGAACCGCTTCGAATTCCTCGCGTTTGACCAGATCCATCGAATTGAGAAGCCGCTCGAACTGACTGCGCATGGCAGTTTCCATTTCGCGCTGCACGCCCTGCGCGGCGCCCGCCGCATCGGTCATCAGCTTGGCAAGTTCATCGAGAAGTCGGTTCGATCCGCTGTTCATGGTCTTCATCCCTGCGCCGGCATCGTTCCGGCGCTATTGCGAGTGGCCTTCGGTCCCCAGAGTTAAGCATTCAGGCGATAAGTTGCAAGCCAATGCACGGTCCGTAAGCCTTGCGCAAAGCCCGCATGGCATGTCAGGGGAGAAAATCACGCGGCATATCTGCCGAAAAATCGCCTTGAAGTTGTGACGCAATACCGGCGAGCGCTTCCATGGGCGCAGGCCATGCAGGAAGGAAGCCCTATTGGAACAGACCGCAACGCTGTTGTCGCTCATGGCCTTCCC
The DNA here is from genome assembly GCF_039975035.1 of Hoeflea sp. Classification (GTDB taxonomy): domain Bacteria; phylum Pseudomonadota; class Alphaproteobacteria; order Rhizobiales; family Rhizobiaceae; genus Hoeflea. Next base: position 9,477 of record NZ_JBDWHW010000259.1, on the reverse strand, counting down.
GGACATTGATCCGGTGATTTTTTCAATCGGTCCGCTGCATATTCGCTGGTATGGTCTGGCTTATGTGACGGGCATATTGCTGGGCTGGCGTTATGCCCGGCGGCTGGTTGAAACAGGCAGGCTCTGGCCGCAGGGCAACTCGCGTATCTCGGCGCTCGACATCGATGACTTTTTGATGTGGGCAACCATCGGCATCGTTGCAGGCGGCAGGATCGGCTATATCCTGTTTTATGACCTGTCCGCGGTGGCTGCCAACCCGGTCCGGGCGCTGGAGATCTGGAATGGCGGCATGTCCTTTCATGGCGGATTGCTGGGAACGCTCGTCGCCATGATCGTGTTCGCCCGTAGCCGCAAGATCCCGCTGTTCCGCCTGTTCGACGTCGTCTGCGCTGTGGTGCCGGTGGGCCTGTTTTTCGGCCGGCTGGCCAATTTCATCAACTCCGAGCTCTGGGGCAAGCTGAGCGACGCACCGTGGGCGGTTGTGTTTCCCACCGGCGGCCCCTTCCCGCGACATCCGACGCAGCTCTATGAGGCCGGACTGGAGGGGCTGCTCTTGCTCACAGTGCTGGCCTGGCTGATCTACCGCCACCACGCGCTCAAACTGCCGGGACTGGTGGCGGGCTGTTTTGTCAGCGGCTATGCGCTGGCGCGTATTCTTGTCGAATTCTACCGGGAACCGGACGTGCAGATCGGCTATCTCGCCGGCGGCTGGTTGACCATGGGCATGGTGCTTTCGCTACCGATGCTGGCGGTCGGGATCTGGGTTATCGCCACCGCGAGGTCGCGCACATGAACAAGTTCTGGAAAATCAACACCATGACCCCTCTTGCACACAAGATTGTCCGGTTGATCGAACAGACCGGCCCATTGCGAATTTCGGACTATTTCGCGCTTTGCCTCGCCGACCCTGAGCATGGCTACTACCACAACCGGGAACCTTTTGGCCGGTCGGGCGATTTCATCACCGCGCCGGAAGTCTCGCAACTTTTTGGCGAGATGATCGGGATTTTCCTGATCCACGCCTGGCAGGCGCAAGGCACGCCCTCGAAAGTGAGGATCGTCGAAATCGGTCCGGGCCGCGGCACCTTGATGTCCGACGCCCTGCGGGTGATTGCCCGCCTCGCGCCCGAACTGTATTCCGACGCCACCTTCCACATGGTGGAAACCAGTGAGCGCCTGCGCAATGTGCAACGGCAGACCCTGGTGCGCATCAAGGAGCGCCTGTCCTGGCACTCGGCGTTCGAGGAGATCCCCGAGGGCTTCACCCTGATGGTCGCCAATGAATTGTTCGACGCGATTCCGATCCACCAGTTCGTCAAAACACGCGATGGGTTTCGCGAACGCGTGGTTGGCCTGGACAGCGCCGGATCACTCAGCTTCGGTCTCGGCCCGGGCGACTTTGATCCGTCCCTGCTGCCGGTCGAAGAGGGGCGCGTGCCCGAGGGCGAGATCTTTGAGCTCTCGCCGGCCAGAACAGCTGTGATGCAGGCCGTTGCCGAAAAGCTCGTGCGTGACGGCGGTACGGCCCTGACCATCGATTACGGTCATCTGATCACCGGATTCGGCGATACGTTGCAGGCCGTTTACCGGCATGAATACGACCCGCCGCTGGCCCATCCCGGCGAGGCTGACCTGACCAGCCATGTGGATTTCGAGGCGCTCGCAGAGGCGGCGCAGGCCGCGGGCGCCCATGTTCACCGGCCGTTGACCCAGGGAGATTTTCTGGCGGGACTGGGAATTGTGGAGCGCGCCGGCGCGCTCGGATCCGGCCGTGACGCACTGACCCAGGCCGCCATCCGCGATGCGGTCAACCGGCTGGCGGGCGAAGGCGAAGGCCGCATGGGTGCGCTGTTCAAGGTGCTTGCCATCTCCGGCGACGCGGCCAGTATCGCGCCTTTCCATCCCCAGACCGCTTGAGCGAACGAATTGACAGACGCCATCTTGATGTCCACCATTCGCACGCTGTTGGACCAGAGCCGCAGAGTCGGCCCGGCATAAGGCCCTGTGGGAGGAGCAACAATGACGGTTGAGCGCCACACGCCAAACCCGGTGCGAAGCACGCTTCTGGATGAGGTTTCAGCAGGCAGTGGAATTTCCCACGGCTTTTTCAGCCGTTCCGGGGGAGTGTCCGAGGGGCTTTACCGTGGCCTCAATGTCGGCCTCGGCTCAAACGACAACCGCGGCCATGTCCTGGAAAACCGGGCAAGGGTGAGCCGCTGGTTCGATCTTCAGGCCGACCGGCTGGTCACCGTGCACCAGGTCCATTCGCCGCGGGTGCACATCGCCACAACGGATAACCGCGAACAACGCCCGGAGGCCGACGCACTTGTCACCCGCACACACGGGCTTGCTATCGGCGTACTGACCGCCGATTGCGGCCCGGTGCTGTTCGCCGATCCCGAGGCCGGCGTCATCGGTGCTGCCCATGCAGGCTGGCGCGGGGCGTTTGACGGCGTGCTGGAAAGCACGGTCGCCGCAATGCAGGGTCTGGGCGCCAGGCCAGACCGCATCGCCGCCGTGCTGGGCCCCTCGATCAGCCAGGCCAATTACGAGGTCGGCCCTGAATTCATGGATCGTTTCATCCGCAATGATCCAGCTCACGCGAGCTATTTCCTTGCATCGCCCAAGCCCGGCCATGCTATGTTTGACCTGCGGCAATTTACACTCGACCGGCTGCGTGCGGCTGGATTGAAAGCTGATATGCTTGCCGACTGCACCTATGCCGACGAGGAGGCCTGGTTCTCCTATCGGCGCTCCACCCATCGCAATGAACCTGATTACGGACGACAGATTTCCGCCATCGCCATCAAGGAGGACTCCCATGGCCCTGCATTTTGAACGCGAGGAATACGCGGCCCGTCTGAACAGGCTTACTGCCAGCATGCGGGCCGAGCAACTCGACGCCATGCTGCTGTTTGCCCAGGAGAGCATGTACTGGCTCACCGGCTACGACACCTTCGGTTTCTGCTTTTTCCAGTGTCTGGTGGTCAAGGCCGATGGCTCGATGACCTTGCTGACACGGTCCGCCGATCTGCGTCAGGCTCGACAGACCTCGAACATCGAGCGAATCGTCGTCTGGACCGACCGGACCAACGCCGATCCTGCCCTGGATCTGAAAAACCTGCTGTCCGATCTCGACCTTCTGGGCGAGCGGATCGGTGTCGAATACGATACCCATGGACTGACCGGCGCAAATTGCCGCAAGCTCGACAATCAGTTGCACAGCTTCGCCGAACTGGTGGATGCGTCCTATCTGGTCAGCCATTTGCGGCTGATCAAGAGCCCTGCGGAGGTCGCCTATGCGAGACGCGCGGCGGAACTGGCCGACGAGGCGCTTGATGCCGCCTTGCCTTTGATCAAGGCGGGGGCTGACGAGGCCGACATCCTGGCCGCCATGCAGGGCGCGGTATTTTCCGGCGGCGGCGATTACCCGGCCAACGAATTCATCATCGGATCCGACCAGGATGCGCTGCTGTGCCGTTACAAGTCCGGGCGCAGGAAATTGGCTGAAAATGATCAGTTGACGCTGGAATGGGCCGGCGCATTCGCCCATTACCACGCCGCCATGATGCGCACGGTCATCATCGGCGAACCGAAACCGCGCCATGTCGAACTTTACGAAGCCTGCAGGGAAGCGCTGGATGCGATCACCGCCATCCTGAAACCGGGCACGACCTTTGGCGAGGTGTTTGACGCCCACGCCGACGTGATGGATGCGCGCGGACTGACCCGCCACCGGCTCAATGCCTGCGGCTATTCGCTGGGCGCGCGTTTTACCCCGAGCTGGATGGAACACCAGATGTTTCTTGCCGGAAGTCCGATTGTGATCGAACCCGACATGACGCTCTTCGTGCACATGATCATCATGGATTCCGAAGCTGGCGCCGCAATGACGCTGGGACAAACCTATCTGACCACTTCGGACGCTCCCGAATCGCTCTCGGCCAAATCTCTTGATCTGATCATCGCGTCCTGACAGCACGGATCCCGGCTGCGGAACCGCCATCATCGCAACCTGGATCGGTAAAGAACCAACAGCGATTGACAGGCCTGCCTCCGGGATTTCATAACAAAATGCGGGAAAAGGGCGGCACCATGATGCAAGGCATCAAAATCATCGGCGTAATAGGCGCACTGACCGTGTTGATTGCCGGTTGCAACAGCACGGAACAGACGCTCCAACCGATTCCCGGAGATCAATCCGCATCCGGTCAGAACAGTGACGTCATCGCACCGGTCAATGCGTTTCCCGGCGCCGGCACTCCGGCAGCCGCGACCCAGTTGCCCGGATCTTTCCCTGCAACGGGCACACCGGCTGCACCGGCTCAGATGCAAGCCTCCCTGTCCGCCGGTCAGGTACGCGGACAAATCCGCTTCATGCCGGTTATCGGCGCACCGGTGAACGCCGTCACCCCACTTTCGCGCCAACTCGCCGCCGAGGCGCGCAATCGCGGACTGGCTATCCTGAGTTCATCTGATTCCGGTGGCGAACATGTGCTCAAGGGCTATTTCACCGCTGACAATTTCGATGGCAAGACCACCGTGTTCTACGTTTGGGACGTGCTGGATACGGCGGGCAACCGGCTGCACCGGATTCAGGGCCAGGAAGTCGTGCCGGACGGATCGGGCGGAGCGGGCGATCCATGGGCCTCCGTTCCCGCGGGCGCAATGGAGCGAATCGCCACTCGTTCAATCGCCGAATACGCTGCCTGGCGCGGCTTCTGACCCCGATCGAGTCCCCCAACGTCACCACGATGGTCGAAATTCGCAACCAGTTGCGAACTTCGCCGGCACAGGTTTTTCGCCACGTTCAACAAAAAAATCGTCCGCTTGGCGCATGCGTACTTGCAATCATCAAAACCGCCGCTAAAACCCGGGACGAACGGATTGACGCTCCGTCCTCATGCGTATCCCTGCGCATGATGAGACGCAGCGGGAACAAACAGGCGGTCCCAAATGAAGGTTTTCGCAGGAAACTCGAACCGGCGTTTGGCGGAGTCCATTTGCAATTATCTCAATGTGCCGCTGGGCAAGGCAAGCGTACGTCGCTTCGCTGACCAGGAGATCTTCGTCGAAATTCAGGAGAATGTGCGCGGTGAGGATGTCTTCATCCTTCAGTCCACATCCTATCCGACGAATGATCACCTGATGGAACTGCTGATCATGATCGATGCCTTCCGGCGGTCGTCGGCCCGGCGGATCACGGCCGTTCTGCCCTATTTCGGCTACGCCCGCCAGGATCGCCGCGCCTCGGGCCGCACGCCGATTTCGGCCAAGCTTGTTGCCAACCTGATTACCGAGGCCGGTGCCGACAGGGTTCTCACGCTTGACCTGCATGCCGGCCAGATCCAGGGTTTCTTTGATATTCCGACGGACAACCTGTTCGCCATTCCGGTGATCGCCCGCGACATCAAGGCCAACTACGACCTGTCGAACCTGATGGTGGTATCGCCGGATGTCGGCGGCGTGGTCCGTGCACGCGCGCTTGGCAAACGGCTGGGTTCGCTGCTGGCCATCGTCGACAAGCGCCGCGACCGACCCGGCGAATCCGAAGTCATGAACATCATCGGCGATGTTGAGGACAAGGACTGCATCCTGATCGACGATATCGTCGATTCGGGCGGCACCCTGTGCAACGCCGCCGAGGCACTGCTGGCCAATGGCGCCAAATCGGTGACCGCCTACATTACCCACGGCGTGTTGTCCGGCGGCGCGGTGGCGCGGGTTTCCTCGTCCAAGCTGAAAGAGCTTGTGATCACCGACTCGATCCAGCCCACCCAGGAAATCCAGTCGGCGCCCAATATCCGCGTGATTTCGACCGATGGACTGATCGGTGAAGCGATCAACCGGACGGCCGCCGAACAGTCGGTCTCAAGCCTGTTCGACTGAGCCTGGCTCAAAGCGGCAGGGTGACCGCGATACCGGTCAATGTCGCGGCCCCTAAAACCGCAAACAGATTGAGCTGAAAACGCAGCAGCGCCACTCCTGCGCCAAGCGCGATGACCAGCGCTGCGACATTCAGCGTGGCGATGTCGGGCATGGGCAGCACAAGAGGCCCCGCCACCGTTTCCCCGACAGTTTTAAACAGCACATGGAGCGCGAACCAGACTGCGAGATTGGCAATCACCCCGACCACGGCGGCAGTGATCGCGGTCAGCCCCGCCGACAACCATTTGACGGAACGCAGACGCTCGATGTGCGGGGCGCCGGCAAAAATCCAGAGGAAGCATGGGGCGAAGGTGAAAAACAACGCCACCAGCCCGCCCAGCAGTCCGCCGCCAAGTGGATCGAGCCCGGCCTCGCGCGCCCCGCCGAGAAAGCCGACAAACACCAGCACCAGAATCAGCGGCCCGGGTGTGGATTCAGCCAATCCCAGGCCTGCCAGCATGTCGCCCGGCATCAGCCAGCCATGCACTTCGACAGCCTGCTGGCCGACATAGGCGAGAACCGCATAGGCGCCGCCAAAGGTCAAAATCGCTGCCTTGGAGAAAAACAGCGCCATTGCGGCGAGTGCCTCCGGGACGCCCGGCAGCCACAGCAGAACAGCCAGCGGCGCCAGCCAGATCCCGCCCCAGATCAACACCGTCCGCAAGGTTGCCCCAGCCAGTTTCAGCAAGCTGCCTGGCATTGGTTCGCCAACTGGATGATCGGCAGGAACTGGTTTGACCGGCGCGATAAGCGATGCAAGCACCCCGATTGCGCCGGCCCCCAGAACAATCAGCGGAAACGGCAGCTTCAACAGGGCAATGGCCACAAATGCCAGAAAGGCCAGCGCCCAGGCGAGCGGCGACTTGAGCGCCCGCCCGGAAACCTTGAGCAGCGCTTCCACCACGATCGCCAGCACCGCTGCCTTCAACCCGAACAGGACGCCCGCCACCAGTGGCAGGTCGCCATAGTGAAAATAGACCGCCGACAACGCCATGATCACCACAAAACCGGGCAGGATGAACAGCAGGCCGGCGAGCAGCCCGCCGCTGACACCGCGCAACAGCCAGCCCGAATAGGAGGCCAGTTGCATGGCTTCGGGCCCCGGCAACAGCATGCAAAAATTCAGCGCATGCAAAAACCGCGGCTCATCGAGCCAGTGCCGCTCTTCGACCAGTTCGCGATGCATCAATGCGATCTGCCCGGCCGGACCGCCGAAAGACAGCAGACCGATGCGTCCGAAGACCCGGAACAACTCGCCAAATGACGGCGGCAAAATCGTGCGGTCAGACATTCCTCAACCCCATATGGTCCACTGTCAGACCGACTGCTTTCCTGGCTTCAATTCAATCCTCGACCCATACTGTGTCACCTCCCCTGATCCCGCACAAAACAGGACAGCGCCTGACCGGCCTCATGCTCGTATACACACTACACATCAACACGTGCGCGCCCGAATTCACCGGCCCGGTTTGCCGCACCCAAAAAACTGCCCGACTGCCGGCTTTGCCAACTTTTCAGATGAGCCAGACAGTCAAGTCGGCTGCAAGCCCGGCAGGCTACAGTGACTTGATTGTCGAAAAATGACAGTGAAACGCTCCTCTCATTCCTGCGCGGTTGACGCAGCCTGGAACCGCAGCGTTCAACGGGGCCCCCGTGGCTCCCAATCACCGCCATCGGCTCGCGGTGCCCAGCAAGCCCGCGCCGGGCCAAATCGGCCAATCTCTTGCAATCAGGCCGTTGCTCCGCTATAGCGGCCACGTCCGTGCAGACACCCTTGGAGGCAACGCGGATGAGGCGCCGGCAACGGCGCTTGATGTTTTTTGGGACCGGCGCAAGCCGCTGATCAAAAGACAGCCCCAGTTAGAACCTCGAAAGGTTATGCCATGAGCAATGCTGCATATGAGCTGAAGGCCGAGGCGCGCGCACAGGTTGGTAAGGGGTCCGCCCGTGAACTTCGCCGCAACGGTTTGATTCCCGCTGTCATCTATGGTGACAACAAAGACCCTGTTTCCATCGCGCTGTCGCGCAAGGATGTCACCAAGAAGATCCACGATGGCGGTTTCCTGACCACTCTCGTGACCATCGAAGTTGACGGCAAGAAGCACTCCGTGCTGCCGAAGGATTACCAGCTTGATCCTGTGCGCGACTTCCTGATGCATGTCGATTTCCTGCGCGTGTCGAAAAACACCCAGGTGACTGTGGACGTTCCGGTTCACTTCGAAAACGAAGAGAAGTCCCCCGGTCTCAAGCGCGGCGGCGTTCTCAACGTTGTGCGCCATACCGTCGAGTTCCACTGCCCGGCCAACGCGATCCCGGATTCGATCACCGTCGACCTCACCGGTCTCGAACTTGGTGCCGGCATTCACATCTCGCATGTCACGCTGCCTGAAGGCGTCGAGCCGACGATTACCGATCGCGATTTCACCATCGCAACGATCGCATCGCCTGCCGGCCTCAAGAGCGACGACAACGCCGCTGGCGACGAAGACGCTGCAGAAGAAGCAGCCGAAGGCGACAGCGAAGAATAAGCTGTCCTGGTACGTTAATGAGGATCAGGTCCCATGTTGCTCATCGCAGGACTTGGAAATCCCGGCCCTCAATACGCCAGAAACCGGCACAATGTCGGCTTCATGGCGGCGGACGCAATCGCCCGCCGCCATTCGTTTTCGGGGTTTTCGAAAAAATTCCGGGGTGAGATCGCCGAAGGCACGCTCGCCGGCGAAAAGGTGCTTTTGCTCAAACCCATGACCTTCATGAACCTGTCAGGCGACAGCGTTGGCGAAGCCATGCGGTTCTACAAGCTCGGCCCTGCTGACATCATCGTTGTTCACGACGAACTCGATCTGGCGCCGGGCAAGCTCAAGCTCAAGACCGGTGGCGGCAATGGCGGTCACAACGGGCTGAAATCCATCGACGCCCATTGCGGCAAGGACTACAAGCGGCTCAGGATAGGCATCGGCCATCCCGGGCACAAGGACCGCGTCAACCCGCATGTGCTGGGTGATTTCGCCAAATCGGATCAGGACTGGTTGCAGCCGCTGCTCGATGCCATCGCCGACAATGCCGACCTGATGGCGCAGGGCAACGACGCAGGCTTTCTCAACAAGATCGCGCTCGCCACCGGCGCCGCAGAGGCAAAGCCCGCCAAACCCGCCAAGCCTGGCGCGCCCGCTGATGGAAAATCCAAACCACCGGCGAAATCCCATATCCATCAGGCCCGCAACAGCGCACAGCCCAAGCAACTGCCCACCTCCGGCCCGATGGCCGACATGCTGAAGAAGCTGTTCGGCACCAAGGACTGACCGGTCGCGCTGCGCGCGATAGCCGGCTCCGCGCTTTGCGCCGTACAACTAATATGACGCATTCTGCCGCAATGATTTTATGGGCTGAGAAGGATTTTCATCGAACGGCATACCTGGCGGGTACGTTCAAGACGAAAATCCTTCTCAGGACTTGAAGGCATGCGGCCCTTCGGGTTGGCTGAAACCTGCTACCCACTGCGTCGGGCGGCTTGAGAGATGGACCCGCATCGCTCTGCGCCGTCCTTCT
>NZ_JBDWHW010000258.1:0-12492 GCF_039975035.1 Hoeflea sp. | reverse complement strand
GCTAGGCCCATCATTGAACCGGGCCCGGCACGGAACCAATTGCTGTGTCTATGATAACAAGCTCTGGATCGCAGCAGGCAGCGGAGCGCGCGGTGGCTCTCCAGAGCTCACCAGCATTGAATGCATCAAGGTCGAATAGATTGTGCTGGCGCAGGCAAGCAGTCCGCAGCGACTATTTTTAAGTACCGAAGAAAATGTCCGGGAGACTTATCTCGGCATCTAATACCTCAAGCATCAACATACTTGTCCCGGACTTGCCGGATTTCTTCAATGTTTTCGAACAGTATCTTGACAAGTTCCGGATCAAAATGGCGTCCGCTTTCTTCACGAAACAAATCGTCAATCTTGTCCAGAGGCCATGCTTTTTTGTAACAGCGATCACTGGCAAGGGCATCATAGACATCGGCAATTGCTGTAATACGGGCTTCAATTGAAATATCTTCACCCGCAAGCCCGTTTGGATAGCCGGTGCCATCCCATTTTTCGTGATGCTCCTTGGAAATCATTGCGCCAACCCTTAGGATTTCACGTCGGGAATCTGCCAGCATGTGGTAGCCGACATCGGTGTGTGTTTGCATCAGTTCCCATTCTTCGGCGTCAAGTTTGCCCGGTTTGTTCAAAATGCTGTCCGGAATTGCGATTTTGCCGAGATCATGGAGTGGCGAGGCGTGTTTAAGGATTTCGATATCTCGTTTCGACATCCCAGAGTTTTTGGCAATAATCTTCGAGATTTTGGCCACTCGTTTGACATGATTTCCGGTCTCGCGCGAGCGGGTTTCGACGGCTTCGCCAAGCCGATAAACAACTTCGCGCTGGGTCTCCAGAATTTCCTCGTGAAGTGTCAGATTGTCGAAAGCAATCAGCATGTTACTGACGAAAATATCCAAAAGGTGCCGGTCCATTGGCGTTAGTCCCTGAACACCTTGCAGCAGGATGACTTTTCGGTTGTCATCAAGTCCCAGTCTTACAGCGAGGTATTTATCGTCAAACTGAAAATTACCCTCGCCTGAGCTGAGCAATTGCTCGGCTACTTTTGGCGGTAGAAACGAGGCGACGTCCTGGCCGCAGAAATTGGAGTACCGGCCAGTTCCGGCCACCACATGAACGCCTTTTTCATCTTCCTTGGCCGCAAGACCTATCAACTCGCCCAACAAAGCATCCTGATCTGTGTGCAGAACCGAAGTAATCTGCTCCAGAACACCTGTTGCAAAGTCATCGACAAACCTTTTTTCAAGAACATGTTTCGAAGCTTCGATGACCTTGGCCAAACCGCCTTTGGCTTTGTCCAAAGCAATAATATCCCGGTAGGAACGAAGGCTCGAATAGATCAACGTATAGAGCTTTTGTGACGTGAGTTCCGTCTTTTCCTTATAGTCATTGATATCGTAATCGCGGATGACTTCTTTTTCAGGAGCCTGTCCGGGTTGCCCGGTTCTCAGGACAATTCTGGTGAACGTGTTGCCAAGACTGTTGCGGATGAAATCTGCCACATCGAGTCCAGCGTGATCATCTTCCATGACAACATCCAGCAAGACCAATGCGATGTCGTCATGAGACTTGAACAACTTCTTGGCTTCCAAGCCGGAGTAAGCGTGAACATACTCAATGGATCGGCCTTCAAACTCAAAACCCGCTAGCGCAAGCTGGGTGATTGTGTGGACATCTTCATCGTCATCGACAATCGCGATTTTCCAGGTAGATTTCGAAAGGTTGTTGTCTTCACCCGGCGCAGTGTTTTCGGGCGCGAATTCGAATAGGTCATCCATAGTCTTGTTTCCTCCTGGAGCCCTGTTAATCACTGCCGACTTCCAGCGGCAACGTGATTTGAAAACGGGTTCCGGATCCTGGTGCGCTTTCGAGTGTTATCCGGCCGCCGAGCTTTTGAGTAAGAAGATTGTAGACAATATTCATTCCTAATCCGCTTCCTCCCTGGCCGCGTTTGGTCGTGAAGAATGGGTCGAAAACCTTTGCAACGGAGTCTGTATCCATGCCAGCGCCATCATCGGAAAACAGTATTGATACTTGATCACCCTCCGTTTTCGCGGAGATGAGAATTATCCCGGTCTGGGTTGCTTCAAATGCGTGAATCATTGAATTCATGAGGAGATTTGAAAAGATCTGCGAAACAGCGCCGGGAAATGTCACAAGATTGATATCGGGGTCAATTTGAACATCAACAGAGATGGCGGTTTTTTTCAGTTGTGGCGTGTGATTCAAAACAACGCCATTCAGGTAATCAAGGAGGTTGATAAGCCGCGTGGCCTCTGTCGACTGATCCACGGCCACTTGTTTGAAGCTTTTGATGAGTTCTGCCGCGCGTGCCAGATTGCTTTGCAAGATAGTGCCGTTTTCAGAAGCAACCTGTAGAAAATCCTCAAGGTCGGATTTTCGCATCGTGCCATTCTCAAGTTTTTTGCCAAGGCCGTGAACCAACTCCTGCACATGAGAGGATGCTGTCACTGCTATGCCGACAGGGGTATTGACCTCATGCGCAATGCCGCTGACAAGTCCGCCCAGAGAGGCCATTTTTTCAGCTTCGACCAATTCATTTTGCGCAGCACTCAGGGCGTCCAGAGTATCAGTCAGTTTGTCGTTTGCCGCCTGCAATTCCTTCGTCCGGGTCTCGACTTGTTTTTCAAGGTGTTCGTTCAGGTTCAGGACTTTTTCTTCAGCCAGTTTTATGCTGGTAATATCCTGGTATGTGCCGAGCATGCCGACGATGTTTCCGGTGCTGTCCGTACGGGGTATCTTGCTGGTTAGGAGCCATTTTTTGCTGCCATCGCCTCGGGTTTGTATTTCTTCAAAGTTCAAGCGCGGCTCTCCTGACGCCATGACAGCTTTGTCATCCCGCTGAAAACTGGGTGCTTCCTCAGGCCATACCGCGTCATAGTCAGATTTGCCGGGGAGTTGTTCTGCGTGTTCGAAGCCGGCATCTCGCGCGAATGCGATGTTTCCGCCTTCATAGGTGCAATCCCGATCCTTCCAGAACACACTGACCGGGATCGTATCCAAGACGTTCTGGAACAATTTGCGAATGTATTCCGCTTCGGACTGCTCAGCAGATGCTGACTTTTCCTCAGTGCTCATGCCCAGCCCAACTTTTGGTTTGTGCTTCCGCAACGGGAGATTAGGTTCAATTCCTAACAAATCCCTTTCGCGGAGGTAACAAAAAACGGCAATTACAACCTATTTCGTGAGAAATGGAGGTGTTGAATAGGGACTGGCTGAGGGTACACTGGCGGTATTGTCAATTATCTGCGAAAAACAGCGTGTTAGCCGCATTAAAGGATTCGCAACGATGGTTGAAAAACTTGCCTTGGTGGGCATAGGCAAGATTGCTCGTGATCAACATATTCCGGCAATTTCAGATAACCCTGAGTTCTCTCTCGAGGCAGTGGTTAGCCGTAATGCAACGGTCGATGGTGTCCAGCATTTCAAGACCGTCGACGAGCTGCTTGAAGCCCGACCTGATATCACAACCGTATCACTTGCGATCCCACCACAACCACGTTTCGACTATGCTGCAAAGGCGCTAAATGCTGGTCGTAATGTCATGCTCGAAAAACCGCCGGGACAAAGCCTGGCGGAATGTTTCACGCTTGAGACTTTGGCCAGGGAACAAGGTGTTTCAATATTTGCGACATGGCATTCCCGGTACGCCGATTGCGTTCCGGATCTGCGAGAATGGCTTTCCAGCCGGACGATCAAAAAACTGGAAATAGTCTGGAAAGAGGATGTGCGTAAGTGGCATCCAGGACAGGAGTGGATCTGGGAGCCCGGCGGAATGGGTGTTTTTGATCCTGGTATCAACGCCTTGTCGATTTTGACGGAAATCTTGCCGTTCCCGGTCCATCTGAAGTCTGCAAAACTGGAGTTTCCGGAAAACCGTGCAACCCCAATCGCGGCCTCACTGGATTTTGCAAACCCGGTAAATGCCCAAATGCGTGCCGAATTTGACTGGCGCCAGGAAGGGCCGCAGTCCTGGGATATTGTCATTGATACAGATGACGGAGCAGCCACGCTTTCACATGGAGGTGCATTGCTGACAATTGGTGGGCAACAGATCAAACAGGGGCAGGACAACGAATACGCCAACCTTTATGCCCGGATGGCCAGTCTGTTGAAGTCGGGCAAGAGCGACATGGACATGTCACCCCTGATCCACGTCTGCGATGCCTTTTCGCTTGGAGAGCGCCTCGTGACCGATCCGTTTCACTACTAGTGATTTGGTAACCAAAAGGGCGGTTGTCGGGTCTGTGGATATGATTAGCCGCACGGGAAGGTTTGTTTCGAGAACCAGTCATGGCCAGGCAGTTGGACTATCCGGCAGTACCTCGTCATCATAAGATTATGAGATTATATTTCCGACAACTTGAAGAGCGCTCATAGACTTATGGTCTAAGGGGGCGGATTACTTGTGTTCACGAACTTGGGAGCATTCCGGAATAGGTGATATTGTGTAACTATCTAATTTTATTAGGAAAATTTGGTAGCGGGAGAGGGATACGAACCTCCAATCTCCATAACCATTTGATTTTTAATATGTAAAATCAATTTCGAAACACAGTCTCACATGTAGTTGGATACATCATTGTGTACCTGGGCGCAAGATTTTTGCTTCCACGATCGATAGGGCGGACGCCAAGTTCCTTTGTTCTTGTTGCATAGATAGGCGGCGGCGAACTTGTTTATAGAATTCGGAAACAATATTCATGCAATTACATGACGATCATCCGACCTGAAGGATATCCTTCAATGACCCATCCTGCTGTTGAACTTCAACGAGGTTCAATCCTGAATGAAGATCGATCAGATGGCTTTTTTGGATTTCCTCGGCCGCGTCGCTGTCATGGTCAGCGAATGCTTTTAACAGGGCATGGTGCGAGTGGCTTTCGCAAGCTGTGTCCGGCCGCTGCCAGTACATTGCAATGATCAGGGAAGACCGTGAAATCAACGAGCGGACCATGTTGGCCAGAACCTGCTGAGCGGCAATGTCCGCAATTGCAGTATGAAACGCCCCGGACAGGGAGAGGGCCTTTCCCATGTCACCGGCATGGAGCGCTTCGTGCTCGGCATCAATGTGCGCGTGCAAACGTTCCAGATCGGTTTGGGTGATCGTCATGGCAGCCATGTACGCCACACGGGGTTCGATCAAGGCACGTGCTTCAAAGATTTCATGGGCTTCGCGAATGCTGGGTTTTGCAACAAACGCTCCGCGGTTTTTTGCGATCGTGACCAACCCGGAATGAGCCAAAGCCTGCAAAGCGGCACGCACCACTGTGCGACTGGCGCCATAAATCTCGCCAACTTCATCTTCAGACAGTTTCGTCCCCGGGGCGATGCGGTGTTCGAGTATTGCACAGTGGATTTTCAGGCAGATATCGAGGGTTCGCCCTGGGGGGAGTTGAAACAGATCGTGGAGGGTGTGGGCGTTTTTTGAGGTGGGCATTGTTGCGTTCTTAAGGGCCTTTGTCGGCGAATGTCTTGCGTGGAGATATCATACTTCAGCAATTTAGAGGTACAATCATAATTGTATACAATAAATAAGCATAATGTATTCGATGTGATTACATATTGTGCACTTGGCTACTATGTCTTTTCGCTGGTACCAGAGAACCAATCTGAAAATGGCGGAAAACTGCAATAAAATGAAGTTGGCATGGTGATTGCGATGTAGCTGGCGAAACCGTCAGGCGATCCGAGACCCGAGCACATGACCAACACACTTGACCTGGAACTTGTCGCAACCACCAAGCGGTACACTGAAACTGTGGCCGTGGATGCCATCAACCACACCTTTAAGTCAGGCACATATTCCTGTTTGCTTGGACCGTCCGGCTGCGGCAAGTCTTCAACCCTGCGGATGATAGCTGGTCACGAACAGGTCAGTGACGGTGACATCCTGTTGGGCAATGCAAACATCACCGATCTACCGCCTGCCGGGCGCGGCACGGCCATGATGTTTCAGAACTACGCATTGTTCCCGCACATCAGTGTCGCTGACAATGTGGCCTTCTCTCTTAAAATGAAGGGAGTGGACAAATCCACTCGACGGAAGCGGGCGATGGAGCTGCTCGACCTAGTGGATATGGAGCCCTTCTCGGACCGTCTTCCCGATCAACTTTCTGGCGGTCAGCAGCAGCGCGTTGCATTGGCCCGGGCCTTGATCACCGAGCCATCTGTTCTTCTTCTCGACGAACCCCTTTCAGCGCTCGATCCGTTTTTGCGCATCAAGATGCGCTTGGAGCTGAAACGCTTACAACGTGAACTCGGGATTTCCTTCATTCATGTGACCCATTCCCAGGATGAAGCATTGGCTCTGGCTGACGACATCATCATCATGAACGGCGGAAAAATCGAGCAGGCCGGATCGCCGCGCGAAGTCTTTAACGCACCAACGACAGAATTCGTCGCGAGGTTTATCGGTGGCCACAATGTTTTGCGTACGGACGGCAAAACCGTTGCTGTCAGAGCTGACAAACTCGACATGAAACGCCAGCCAGGTGACGGCGGTGCGTTGCTGACCGCAGCAGTCAAGGACGTTGAGTACCTCGGATCGTCCGTCAATCTGGCCCTGGATGCAGGCAGCGCAGGCGACCTGACCGCTGCGCTATCCGACCAGGTGTTCTTCGCAAATCCAATCGAAATTGGCGCAACCGTCTTCCTTACCTGGAAGCCGGAAGATGCCCACGTTTTGGCGGCATAGCCGTCTGAAATGCCGGCAAGAGACGCCGGAACAATATTCTTCTCAGGGAACAGGAGCTGATACTCATGACCAAGCAAATAGACACTAAGGGCCTAAGCCGTCGCAGCATCTTGAAGGGGGGCGCTGCCGCCGCTGGTGCAGCCATCGGCTCCGGAGCTGTTACCGGATTTCCGACCATCTGGGCGCAAAACATCAAAGACGTGACACTGCGCCAGTTTGGCACCGGTGTTTCCAACATCAATGAAGTTGCCGCCAAGGTGAAGGAAGATCTGGGTTTCACGCTTGAGATGACTGCGCTCGATAGTGACAGCGTCACGCAGCGTGCTGCTACGCAGCCAAAGTCTTTTGACATTGCCGATATTGAATACTGGATCTGCAAGAAGATCTGGGGTGCCGGCAACATGCAGGCAATGGATACCTCGAAGATCAAGAACTACGACAAGATCGTCGGCACATTCAAAAGCGGCAAACTGACACCTGAGAGCGTGATCGCTCAAGGGACGGCACCGCACACCGTCGGCTTTACATCTGGTCCGGACGGCCGAGATTTTGTGAACGAGGAATCCGGTTGGATGACCTTGATCCCGACCATCTACAACGCCGATACACTTGGCATTCGCCCTGATCTTATCGGTCGTCCGATTGATACATGGGCTGAGCTGCTGAACCCTGAGTTCAAGGGCAAAGCGTCTATCCTCGACATCTCCTCGATCGGCATCATGGACATGGCGATGGTTGTCGAAGCCATGGGTGAATACAAATACCCGGACAAAGGCAACATGACCAAAGAAGAGATCGACATGACGCTCGGTATCTTCACTGAAGCCAAGAAAAATGGTCAGTTCCGCGCGTTCTGGAAGTCCTTTGATGAGAGCGTCAACCTGATGGCGTCCGGTGAAGTGGTCATCCAGTCCATGTGGTCACCTGCGATCACGGCTGTTCGCTCCAAAGGCATTCCATGTGTCTACCAGCCGTTGAAAGAGGGTTATCGATCCTGGGGCGGTGGGCTTGGTCTTTCCAAGAACCTTTCTGGTCTCGAACTCGAAGCAGCCTATGAGTACATCAACTGGTACCTCGACGGCTGGGTAGGCGGCTTCCTGATGCGCCAGGGCTACTACTCTGCTGTGCCTGAAACTTCGAAGAACCACATGAGCGAAGACGAGTGGGGCTTCTGGTTCGAAGGCAAGGCCGCTGAAGGCGACATCAAGAACCCGTTTGGTGATGTCATGGAAAGCGCCGGCGCTGTTCGCGATGGCGGCTCCTTCTACGACCGCATGGGCTCCGTTGCCTGCTGGAACGCAGTCATGGACGAAAACCGATACATGGTTCGCAAGTGGAACGAGTTCATCGCCGCATAACGGTAGCAATGAACACACCAGCTTTCCCTGCTCGGCATTTCGCCGGGCAGGGGCATCAATACTTTCCGGGCAGACCTGACCTCATGACGAAGACAAAGAAGATTGATCCGTCGAAACGCGCCGAACGTATCAGCTGGATGCTGGTAACGCCGTTGGCCTGCGTCCTCGGTTTTTTCCTGCTCTTGCCAATCCTGACCATCGTGACGGTCAGCTTCTGGGACTTCAACGAGTGGTCGTTCTTTCCCGATTTCATATTCGACAATTATATTTATCACCTGACATCCGCGGTGACCTGGGCGACTTATCTGAAAACACTGAAATTCATGGCTCTCACCTGGATTTTCTGTGCGGGCATTGGTTTTACCGTGGCGTACTTTTTGGCCTTTCATGTCCGCTCATTGCCGGTTCAGGTGGCCCTGTTTCTGGTCTGCACAATTCCATTTTGGACCTCTAATATTATCCGAATGATCTCCTGGATTCCGTTTTTGGGGCGCAATGGGATTGCCAACTCCAGCCTTATCAATCTTGGCGTAATCGATGAGCCGTTGGAATGGCTGCTTTATTCTGATTTCGCAGTCGTTCTGGCATTTGTCCATCTCTATGCGCTGTTCATGGTCGTGCCGATCTTCAACACCATGATGCGGATCGACAAATCCCTGATTGAAGCGGCAAGGGATGCGGGAGCCAACGGCGTTCAGATCCTGACCAATGTCATCATCCCGTTGGCCAAGCCCGGTATCATGATCGGGTCTATATTTGTGGTGACGCTGGTAATGGGTGACTTCATCACCGTGCGCCACATGTCCGGCGGTCAAAGTGCTTCGGTTGGCCGCATCATCTCCAATGAGATTGCGCTTCTGCAATATCCAGCTGCTGCCGCCTCATCCGTAGTGCTTCTATGCACCGTCCTCTTGATGATCGGCGTGATGATGCGCTTTGTCGACATTCGCAAGGAGCTATGATCCATGGAACCCCGGTCTCGCTCCTTCTATGTTCTCGCAGCCTTTTTCACGCTCTTTGTAATCTTCCTTTATGGACCGGTCATCACCATTGGCATCCTGTCGTTTCAAGGACCAAAGGGGGGGCTGACGTTCCCGATGAACGGTGTCTCGCTGCACTGGTTTTATGACCTGTTTGAACAGCAGGCCGTGGGGGACATCTGGGGATCTTTTCGCCGATCATTTGCGCTTGGGCTGATGGTCATGAGCGTAACCGTTGTTTTGTCGGTAATGGGCGGCATGGCCTTCCGTAGGAAGTTCCGGGGATCTTCGGTGCTGTTCTACCTGATCATTGCAAGTCTGATCGTCCCGTCGATCCTGGTGTCGTTGGGGGTCGGTTTGATCTTCAATATCCTGGATCTGGAAGTGCATTGGGCAACTTCGGGCTTTGGTTCTCAGCTGACCTGGACGCTGCCCTTCGGCCTTTTGATCATGTTTGCGGTCTTCAACCGTTTCGACAAATCCTTTGAGGAAGCTGCTCGTGATCTTGGTGCATCGCCTTTGCAAACCGTGCGCCATGTTGTCTTGCCAATCATTGCGCCGATGTTGATCGGCGTGGGTCTGTTCGGCTTCACATTGTCTTATGACGAGTTTGCCAGAACACTTCTGACGGCCGGGTCCTACAACACATTGCCGCTGGAAATCTTCGGTATGACGACCAATGTCACATCGCCGGTGCTTTATGCGCTGGGTACGCTGACCACGGTTTTCTCGTTCTGCATCATCGGCACGTTCCTGACCATTGTTGCCGTGATGCGCAAACGTCAGGCACTCAAAGGCTCTGATACCGGGTCGGGTCTGGTGTGAGGACGATGGAACGCAGCGACAAACCATTGCATATTCTGGTGATCAATCCGAACACGACGGCAACGATGACCGCGAAGATTGGCGCTGCTGCCGAAGCAGCGGCATCTCCCTTAACGCAAATTACAGCTGTCAATCCGAGTGCTGGTCCGGCAGCCATTCAAGGGCCGGAAGATGGACGGGCTGCACTGCCTGGTCTGTTCCAACTTGTCGAGAACTGGCTTGCTGGCCCACAGCGTGTCAATGCCATCATCATCGCCTGTTTTGACGACACCGGACTTTGGGAACTCAAGGAACGATGTCCGATCCCTGTTCTTGGCATTGGCGAAGCCGCCTATCACATGGCGTCATTAAGTGCTGCGCGGTTTTCGGTGGTAACTACACTGTCTGTTTCTGTTCCGGTCTTAAAGGACAATCTACGCCAGATCGGATTGATGACGCGGTGTTCGAAAGTTCGTGCTTCCGAGGTTCCGGTATTGGCTCTTGAAGAAACAGGCGGCGAGGGCCTGTCGAAGATTGAGGCGGAAATTGCAGCGGCCCTTGCAATGGACAACATAGGTGCTATCGCATTGGGTTGTGCTGGAATGGCAGATCTTGCTCATGATCTCAGCACCAAATTCAAGATCCCGGTCATTGATGGCGTTGCCGCTGCAATCAAATTGATTGAAACTCTTCCAAAGCGCTACAATGAGTCTGAAATTTAATTGGAACTATAGTGATACCAGCTGAAAATCGTGTGTTGCAGCGTTTTGGGTATTAGTATTCGCGCGAAATTCCCGTTACTCCCTGGAACGCCGTTCCAGGGAGTAACGGGGGGACTCGAGTCTGGGCATGAGAACGGCGTTACTCATCGAAGTCATGATCTGAGGATCGTCGCCGCTGAAACTCCCAGCCGTCTTCGTATTTGTCGACAAGGGCATCAATCGCCTTTGTCGATGCCGTTCTGTCAAACCCGCGTTCAACAAGCCTGTCGGTTATCTTCTCCATAACCTTGTTGAAATCCTTCCAGTTACCGACTTTGGCAGTCTCGAGAACGAAGTAATGAAACAGCGTCGCGGTGATGTCGCTCCGTGAGGGGCGTCTCTGGTCTTTGACGCGCTTCCGGTAGGCTCGTTGGCGCTCTGCTTTTTTGGCAAGTCGTTGTTTGTATGAGGGGCGTGATGACATCGGCGATCCTTCGTGGGGCAGCTTGGAATGAATGAGGAAGTCACCGGAGCGCGGAAATAATTTCCAGGAATACTGGGGGCCATTGGCGCGCATCCGGGTTCAACAGATCCTGTGGGGTTACGCGGCGGCTCCAGATTGCCCTTCAGCAATCTGACCCGGGACTTGATTTGCGTTGACGATCGGCTGTTGCGTCACCTGCGGTCGAGGGGTTGGTTTGGCCGCCGTGCCCTTGCTCTTTGTTGCCTTCTTAGGATTGTTCTTCTCAGCCGCTTTGGCGAACATCATCTGGATGTCTTCATCATCAAGCCCGAGAGCCCATTGGAGCTGCGGGATGGCGCGGTCCTTTAAAAAGCCAGGAGCATCTGGTGCCGGAACCTCTTCGAACCGCTCGAGGCCATGCAGCGTGGTTAGCAGCTTCGCCCAGCCACCATTGTTGTCTGGTTCTTCTAGACGAAGGTGCCCGATTGCGGCTGCCCAGTGATCGTCCCGTTGCAAGGTGCCAATCATGTGCTTGAGTGTGCTGTAAGCCTCTTCAGCTTGCAGACGGATTTTCTCGCGCAGATGACTTTTGACGACCGCCTTGCCACGGAGTTTGGGTTCATAGGCTTCGATGACACCCAGGAGGATGAAACCCAGCAATTCCTTGAGCCGAGCGATCCGGGTTCGTTGAACCTGAGCACCATATTTAGCGAGACCCGTCAGCCCAGGGCCGTCTTCAACAGGATAATCAGTAGTCGTCTGATCTGCGGTTCCGGTCAGCATGGCCGTGACATCCTGGACCCTTGGTCGATTGCCGCTTTCGAAGACATTGAGAACTTCGTCGATCTGGTCTGCTTCTGCATGGGCGAGTTTGAACAAGATGGTCGGCGAGACAGCCAATCGGGTGCATTTTGGCTTGAACCGAGCAAGGTTGCGATGCACCGCACGAAAATTGCGCGCATGCCGGGCTGTGATACCCAAAGTGTTCTCCAACCAGTGCTCGCAGGTCTTGTCGTCGCCAATTACGTCGGTCGCCTCGTCGATCAAGGCGCCCAGTTTAAAGGTCGCGTCCGTGTCTTTTTTCTGATGTCCGCGGATAGTCTCGGCGATGGTCTGGATCCGAGCCTGCTCATCGCCCTTTAGTTTTTCGATATCGAATTTTTGATCTGTGTTCGTCAAAGTCACGTCTCCTGATCTGGTTGTGCAACGGCCCAGTTGGGGCGCTGTTCTTCACTCAAAAACCAAGAAACTACGTGGACTACAAGGTATTTGACTTCGAATGACTAATGGCTGAGGCGCCAGAATGATCAAAAGAAATCAATAAGATAAATGAATGGGCCTCGAACCGGGTGACTGTTGGGTTCAAATCGAATCCTTGAGTTGAAAATGCGCTCCAAGGACTCGCGCAAGGATTCAATCGAGTGTCAAAATCGGCACCAAAAATGAAAATGCCCATGATCGTGCGATTGCGATATCGAGC
>NZ_JBDWHW010000257.1:0-8318 GCF_039975035.1 Hoeflea sp. | reverse complement strand
CGCGGGTTGGTGACAGGATCAGCGCGCGCACTTTCTTCGGCGCGGCTTTCTTGCCGGGCGCCAGGCGGTGCAGGATCGGCAGCGAGAAAGCTGCGGTCTTGCCGGTGCCGGTCTGGGCCAGGCCGATGACGTCACGGCCTTCGAGAACCGGCGGTATAGCCTGAACCTGAATCGGTGTCGGCGTCGTCAGGTGCAAACCGTCAAGCGTGTCGAGAAGGGCCTTGGACAGACCGAGTTCGGAAAATAGCATGTAATGTCTTTCGAAGTTTTGGGCATACGTCGGGGCGTACGCTTCAGCGTCGCCAGTCGCGGACCATGCCCGATCACAAATGTTCCGCCGGCTACGGTCAAACCGCAATCGGAGGAGTTCGGGTTGGGCGCATCGCCGCTGGCCGACGCGAAAATTTAAGGGTGGACGTTAGGGGAAGTCAGAACACGCCAGTCAACGAAGATGCGTGCAGCGGCCGATTGGGCCCCTATCCAGTTGCCCCCTTAGGCCTGACAATTGCGGCTGTGTCAAGGCGAAAGCCTCATATAATATTGCAACGCAACAAACAGGCTTAACGCCTCGACTGCCGCTCACCCTGCACCACGACGTTGGCAACAAGGCTGCGAACAGGTTTGCCGGGAGTTAGAACAATTGCCGAAATCACGATCGCGCAGGCAATCCACTGGGCGGTTCCGACAGGCTCGGCAAAGGCAAACCAGCCAACCAGAAACATTGTCGGCAATTCGAAACTGCCGGCGATTGCCGCTCTCGCTGTCCCCACAATCGGCGCCGCAACCGTATAGAGCAATTGTGGAATGAGCGCCGAGCCGAAGGCGATGCCAGCCACCAGCCACCAGCCGGAAACCGTGACCGGAAACAGAGCGGCAACCGGTGTCGTCGCCATCAGCGGCAACAGTCCCAGAACCGAACCAAGGCTGGCGCTGGCAATTCGCACCACCGGTCTGAGAACCGAGAGTTTGTGAACCAGCACATTGATGCCGAAGGCAAACCCCATCGGTGCCGCCAGTGACAGCATCAGCGCAGGCACCTGCTGTGCAGTGATCGCATCCGGCGATGTTGCAAGCACCGCTGCGGCAACAATCATCAGCGATGCAAGGATGGCTCGGCGTCGCGGAACGTCGCCGAACATCAGCCAGGCAATCAGCAACGTGAACACCGGATAGGTCATGTAGAGAACGCCAACCGTTGATACCGGCGCGATGTCGACCGCGCGGACATAACCGACCCAGCCAACCCCCATGATGATGCCGGCCGCAAAGCCCCAACAAAGCGGGATCCATTGGGCACGGGCCCGCCAGACAAACGGCAGCAGCACCGTTGCAGCAAAGGCATAACGGTAAAAGGCGATGGCGTGCGGCGCCATCCCCTCGGCTGTCAGCGTGCGCGCGAAATAGGGAACCAGACCAAACCCGACCGAAGCCGCAACCACCGCAAGCGTTGCCAGACCGGAGCCAAGGAGGTGTTGTTTATCAGTGTGTTCACCGCTCATGTCCGCTGAGTAACAGGCGAACCCGGGATGAGCAATCTGATGCGGCAAACATCCGCCGGAAAACCGTGGCAACCAGAATACGTCCCCCAAAGTCGCATTTCAGATTGAAATCCGGCCGGGTGGGAAATATCCTCAAGCGGTTCGGGTTCCATGAAGGCCAAGCCTTCGGGATTAAAGGGGAACACGGTAGGGACGACCCGTAAAGGGGCCCGATCCGTGGCTGCCCTCGCAACTGTAAGCGTGAGCCGCATCCACAAGGCCACTGGAGAAATCCGGGAAGGCGGATGACGGCAATGAAGCGCGAGCCAGGAGACCTGCCCGGATTTCGGGGAAGCCGTGAAACCGGCTTCCGAATTCAACCTGTCGCACGAAGGGTGCGGAAAGGATTACGTTATGCATATTGAACCTGGCGTCGTTGATGGCGCGAAAATTGTCCTGAGCTATGCAACGGCAGCCGCCGCTGGCGGGCTTGTGTTGAAGATGTCGTGGGACACGATCCGCAAGGACGGCGGTGTCTCGGCCCTGGCGGTGCGCTCGGTCATCACCACGCTTCTGGTGTTTACCTTTTTTGAAGTGTTTCCGCACCACGCCGTCGGCGTCTCGGAAGTCCATCTCATTCTCGGCTCGACGCTGTATCTGATGTTCGGTGCCGGCCCTGCGGCTATTGGCCTGGCTTTGGGACTGCTCATGCAGGGCGTCTTCTTCGCCCCCTTTGACCTGCCGCAATACGGCATGAACGTCACCACACTGCTGGTGCCGCTGTATGCCATGTCGCTGATTGCCAAGCGCATCATCCCGGCGGGCACCGCCTACAAGGATATCTCCTACAAGCAGGCGCTGGCGCTCTCAACCAGCTATCAGGGCGGCATCGTCATGTGGGTTGGATTCTGGGCATTGTATGGCCACGGCTTCGGCGCTGAAAACCTCGCGCAGATCGCAGCTTTTGGTGGCGCCTACATGCTGGTCATCATCATTGAGCCAATCGCCGATCTTGGTGTCCTGGCGCTCGCCAAGAGCTTCAGCGGCACCCAGGACAATCCGATGTTCCATAACCGCCTGCACAATCAGGCGGCATAAACATCGTTCTGTTTGAGATTGGCAAACGCCGCGTGATCAGTATCGCGCGGCGTATTTCGTTTATCGGGTGATCCGAGTCTGCCAAAGCCGCAAAAGGATTTGGATACCGGCCACTGCGCCGATAGCATCCTGACAAACGATTCACATGAGGAAATCCGGATGAACATCGAAATGATCCGTGCCGCCCAGACCCGGCTTGACGGCCATGTCCGGCGCACGCCGCTGCTCGGTTCTCCGTTCCTCGACGAGATCGCGGGGCGGCGTGTCTGGATCAAGCCCGAATGCCTGCAGCACACCGGCAGTTTCAAGTTTCGCGGCGGCTGGTCAGCAGTGTCGGGACTGGATCCCGAAGCCCGGGCACGCGGCGTCATTGCTTTTTCCAGCGGCAATCACGCACAAGGCGTGGCGCTGGCAGCGAGCCGGCATGGAGTGCGTGCGATCATCGTCATGCCATCCGATGCACCCCAGACAAAAATCGACAATACCCGCGCTCTGGGAGCGGAAGTTGTTCTTTTTGACCGCGCCAAAGACGACAGAAATGCGATTTGCACCAAACTATCGCAAGAGCACGGCCTGACGCTGATCGTGCCCTATGACAACGCTCTGGTGATAGCAGGCCAGGGAACCTGCGGGCTGGAAATCGCCGAACAGGCCGCAGCGGAGGGTATCACCGAGGCGGATGTGCTTGTTTGCTGCGGCGGCGGTGGCTTTACCTCCGGTGTCGCACTGTCGCTCGAGGCCGACGCCCCGGGCCTGCGGGCACGCCCGGTGGAACCCGAAGACTTCGATGACATGGCCCGCAGCCTGGCGTCAGGCCACATCGAACGCAACAGCCGCCTCTCCGGCTCGCTTTGCGATGCGATCATCACCCCGCAACCAGGCAACCTGACCTTCCCGATTGTCTCCCGGCTTGCCGGTCCGGGACTGGTGGTGAACGAAGACGAGGCGCTTCATGCCATGGCTCTTGCCTTCTCCCGGCTCAAGCTTGTCGCCGAACCCGGCGGTGCTGTCGCCTTGGCCGCCGCTCTGTTTCATTCAGACGAGATCGAAGGCGAGGACGTGATCGTCACCGTTTCCGGCGGCAATGTCGACCCGGCTGTGTTTTGCATGGCGTTGGAGAGATTCGGCGGATGACAGGTTCCGCCTCTGAAAGCTGAGCCGGGCCCGCAATGGTGCGCTCAGCCCAACCGAACGCCTTCGTCCTTGGCCTTGTGGCCCGGTTCGACATGGATGATCACCCTGACACCCTCAAGCGCCTGGGTCAGCGCAGCCTCCAGGCGGTCACAGATGCGGTGAGATTTTTCCACACTCATGGAGCCATCCACCACAAGGTGAAACTCGACGAACGACACCCGGCCGGCCATGCGTGTGCGGATATCATGCGCCTCGATGGCGCCGTCCGCTTCCGCCTTGATGATGTCCTGGATCCGCTTTTCATCCACCGGATCGATGGCCCGGTCCATCAAGCCGTCAACCGATGAGGCAATCACTTTCCAGCCCTGCCACAACACGTTGCAGGCGACAATCAGCGCCAGCAGCGGATCAAGCCGCGGCTGGTCGAACGCCAGCGCCAGACCGAGCCCGAAGATCACTCCGACCGAGGTGACCACGTCCGACAAGATATGATGCCCGTCAGCCTGCAGCGCAGGTGACCGGTGGCGACGCCCGATCCGCAACAATGCCGCCGCCCAGACCCCGTTGATGAGGGCCGCCACCGTGTTGATCGCCAGGCCCGTCAGCGGCGCATCGATTCGTTTCGGCTCCAGCAATCCCCCCACGGCCTCATTGACGATCAGCAGCGCCGCAACCACAATCAGCACACCTTCCAGAACGGCGGAGAAATACTCCGCCTTGTGATGGCCGTAGGGATGACTGGTATCCGCCGGTTTCTGCGCATACCCGATGGCGATAAAAGCCGCCGTCGCGGCGATCACATTGACGATCGATTCAAGCGCATCGGAATAAAGCGCGATCGAGCCGGTCACATGCCATGCAACAAACTTCAGCGCCATCACGCCGAAAGCCAGCGGAATCGACCAGAAGGCCAGCCGGCGGATCGTTCTTGAAGATTGCGGCACCGGGTCTAGTCCTGCAACGAAGCAATATAGGCGATGATGGCTTCGACCTGTGTCGGAGTGGCGATGAATTCGGGCATGTCGGGATGGTCCGAATAGATCCGGCCATCACCAAAGGCTTCCTCCAGCGCATCCATCGGGAAGCGCTCGGACAAATCGCGGAACGGCGGCGCCATCTCATGCGGGCTGGCGTCTGCCGGGCCCACCGCATGGCATTTCCCGCAATTGGTCTCGACCAGTTCCCGGCCCTCCTCGAGGCCATCATCAGATTGCGCCCGTGCCGGAACCATACCGGCGGACAGACAGATTGCCAGCGTCATCAGTGTCGCCACCGCCCGCCCCGCTCTCATCTCGAGACCATGTCTCATGCCGCTTCCACCTTTTTCCGCCGCCCCATATGCGCCACCACATTCTCGATTATCCGCATGCCCGCGTCCTGACCCAGGGTCATGATCGATTCAGGATGAAACTGCACTGCCGCCACCGGCAGGCTTTCATGCTCGATCGCCATGATAACCCCGTCATCGGTTTCCGCGGTAACACGAAATTCCCTTGGCATTGTGGCATAGTCCGCGAAAATCGAATGGTAGCGGCCCACCGTCACCTCTTTCGCAAGGCCGGAGAATAGCATCCCGTTGGGAGAAACCCGGATTCGTGACGGCTTGCCATGAACAGGCACCGCCAGTTCCCGCAAGCTGCCGCCAAAACTCTCGACCAGCGCCTGCAAGCCAAGACAGACGCCAAACACCGGAAGCTCGGCTGCGAGGATCTTCTTGATGGTGGCGGCGCAATCGAAATCCTTCGGACTTCCAGGTCCGGGCGACAGCACCACAAGATCGGGCGACACCCGGTCGAAAATCGCCGCGTCAACCGGTGCGCGAACGGTGGTCACCCTGGCTCCGGTCTGGCGGAAGTAATTGGCCAGCGTGTGAACAAAGGAATCCTCGTGATCGACCAGCAGGATCGAGACCCCCTCGCCGACCTTCGCAGTCTCGCGCGCGGATGAACCGGCATTGCCAAGCCGTGCGTCCCGGATCGCCGACAGCATCGCCGAGGCTTTCAGCTCGGTTTCGGCTTCTTCCTCTTCGGGGTTTGAATCATACAGCAACGTGGCGCCGGCACGGACTTCGGCGATACCATCCTTGATGCGGATGGTCCGAAGCGTCAGGCCGGTGTTCATGTCGCCGTTGAAATTGACCATGCCGACAGCGCCGCCGTACCAGACGCGCGGACTCTTCTCGTTGTTTTCGAGAAACCGCATCGCCCAGAGCTTCGGCGCGCCGGTCACCGTCACCGCCCAGGCGTGGCTCAGGAAACCGTCAAACGCATCCATGCCGTCACGCAAGCGGCCCTCGATATGATCGACGGTGTGTATCAGCCGGGAGTACATCTCGATCTGACGGCGGCCGATGACCCTGACCGATCCCGGTTCGCAGACCCGGCTCTTGTCGTTGCGATCCACATCCGAGCACATGGTCAGCTCGGATTCATCCTTCTTGGAATTGAGCAGTGTGAGGATCTGCTCTGAATCGGAAATCGCGTCGTCGCCGCGCTTGATTGTGCCGGAGATCGGACACGTCTCGATGCGGCGGCCATTGACCCGCACGAACATTTCCGGCGACGCGCCGACGAGATATTCCTGACGGCCCAGATTGATGAAAAACGAATAGGGCGACGGATTGATGTTTTTAAGCCTGCGGCTGATTTCCGACGGCCGGGCTTCGCAGCGCTCGAAAAATGTCTGCCCCGGCACCACTTCGAACAGGTCTCCGCGCTTGAAGCTTTGCTTGGCGCGCTTGACCAGTTCCGCGTATTCGCCCGGCGTGTGATCGCCGCGTTGGGGACTGCGGTCAGAGGGGCGGAAAGGCTCCGGCGCGATCTCGCTGTCGCGGCCCTCGGTAGTCACTCCGCCCAGCGCAAAATCATAACGGTCGATCCAGGCCTTGGCGGCATGGTGATCGACCACCAGGATTTCATCCGGCAGATACAACAGCAGATCGGGCTGGTCTTCGGGACGGTCGAGCTTGGCCGGAACGGAATCGAATTGAAACGCCAGATCGTAGCCGAACGCGCCATAAAACCCGATATTGCCATCCTCATCCGAGTGAAACTGATCGACAATGACGCGCAAGACCGAGAAGACCGTCGGCGCGCGTGAACGCTCTTCTTCGGAGATCACCCGATCCGGTTCGGCGATGTCGATTTCGATGCTCCGCGATCCGCGCGACGAGACCGTGAACTGCGCATGCCCCGTCAGCCGGCTGGCAAGAATTTCAAGCAGCGCTTCGCCGCGGCCATTGTACGCCTCGATCGTCAGCCGTCGGCCTTGCGAGGATATCCCCAGCGGCGGATCGACGATTGCGGTATCCCAGCGTGTATAGCGGCCCGGATATTCGTAATTTGACGAAAACACTGCGCCGCGCCGGCTGTCGAGCGCATCGACGTAATCGGAAACCGCATCGGCATAAGGCGTTTCGCGCCGTCTGCGCGTCACCGACACCCCGCCGCGTGTTTCATACCGCTCCGCGCCGTCTGAAAGTACAGTCGTGCCCATTTCATAACTCCGTTTGAACCGTTCCGGCGACCCAGGTCCGGCGGGTCAAACAAAAAGCCGCCGGACCGTGAGGTCCCGGGCGGCTTGTTGATCTCTAACGCACACGCGTGGTCAAGGCCGCCTAGAAGCGAACCCACCACCAATTGTTCTGTGCCACATGCATCGTCATGATCAAGCTCATAGCGCAGGCAGTGCCCCGCTTCAAGTGGAGATGAAGGGTCTGGCATTTTCGCAACCGCGACGAGATCCACGACTATCATCTCGCCACCGTCACCGGGTCGCGCGGCAAGCCCGGCCCCGGCGCTGTGACTTTTGGCAAAACCATGTCTTGCCGCCCTGTCACCCGGCGCCCGCGGATGCCTTGACATCGCACCGGCCTTATCCCACATTTAAACCATGAAAACGCACGAAACCCGGTTTGATTGTTATTTCAGGGCCTTTCCCATCGCAGGATTCTGCCCCCCGGTTCGGTGACCAGCGCCCCCGAACCGCGGGGGTTGTTCAGCGGATATCCGATCTTGCCTGACGGCAGTTCGATCATCTCGCGCAAAGCGGCGTAAAACAACACAGATTTTCAGATCAACATGCACCCGTGTCGCCAGCGACCGGGACCGCACGAATGCGTGGACAATTCAATGCAGCAGAATAAGCGGCGCAAACCAAGAATAACGATCAGCCAGATCGATTACGACCGGCTCAGCAATCTTGTCGCGGCCCTTGAACAGCGCAGTCCCGAGATTGCGGCAAGCCTTGCCGAAGAAATCGAGCGTGCACGTATCGTCAGCGACAAGGCCATCGCCGCCACTGTCGTGCGCATGGGATCCTCCGTGACCTATATGGTCGACGGCCAACAAAGCAAAACGGTCAATCTGGTCTATCCGGGTGAAGCCAACATCGAAGATGGGCGCGTGTCGATCACGACGCCCGTCGGCACCGCCCTGATCGGTCTCAAGGCCGGCCAATCGATCAGTTATGCGACACGCAGCGGACAGATCCACGATCTGACCGTGGTGGAAGTCAGTCAGTCAAGGGAGGACGCGCTGGCCCAATGACCATCATGCGGATCGGTTTCTCAAACCCTCTCGGGGTTTTTCTGCTGACAGGGTCGTGTCT
>NZ_JBDWHW010000256.1:0-11113 GCF_039975035.1 Hoeflea sp. | reverse complement strand
GGGCCGGTGATGAAGATGATCCGCTCCTTGAGAAGCCGCGAATAAATATCGTAAGACCGTTCGCCCCGGTTTGTCTGTTCAACGACCATGGGCACCAGGGCCATGGCTGTATCGACTGTATTTTTCATTGCGCTTCCCTTGTCAAACGGCCCGGCAGACGCAAGGCCCGCAGGGAATCAGTCTTATTGAACCCACTACATAGAGTGTGCCCCCCCGCCGCTTCAAGACGCAAGGCAGCGAAACGGCTGGATGGTGTTGTTCAACACTCACGTTAAATTGAGGTTACGGTTCGGGATTTGTCTGCATTGCACCGTCATTTCCCCTGGCTGGAAACGTCCGCATGCGGAATTGTCAACCGCATTCGGTTCACGCGCTCTTGCAGCTCAATGCTTCGCGGTTGTTGCAATGGCGGGAGATTGGGAGTTTGCGTTCATTTCGAAAAACCGTGCGGCATACTTGTCTCAACACGTCACGAAGACCGGGGTTTACGCATCATCTGCGCTGGTTGGCACAAAAGACCCGGCCTGTTTTCAACAGATCCACCAGCTCGGGGGCTGTGTACGGGTTTCGGGCAAGTGCCGCGGCCCTTGAAGCCAAGGTTATCAAGCGTTGGACAAGTCGTCTTTGCCAGCCGGGCGTGTTTTCCCCGGTCATCCCCAAAAAATGAGATCTGATCCGTGGCGCAGGATTTCGCCGTGGATCAATCCGCGATAAGTCTTCGCCATGACCACACATCAGTTCTCAGTCTCTCAAGACCCGCATGATCCCGGCTTCGTTCAGGAGCCATACCGCTTCTACGCCGAGATGCACCGCACCTCGCCGGTCTTCTTCTGGCGGGACTACGGCATGTGGTGCGTGGCGGGCTTTGATCAGGTCAACGCGCTGCTCAGGGACCGTAGGCTGGGCCGCGAGAACCGCTGGGGCGCGCCTTTGAACCCGGTCGAAGGGCGCGGGCATCTTGGTGATTTCGACCGGATCGAAAGCGGGTCGTTGCTCGAGCGCGAACCGCCGGCGCACACGCGGCTGAGAACGCTGGTCAATCGCGCCTTCGTTTCACGCTCAGTCGAACGGCTCAGACCACGTATCAGCTTCCTCGCCAACCAGTTGGTTGACGCCCTGCCCGCCTCAGAACCATTCGATCTGCTGCCCGCCTTCGCGACGCCGATCCCGCTGACGGTGATTTGTGAACTGCTTGGCGTACCGGTGCAACGCGCCGATGATCTGCTCGCCTGGTCGCATGCCATGTGCGAGATGTATGTGCCGCACCGGTCGCGGGAGACCGAAGAACGGGCCAATCGCGCCTCGGCGGAATTCGGCGCGTTTCTCACCAGCCACATCGAGGAGCACCGGCACACCAGTGCCGATGATTTACTGTCGGCCCTGATCGCGGTGCGAGACACCGGCGAAAAGCTGTCGGACGCCGAACTGATTTCCACCTGCGTTCTCCTGCTTAATGCCGGGCATGAAGCCACCGTGCACCAGACCGGCAATGCGGTGAAGACCATTCTCGATCAGGGCGGCGATCCGCAACGGTTCTTCGCCACTCCGGAGCTCGCCGCCGCAAGCATCGAGGAAGCGCTGAGATTTGACGCGCCACTGCATATGTTCACCCGTTACGCCTATGAGGCGGTCGACCTGGGTCCCGTCACGCTCAAACCGGGTGAACAGGTGGCGCTGCTGCTTGGTGCGGCCAACCGCGATCCCTCAGCCTTCGAGGCGGCGCATGAGTTTCGCCCTGGCCGCAGCGACCAGAAAAACGTGACCTTTGGCGCGGGTCTGCACTTTTGTATCGGCGCGCCGCTGGCACGGCTTGAACTGCAGGAATCACTGACTGTGCTGTTTTCACGCCACCCGGAACTCAGTTTGCGCCAAGCGCCGAGCTATCGCGACAGCTACCATTTCCACGGACTTGAAAGCCTGATTGTCGGATCACGGCCTGCGTGATCCGATCTACAGCCGGATAACATAGTCTTTGCGAGTCGTTTCAATCACTTCCCAGCTTCCCTTGAAGCCGGGCCTCAGGATGAAACTGTCGCCGGTCTTGACCGTGACAGCCTCACCGCCATCCTCGCAGATCACCGACACACCCGCGAGAATGTGGCAATACTCCCATTCATCATAGGATATCCGCCACTTGCCGGGCGTGGATTGCCAGATGCCGCAATAAAGTCCGTCGCGCTCCTCCAGGTTCCAGGTGGTGTGAACCGGATCCCCAGAGATCACTTTTGCCGCGTCCGGTCTGGAGATGTCAGCCTCGACGGAGGCAGCGACGGCAATGAGGTTTTTGCTGGTCATGATAACTCGCATGAAGTGCTGTGGAACCCGGGGACGTTGCGCCCGGAGATGAATATGATACGACGTTGGGACGTTTTTTGCGAAACGTCCCTGCAAGGATGCACCCATGCGCCTCGACAAGGCAATTGAAAGATCTATGAGCATGGATGACGCCACCTGGGCGCGTCATGCCAATCCGTTCAGCTTCTGGACCCGGGTCCCTATCCTCGCCTTGCTGGCGCTCGCGATCTGGAGCCGCGTCTGGATCGGCTGGTGGTGCCTCGTGCCCGTCGGTGTGCTGATCGTCTGGACACTCGTCAATCCGCGCGCCTTTCCGCCCCCGGCCAGTCTGAACAACTGGGCCTCGCAAGCGGTGTTGGGCGAACGCTATTGGCTTGACAGAAAAACCCGTGAAATCCCGACCCGCCACGCGCAGCGGGCGATGATCCTGTCAGTGCTTTCGGGAGCGTCCATCATCCCGCTCGCCTACGGCCTGTGGGTGCTCGATCCCTGGGCGGCCTTTGCCGGGGCCATGCTTTCCTCGGTCTTCAAGCTCTGGTTCTGCGACGGCATGGCATGGCTGGCGGCCGACATGGCCGCCGCCACGGATCGGTAAAACGTCAGCAGACCTGAACGCCGCATTCGCTGATGGTAAACTTCTCAGCCGGCTCGATCAGCGATCCATCGAACTGACGGCCATCCGCACACTGGGCGCGGGCTTCAAATGTCAGCCGTCCCGCCAGCTGGGCTTCCCTGACGTTGACATAGTACTCGACGGCACACTCTTGCTCACCGGCGAGTTGCTCGGACAATTGATCAAGCCAGGCAGGATTGGCCGATTGCGCAAGCGCTGACGACGTCAGGCCAAGCAGGACCGCTGCGGACAGGGCTATGGATTTCGAATTAACTGTGAACATGGGACCTCCTGCATGTAAACTATGCTGGAGTGTAGCGCCGCGCGCAGCTGTGTACGTTGCGGCAGATCAAGCGGGACCGAACTCAGTTGCCCAATGCCGCCTCGAGCGCCGCAGGCATCTGGTATTTCAGTTCCTGCTCGGCGAAAGGAATCCGGATCGTTTCCGGCGCAGCCGCATTGGTGCTTTCGAGCTTGCGGGCGATCAGGTCGCCAAAGCGCGCGCCGGATGCGGCGGGATCGGTCAGGATTTCATAGCTGTGACGGTAGCACACGCCCAGATCCTCGCCGCAGGTTCCCTCGTTGTCCGAATGAGTTGAGATGAAGCCAAGATCAACAATCCTGTCGCCGATGGCACCAAAGACGCCGACACCGCCCTCTGTGTAGCCCTGGCCGGTGTAGTAGAACTCCATCAGCCAGCCATGATTGCCCGGCCCCAGACCAACCACGCGAAACGCTTCCTCTGGTGGAACTGTTCCCCAGGAGCCGACATCGTCAGCCAGGCCGTTCCTGGCCACCACTGCAAGCCGCTCATTTGTTTGCTGCAAAACAACCAGGCCCAGTTTTCCGCTGCAGCCATGACATTCCGCACGGCCGCCGTCGGAGTCCTGCGCATAACCGGCCATTGCGACGAAGTGCACCGGAGTGTTGTTGATGGACACAGTCGACACCAGATGCGGGCGCATGCACAGCTTTTCCGAGCCAACGGTGCCGAACCAGCATTTGCGGCGCTTGTCATAGGAGCCGTAAAATTCCTCCATGACCGCGCCCCAGAAGGCTTTCGGGTCGTCCGCCACAGCAGACGGGATGGAAGTCAGCACCTGAGCGCGCGCCGGCGCAAAGCCGAGCATCAGCAAACACAGCAACGGGAAGAACAATCGGATCATGGCGCGGACCTCCTTCGATGTGCATCAAAGCAGCGGCGCAGCTTTTCCGCAACCATCCCGAAAGGTGCAACTGCAATTCAAAAACGGGCCCGGCAACGTGTTGCCGGGCCCTGGCCAGAATAGCATGGCTCGAGCGCTCAGGCCTTGGCGAGCGCCTGTTCGAGATCGGCGATGATGTCCTTGACGTCTTCGATGCCGATCGACAGCCGCACCACGTCAGGTCCAGCACCCGCAGCAACCTGCTGCTCCGGTGACAGCTGGGCGTGGGTGGTCGAGGCCGGATGGATGACCAGCGAGCGGGTGTCGCCGATATTGGCCAGATGCGAGAACATCTCCAGGCCATCGACAAGCTTGACGCCTGCATCATAGCCACCCTTGAGGCCGAAGGTGAACACAGAGCCAGCGCCCTTGGGGGAATAACGCTGCTGCAATGCGTGGTTTTCATGATCAGGCAGGCCGGCGTAATGCACCCAGGCGACCTTTTCGTGCCTGGACAGCCATTCGGCAACAGCCAGCGCGTTGTCGCAGTGGCGCTGCATGCGCAGCGGCAGGGTTTCAGCACCAGTCAGCAGCATGAAGGCGTTGAAAGGCGAGATTGCCGGCCCCAGGTCACGCAGGCCAATCACGCGGCAGGCGATGGCAAAGGCAAAGTTGCCGAAGGTTTCGTGCAGCACCATGTTGCCATATTCCGAGCGGGGCTCGGACAAGGTCGGATATTTGCCGGATTTCGACCAATCGAATGATCCACCGTCAACAATCACGCCCCCCATCGAGTTGCCGTGGCCGCCGACAAATTTGGTCAGCGAATGGACCACGATGTCGGCGCCATGCTCGATCGGCCGGATCAGGTAGGGAGACGCCATGGTGTTGTCGACGATCAGCGGCAAGCCGTGCTTGCGCGCCACTTCGGCAATGGCGTTGATATCGACAAATGTGCCGCCCGGATTGGCCAGGCTTTCGACAAAGATCGCCTTGGTGCGCTCGTCGATCTGGCTTTCAATGCTGCTCATATCCGCCGGATCGGCCCATCGCACATGCCAGTCAAACGACTTGAAGGTTTTGCCGAACTGGTTGATCGAGCCGCCATAGAGACGGTTGGCGGCAATGAAATTGTCGCCGGGGCTCATCAGGGTATGGAACACGATCAACTGTGCTGCATGGCCCGAGGCAACGGCCAGCGCCGCAGTGCCGCCTTCCAGCGCCGCCATCCGCTCTTCGAGCACGGCCTGGGTCGGATTCATGATGCGGGTGTAGATGTTGCCGAAGGCTTTCAGCCCGAACAGCGATGCAGCATGATCGGCGTCATCAAAAACGAACGCGGTGGTCTGGTAAATCGGTGTGGTGCGTGCGCCGGTGGCCGGATCCGGCTGGGCCCCCGCATGTATCGCAAGCGTATCAAAACCTGGCTGATTGTTCGACATGGACCTCTCCCCTTGTGCCCGAAATGACTGTGAAAGCGGTTATCCCGCATGTACGCGCCAGCGTCAAAGAAGATTTTTGCGCGCACGCGGTTCTTCTCCGCCAGTCGGGCTTCAATGTTCAAGCTGTCGTGGAAAATTATTCCGTGACAAAGCCCCCTGGCAAAAATGGGAGCCGGCCAACCGCCCGACGTTCCGGCTGGATGCCCGCTGGTCTGTCAGGCTCAGCTTTCCGGCGCCTCCTAATCCGGATCCACCGCCTCGCAACCGGGCAGACGGGCAAGCAGCCAGTCCCTTGACGGCCGCACTTGCTCCGGCAATTCCTGCAGGACATCGTCGATCACTTCGGCTGACACCGTACCGACCTCGCAGCCATAGTCCTCAACATCGCGGACGGGATTGTCCTGTTTCCATTCGAGGTAGTCCTGCCTTTCAAAAGCAATGGCAGCCGCCACGCCGGCGATCGGCAAGGCGACCATGACGCGGCGCAACCTCGCCTTGGCCTTGGTGCGAACCATGGCGGCGGCG
Source organism: Hoeflea sp. (assembly GCF_039975035.1). Classification (GTDB taxonomy): domain Bacteria; phylum Pseudomonadota; class Alphaproteobacteria; order Rhizobiales; family Rhizobiaceae; genus Hoeflea. Next base: position 5,093 of record NZ_JBDWHW010000256.1, on the reverse strand, counting down.
ATGGCTTTTCGATTGGCAATGGCAGCGGCGGCGGCACTTGCTGTCATTGTCGAGACTTGCGCTGTGAGCGATATCGCCCAGATCCCCATGCTGACAGCGGTGGTCGCCAGGGAAACTGCGAGCACAACGAGAAACGCGGTGGTCCGCATCAGTTTGAAGATCCCGATCATGATGATCTGCCAGGATGGTTCATTGCACAGCTCCAGTTCATTGCGGGCTGGCACGCCCGGCAAAACCGGCATCATCCATGCACCGGAACTGTGGCGTGAAATCGGCATGAAGCCGGCCGCAAGCCCCAGACATTGCGAGCGTCAGTTGTTGTTGTCGTCCGGCTTGTCGCGCAGCCCGTAACTCTGGAAACCTGTTCGCATCACCGGTTTGCGCGACGACAGGACGCCGGAATTGACGCCGTTCCAGCCGATTTCTCCGGACAGCCTGGCATATTCGATTTTTGGGCAGCGGTTCATCACCACCTTGATGCCGGCTGATTCGGCGCGCGCCGCAGCCTCGTCATGGCGCACCGTCAGCTGCATCCAGATCACCTTGGGCAAGGGGTCGAGCGCCAGCACTTCCTCAACGATGCCGGGCACCGCATCGGAGGCACGGAAGATATCGACCATGTCGATGGCTACAGGGATATCGGCAAGCCTGGCGTAGGTCATTTGCCCGAGAATTTCGCGGCCGGCCTGTCCCGGATTGACCGGAATGACCTGATAGCCCTTGTTGAGCAGGTATTTCATGACGAAAAAGCTCGGACGGACATCGTTGGCTGATGCTCCGACCACGGCTATGGTCCGGACCGAATGCAAGATGCCGGAAATGTAGAAATTGTCGTACTGGTCGTGATTCATCAGCAATATATCCAGCTAGATCCTCGATTGTTGTCGCAACGGCGCACCGGCACGTCAAGCCACCGTTCCCGCCCATGATCAAACCTGCGACACATTGCGCCCATAGACTTCATCATAGAGCCCCGCTGGAGGAAACCGTTATGCCGATGCGCATGTTTGATGGCAAATTGCTCTTTGTCACCGCACTTGTGGGTGTAACCCTGGCTGCGGCGAGCGGTCCGGCAAACGCCATCAGCCGGATAGAGACCATAAAAACCGATTGCAACGCCATTCGCGCCGCACTGGTCCGCGAGGGTGCCGTGATCTTGCGCCATACCTCCAGGCAAGGTCTGCCGATCTATGACCGTTATGTCGGTTCCTCGTTGATGTGCCCCGGAAACTCCATCGGCGTCTGGGCCAGCGTGCCGGCGCGCGACACCAACGCCTGCCGGGTGATCGCTTGTGACGCCAATGCCAGCGATGATGACATGATCCGGAACCGACCGCTGCTCAGGATCATCGACTAGTGGTGCGATCTTGACAGATGCTTCCCATCTGCCAGGACAAATCGCCTCACCAGATCAATAGCTTGTGGGCTGACTTTTCGAAACAGATGGGTATCATCTGTTTCGGTCAGACCACTAGTATGAGCGGAGTGCGGATTAAGGCTGAGGCTGCTGCATGTAGAAATAATCAAACAGTTCTGTGCTGAATCCGAGCTAGCGATAGAGCGCCCGCGCCGGCGCATTGTCGGTAACCACCTGCAGCACCGCAACGTTGATACCTTGCGCGTCAGGCCATTTCGGCGCGCCAGAGAAATTCCGTGCCGATCGCCATTCCGTCATCCCGAGGCTTGAATTGCACTCACGCGTCGCCGTCAAACAGAGTCAGGTGCCGCGCGCAAGGTCCTGATGTGCATGGCGTTATCGCAAAACCACCGCACGGTTCGCGTGCCGTGCATTAGTCCGGCAGGATCATGTGACCGTCTTCGCCCAGCTCCATGAACGGGTTGTATGCCAGTTCCCACAAATGTCCGTCTGGATCGGAAAAATAGCCCGAATATCCGCCCCAGAACACTTCATGGGGTTTCTTGACCGGTCCGGCGCCGCACTCAACCGCGAACTCCCAGGCGGCATCAACTTCTTCTTTCGAGCCCAGATTGTGCGCCAGCGAGACGCCTTCGAAGCTCTGCGCGGCGGTTGGTTCAAGACCGGCATCGGCTGCAAGCGCATCGCGGCCAAACACCCCCAGCACGGTGCCGTTCATGTGAAAGAAACTGACGCTGTCATTGGATGCCGACGACCGCTTGAACCCCAGCTTTTCATAAAACGCGGTCGAGACAGCGACATCAGCGACACCAAGCGTGATCAGGGTGATGCGTGGGGCAAGGGTCATAGCGGCTTCCTTCGCTGAGTGGCGGGGTCAACCTCCGCCTCGGCAGGCGTCGTAGGCAAGACATGCGACATTTCAGAACATATCGAGAACATATCGATCGAACCGACACCTGTCAATTCATTTGCCGGGCCCTGACCGGTCCCGGCTGTGCGGCCTTACTCCCCGGTCCATTCCGGCATGCGCTTGGCAATGAAGGCGTTCATGCCTTCCTCCGCGTCACGCGCCAGCATGTTTTCGACCATCACGCCTGCGGTGTATTCATACGCCCCTTCCAGCGACATCTCGGCCTGGCGGTAGAACGCCTCCTTACCAATCTTGACGGTCAAAGGTGATTTGGACGCAATGACTTCGGCGTATTTCATGACAATCTGATTCAGGTACTGCCGTGGCATGATCCGGTTGATCAACCCGAATTCCCGCGCTGTCGAGGCGTCGATTGTTTCGCCTGTCAACAGCATTTCCATGGCCTGCTTGCGGTGGACGTTGCGGCTGAGCGCCACCATCGGCGTCGAACAGAAAAGCCCGATATTGACGCCGGGCGTACAAAAGGCCGAAGTGTCGGTGCACATTGCCAGGTCGCAAGAGGCGACAAGCTGGCAACCGGCGGCAGTGGCCAGGCCATCAACCTCGGCGATCACCGGGACAGGCAGATGCACGATTGTCTGCATAAGTTCGGCACAGAGCTTCATGCTGCGGACAAAGAACGCCCTGCCCCGGTCTTCATCGGCGCGGTGCAGGGTGAGTTCCTTCAGGTCGTGACCGGCGGAAAACAGCTTGCCCGGCGTGGCCGAGGCGATGACAACCACCCGGATCGATGTGTCCTGCCGCGTCGCGTCCAGCGCGTCCTTGAGCGCCTGCATCAGTGCGATCGACAGCGCGTTGGCCGGCGGATTGTTCATCTCCAGGCGCAGGACATTGCCCAGCTTTAGCGATTTCACCAGACCGCCCGGCGCATCCTGTTTCAATTCAACGACGTTCATCAGCACAGACCCTTTCGTGTTTGATCACAGTTTAGCGCGGTCAACCGGTTGCGGGAAGCCTGTCTCGGCGTTGACCAGACCGGCAATTTCCGCGATTTTGCCGGCAACAAGATTCTGCCGGGAGGAGAATGGCCGATGGCGATTGTGCCATCTCAATATCACGGGTGATTTTCCCGCACCCTCCCGCCCGAACGCATATATCACTTCCCTCAACAGGACACTGCCCATGCCCACACCGGCCACGCCCGTGATGACCGCCCCCGAAGTCTCCAGCTATCTCGACGAAGTGTTCCCGCAGATCAAAGTCAATGGCGACACTATCGAGGTGATCGAGGTGTCTCCCGGATCGGCGCTCGTGCGCCTCAATGCCGATCAGCGACATCTGCGCCCCGGCGGAACCGTCAGCGGGCCGACCATGTTCATGCTCTCGGACCTGGCGGCTTATGCGGTGATCCTGGCTCATATCGGACGCGTGGCGCTGGCGGTTACCACCAATCTCAACATCAACTTTCTGATGAAGCCGGAACCGGGGTCCCTCAACGCGACAGCCACGATCCTGAAACTGGGCAAACGGCTGGTTGTCACCGACATCGCCATTTGTGATTCCGGCGGAGAACTGGTGGCTCACGCCACCGCGACCTATTCAATTCCGCCCCGTGTTTGATCGGGTTTGGCGAGAATTTGTACGGTATTATTATACCGCACACCTAATCTGTTGTTTTTATATTGTTATTTAAAGCCGCACTTCAAACCTGTCGCTTGACGGCTATTTTGCCCTCCCCTATAAGCACGCAGCGTCGCAATTTGTGAATTTCGGCGCATCAGTTGTTGTGGAGCGGATGTATTGCAGCCGCCCGGAACAACCCAAGCAACAAGAAACGTCCGGCCTCTGCCTTTTGGCGCACCCGGATCCTGAATGAAGAGAGAACTCCATGAAAACCTTCTCGCAGAAACCTGCAGAGGTGGATAAGAAGTGGGTGATTATCGACGCGACAGATCTCGTCGTTGGTCGTCTCGCCACTGTTATCGCCAACATCCTGCGCGGCAAGAACAAAGTCACCTACACCCCTCACGTTGACGATGGCGACAATGTCGTGGTCATCAACGCTGAAAAGGCGGTTCTGACCGGCAACAAATACACCGACAAGAAATATTACTGGCACACCGGTTATCCCGGCGGCATCAAGGAGCGCACCGCGCGCCAGATTTTCGAAGGTCGCTTTCCGGAGCGGATCATCGAAAAGGCTGTCGAGCGCATGGTTCCGCGCGGCCCGCTTGGCCGTCGCCAGATGAAAAACCTGCGCGTTTATGCCGGTTCCACTCATCCGCATGAAGCTCAGCAGCCGACCGTTCTTGACGTCGCTTCGCTGAACACCAAGAACAAAAGGAGCGCCTGATAATGGCTGAACTCAATTCGCTTGAGGAGCTCGGCGCATCCGTGACCGCTGCTGAAGCTGCACCGGAAGCCCCGGTCCATGTGCGCAAGGTCGATGATCTTGGCCGCTCCTATGCTACCGGCAAGCGCAAGAACGCAATCGCCCGCGTCTGGATCAAGCCGGGCACCGGCAAGATTACAGTCAACGGCCGTGATTTCGTCACCTACTTCGCTCGTCCCGTGTTGCAGATGGTTGTCCAGCAGCCTGTTGTCGCCGCTGCCCGTCAGGGTCAGTTCGACGTGGTCTGCACGGTCACCGGCGGCGGTCTTTCCGGCCAGGCCGGTGCGGTCCGTCACGGCATCTCCAAGGCGCTGACCTATTACGAGCCGGGCCTGCGCGCGGTTCTCAAGAAGGGTGGCTTCCTGACCCGCGACAGCCGCGTTGTCGAACGTAAGAAATACGGCAAGGCCAAGGCCCGCCGGTCGTTCCAGTTCTCCAAGCGTTAATTCGCC
>NZ_JBDWHW010000255.1:0-26731 GCF_039975035.1 Hoeflea sp. | reverse complement strand
GCTCGATATCGCAATCGCACGATCATGGGCATTTTCATTTTTGGTGCCGATTTTGACACTCGATTGAATCCTTGCGCGAGTCCTTGGAGCGCATTTTCAACTCAAGGATTCGATTTGAACCCAACAGTCACCCGGTTCGAGATCCATTCATTTATCATATTGTTTTCATTTGACCTTTACGGCGCCTCAGCCGTTAGTCATCCGAAGTCTAACACCTTGCCTCCCCCAATTTCTTGGTCTTTGAGTGAAGAACAGCGCCTCAATCGGGTCGCTTCACAACCAGATCAGGAGACGTGACATTGACGAACACAGATCAAAAATTCGATATCGAAAACCTGAAGGGCGATGACCAGACCCGCATCAAGGCGATCGCCGATACCATCCGCGGACATCAGAAAAAAGACACGGACGCGACCTTTAAACTGGGCGCCTTGATCGATGAGGCGACCGACGTAATTGGCGACGACAAGATCTGCGAGCATTGGCTGGAGAACACTTTGGGTATCACAGCCCGGCATGCTCGCAACTATCGTGCAGTGCATCGCAACCTCACTCAGTTCAAACCAAAATGTACGCGACTGGCTGTCTCGCCGACCATCCTGTTCAAACTCGCCCACGCGAACCCCGACAGAATTGAGGAAGTCCTCAAAGTCTTTGAGAGCGGCGATCGTCCACGGGTCCAGGATGTCGCGGTCATGCTAACCGGACCCGCAGATCAGGAGGAGTCTGATCATCCGGTTGAAGACGGTCCCGGGCTGACGGGCCTGGCCAGGTATGGTGCTCAGGTTCAACGAACCCGGATCGCTCGGCTCAAGGAGTTGCTGGGTATCATCCTTCTGGCTGTCATCGAAGCCTATGAACCAAAGCTTCGTGGCAAGGCGGTCGTCAAAAGTCATCTGCGCGAGAAAATCCGTCTGCAAGCTGAAGAGGCTTACAGCACACTCAAGCACATGATTGGCACCTTGCAACGGGACGATCACTGGGCAGCAGCAATCGGGCACCTTCGTCTAGAAGAACCAGACAACAATGGTGGCTGGGCGAATCTGCTAACCACGCTGCATGGCCTCGAGCGGTTCGAAGAGGTTCCGGCACCAGATGCTCCTGGCTTTTTGAAGGACCGCGCCATCCCGCAGCTCCAATGGGCTCTCGGGCTTGATGATGAAGACATCCAGATGATGTTCGCCAAGGCTGCTGAGAAGAACAATCCGAAGAAGGCAGCCAAGAAGGCAACGAAGAGCAAGGGCACGGCGGCCAAGCCAACCCCTCGACCGCAGGCGACACAAAAGCGGGTCGTCAGCGCAAATCAGGACCCGGATCAGAATGCGGAAGGGCAATCTGGAGCTGCCGCGTAACCCTACATGATCTGTTGAACCCGGATGCGCGCCACTGCCCCTCCAGTATTCCTGGAAATAATTTCCGCGCTCCGGTGACTTCCTCATTCATTCCAGGCTGACCCACGAAGGATCCTCCATGTCATCACGCCCCTCATACAAACAACGACTTGCCAAAAAAGCAGAGCGCCAACGGGAGTACCGGAAGCGCATCAAAGACCAGAACCGCCCCTCACGGAACGACATCACCGCGACGCTGTTTCATTACTTCGTTCTCGAGACTGCCAAAGTTGGCAACTGGAAGGATTTCAACAAGGTTATGGAGAAGGTCACTGACAGACTTGTCGACAGAGGATTTGACAGAACGGCCTCCGAAAAGGCGATTGATGCCCTGGTCGATAAGTATGAAGACGGCTGGGAGTTTCAGCGGCGACGATCCGCAGATCATGACTTCGATGAGTAACGCCGTTCTCCTGCCCAGACTCGAGTCCCCCCGTTACTCCCTGGAACGGCGTTCCAGGTGGAATCTCATTACTAGGATGAATGCAAAAGTTTTTTACTTCGTCGCCATCGGCTTTCTAGCCCACACCTTTCAACACTTGCATGTGAGTGCTGTAAAACCCAATATCTGAAATAGACGGCGATTAAGCAGAATCAGTGCGAATTGGGTGCAAATGGGTGTTCTGAACGAGATTAAGCCAGGCTCAGTCGTTTCTGGAATCGTTCCTAACCAAAAATCAGAAGTTATCTCAGTCGAATGGATTGGCGATCAGGCTATCAATGTCGTCTACCGTAATGCAAGCGGAGCGCCGGCCGAGACGACCTTGTACCGTGATGATGAGCACAGGCTTAAGGTGGAAAACCGCGGCCGCAACTGGTCCTTCGACGCCGATGGCGGCCTCTTGCGACTGACGACGGAAGCCAACCGGATCAAACTGGCCCACTTCTTCGATCCCTATCTTGCGATCCACACAAGCATCGTTGACCCACTGCCGCACCAAATCTCCGCAGTCTATGGCGAGATGCTGCCGCGCCAACCGTTGCGTTTCCTGCTGGCCGATGATCCCGGCGCCGGGAAGACCATCATGGCAGGCCTTCTCATCAAGGAGCTCATCGCCCGGAGCGATCTTGAACGTTGCCTCGTGGTCGCACCCGGAAGCCTAGTCGAACAGTGGCAGGATGAACTCGGAGAAAAGTTCGACCTGGAGTTCGACATCCTGACGCGTGACAGGATCGAAACCTCACGGTCCGGCAATCCATTCAATGACTGCAATCGCATGATCGCCAGACTGGATGTCCTGGCGCGAAACGAGGACCTCCAGCAAAAATTGCAGGCCTCGACAGAATGGGACCTGATCATCGCCGACGAAGCCCACAGAATGTCGGCGACCTATTTCGGCAACGAGGCGAAATACACCAAGCGCTATCAGCTGGGCCAGTTGCTCAGTCGCGTTTGCCGGCATTTTCTCCTGATGTCCGCCACTCCGCATAATGGCAAGGAGCAAGATTTCCAGCTGTTTATGGCCTTGCTTGACGGAGACCGCTTCGAGGGCCGTTTCCGGGATGGCGTTCATGTTGCCGATGTCGAGGACATGATGCGACGCATCACGAAGGAGGAGCTTCTGAAGTTCGATGGCCGTCCTCTGTTTCCGGAGCGCCGGGCCTACACGGTCAAATACGAACTTACACCGGCTGAAGCCGAACTCTATTCCGCCGTTACGGAATACGTCCGCAACGAGATGAACCGGGTTCAGCGGTTCGCGGAAGACGACGGGAAGAAACGCAACAATGTCGGCTTCGCCCTCCAGATCCTCCAACGCCGACTCGCCTCGAGCCCGGCCGCGATCTATCAGTCCCTGAAACGGCGCCGCGAGCGCCTGGAAAACGAACTGTCCGAAGCAAGGCTTGCTGCGCGCGGTCTGCGCCCGTCTCCGCCCAGTGCAATGAACGAGGATATGCTCCGGAACCTGGAGGAATACGGCCAGGACGAGATCGACGAACTGGAAGAGGTGATTTCGGCAAGCGCGACGACCGCCGAAACCATCGAGCAACTCGAGCTTGAAGTCCAGACACTCAAGGGCCTTGAAACAATGGCGCTTGGCGTCCTCCGCTCCGGGCAGGACACCAAATGGCAGCAGCTGGACAAGATCCTAGATGATGATCTGATGGTCGATCCGGACGGTCACCGCCGGAAACTGATCATTTTCACCGAACCGAAGGACACGCTTGAATATCTCCGCCAAAGGGTGACGGCACGGCTCGGGCGTCCTGAAGCCGTCGATGTCATTTATGGTAGCGTCACCAGGGAAGAGCGGCGCAAGATCGTCGAACGATTCATGCAGGACCGGGACCTGCTGGTGCTGATCGCCAACGATGCGGCCGGCGAAGGCGTCAATCTCCAGCGCGGTCACCTGATGGTCAACTACGACCTGCCCTGGAACCCGAACAAGATCGAACAACGTTTCGGCCGCATTCACCGGATCGGTCAGACAGAGGTCTGCCATCTGTGGAACCTGGTCGCAAAAGATACCCGGGAAGGCGAAGTCTATGCCCGGCTGCTGGAAAAGCTCGAGGCCGCGCGCGCAGCCTTGGGAGGGCGTGTCTATGATGTCCTTGGCGAACTGTTTGAAGACCGGCCATTGAAGGACCTCCTCTTCGAGGCAATCCAGTATGGCGAACAGGACGACGTAAAGGCGCGCTTGTTCGAAGCTGTTGATGGCGCCGTGGACCAGAGCCACCTCCTCCATCTATTACAAAAGCGTCAGCTCACCGACGACACCATGCCGGAAGCGCGGGTTCAGGAGCTGCGTCTGGAAATGGAGCGCGCAGAGGCACAACGTCTGCAACCCCATCACATCCAGAGCTTTTTCATCGAGGCTTTCAAGCACCTGGGTGGCCGGATCAAACCGCGAGAGGACGGCCGCTGGGAAATCGCCCATGTGCCGCTCAGCGTCCGGGAGCGGGACAGACAATCCGGCATGGGCGCTCCGGTTCAAAAGAAGTACGAACGGATCTGCTTCGAGAAAAGCCGCATCAACGAACAGCCGGTTGCGGCATTCATCTATCCCGGTCATCCGCTCCTCGATGTGATCATCAGCATGATCCGGGAACAGAATGACCACCTCATGAAGCAAGGCGCCGTCCTTGTCGACGATACCGACGATGGCCGTGACGTCTCCGCCCTCTTTCTCCTGGAGCACGGCGTACAGGATGGCAAGGCAACCGCATCCGGCAACCCGAATATCATCTCCCAAAAACTACAATTCGCGGCAATCAAAAAGGCTGGCGAGGTCCATAACGCCGGCATTGCCCCTCACCTCAACCTGCGGCCGGCGACTGGCGAAGAAATTTCTCTTGTCGAGGACCTACTGAACGAGGACTGGATCCGGTCAGATCTTGAAAGGAAGATCGTCCAGTTCGCGACTGTCGACCTGGCGCAGGCCCATGTCGCCGAGGTTCGCAAACGCCGTCTTCCCGAGATTGACAAGGTCGAGAGTGAAGTCAAGCAGCGCCTCAGAAAGGAAATCAATCATTGGGACGCCCGTGCCGCCGAGTTGAGGGAGGAAGAAAAAGCCGGCAAGAAGACGCGTCTGAACTGGCAGAATGCAAAAAGGCGCGCTGAAGAGCTCGCGGAACGTCTCAAGCGCCGTATGGACATGATCGAGCAGGAAAGGCTCATATCCTCCCAGCCGCCGAGGGTCCGAGGAGGTATGGTTGTCGTGCCTAGAGCTCTGCTGGTTTCGCGTTCACCCGATAACACCGCCCGCCAGACCTCCGGCTTCAGTGAAGACCCGGAGGCGCGTCGCAAGATTGAACTCGCGGCCATGGAGGCCGTCATGGCGGCCGAGCGTGCGCTTGGCAACGCGCCTGAGGACGTCTCCGCCCAGAAGATCGGTTATGACATTGCCTCCTATGACCCGAAGTCGGACCATATGCGCTTCATCGAGGTAAAGGGCCGCATCGACAGTGCCGATACGGTGATGATCACGCGACAGGAAGTCATCACCTCCTTGAACGAACCCGAGAAGTTCATCCTGGCGATTGTCCAGATCGGGAACGGCTATGCCCAGGCGCCGCGGTACGTCCGGGGTGCCCTAGATTCCCGTGAACCGCCGTTCGATCAGAACGCTATTCAGTTCAATCTAAAAGGTTTGCTTGAACGCGCAGAGGTGCCAGCATGAACCCATCGATCGAACCGGAAACCTATCCGGATACAAGCAATCGTATATTCGTTCGGATCGCGTCTCAGATTTCTCTAGTAGTCAATGGCGAGGACATCTTCCGCGAACTTCAAGAACGTGTTCTGAAATGGGCATTTGATCCCAGCCGGAATCTAAAGGGTATTCCAGATGGAGCCTGGGACGGTGAATCATTTGAGATAGACGCGGAGCACTCCGAGCGCGCAGCGGCGATCAAACTCGACGACCCAACCTATTGGGCGTTCCTGCTTAGAGAGCGCCTGAAAGACACCAATCGGATATGGACCACGGAAGTTGGGATAGCTCAACGCCGGCCCGATGAAGCAGTATTCGGCTGTCGCCTGATTTGTTCCCAACTTGGTCTGACAGAAACCGTGCCGCGGTCAATACCGAATTTCGTTCGCGGGATTGCCTTCACCCAGAACGCATTACTTGATGGCCGACCTACTTCGGCAGAGCCTTGGATTGTTGATAAAGAGGATGCCGTCGATCAGTTGGTTTCCTTTCTAAATGATCCTGGTCGCAATCATCCGTTAGTAGTCTTCGCGCTCCCGGAAGACAGTAGCGATTTGGACGAAACGGTCCTTCCAGTGAAGCCTTTTATCCGGCGAACAGCTGGCTACGTGCACACAGCGATCATCACTTCAGAAGCATCTTACGAATTGACAAACAAGCTTGGGCGAGAGTTCTCCGTCTATCGCCAGGCGATTAGAACCTATAACCCAGGTTTCGATCCCGACAGTGACCTTTCGACGGCCCATCCCGTCGCCTCGGCAGCTCGGGTGCACAGCTGGGACGATACCGAATTTGATACATTCACCGATTTCCTTGTGCATCAGACATTGCGCCTGACAAGACCGCGCGATGCACTCGAGCGCGTACAGCCTCCATTTCAACAGGTCAAAAGGATCGCCGCCGAACACGCGAGGACGCGCGCATATGCGGCCGGTGAAAGCGATGCGGAACTTCTTAGGCTTGCTGAAGAGGAAGCGGGGGCTGCCAAACAAGAGGCTCAGGCCAGTCTTGAACTGGCAGTCAATGCTGATGTTGAGAAGGAGCAGGCGCTCGCTGAGCTTCGGCAAATCAAAGCCAGTTACATGGTAGTCCAGGCACGTCTTGATGCCTTACAAAATCGGCTCAATAACGGCGGCGCCAAAGAAAAGGACATTCCTGATGATTTGGCCGACCTGGAGAGCTGGGCCAATCAACACCTGGCCGGGTCGGTAGAGCTCCACAGTCGAGCACTGCGAGGTGCGAAGGATTCACAGTACGAGGACGTTTCGCTCATCTACAAAGCCCTGCTGCTTTTGCGCGACTTCTACGTTCCAATGCGCCGCCAGGGCGGTACGGATTTGAAGGAGGCGTTTGAAGCCCGTTGCCGCGAACTTAGTTTAGAGGAACAACCCACCTTTACGGGCGAGCGGGCCGGTGAGCAAGGCGAAACATACTTCGTCAGAATTGGCCAAAAGCGAATAATGCTGGATCGGCACCTTAAGAAGGGTGTGAGCCGCGAACCGCGATACTGCTTCCGACTTTATTTTTTCTGGGATGATTCAACAAGCCAGGTCGTTGTCGGTTGGCTGCCGTCCCACCTTTCCACACGCGCTAGCTAGAGAGCCTATGGCAACTATAGAAAGCAACGCATCGAGGTCGGGCGCCGCTGGAAGCGACTAATTCGGCATCGGTGCAGGAAAAATGTACACCCCGTGCCCCGGATACGTCCGCAGGCAGGCATCAACCGGAACCGTAAATCGAAACTTGGATGAATTGGCATCCATTCACAACAGATTGGCATCAATTGGAAGTTTGCACCGGCCTATGAAACACACCTGTGGAACAGGCACCTCTCCGGTCATCCATAGGTTTCCGGAGGTCGCCGTTCGATCAGAGTGCCAGGCAGTTCGAATTCAACAAGCAACTCGACCGAGCCGGTTCACTTGGGGAGCCTAATTGAGATACGCAGAGAAGAGTTTTGAAATCAGGTTTTGCGCTGCCCTCAGTGCGGCAATAATGCCGTTCAACCGTAATCCAAACTGGTTCGGCTTGACGCAAGCCCAAGAACGTAAAGCGGGGATCGATGCTGTGTTGGGACTTGGTGGCACCCTGATCCTCTTTCAGTTCAAAGCCCAAACTGATAGCCGTATCAAGATCGAGCGGGACCAACTGAACAAACTGACGGCCGTCGAGGCGAAGTACCCCAAAAGCACCTACTACGTTTTCCCGGAAGCGGAGGACATCTATGCAGCTGCGCGTCCCGATTGCATGTTCACTGAGGCTTGGTGCTGCAAGCCATCGGATCTCGACAAAAAAATTAGTTCCAAAGCGAAGTCGGCGTCCTTCGCGGTTAACGCCAAAACATCGGAACTGTTGCAAGCCCGACCCAAGAAGACGGCCTCGATAAGCACCGCGTGCAAAAAATTCGGCTGCTTTTGCCCGAGTACGGCATATGAACACGTTGAAGAGATTCCGGGTTCACGCGGGTTATTTTTCCGTTTGTTGGTGGGCAGCTGGGTTGGTCACGATCGGATAGACGCGTCTTTCGCGGCCCGGGGAATCGGAATACCCATCGGAAAAGATCTGGCGCGTCATCCCATCGACCATGATGAAGATGCAGACAGAAACATAATAACAAGCGCAGAAATGTTTGAAGATCTGCTAGGAGATGGGGCTTACCAAAACCTCGGCTCTGGCCTTCGGGCACTTTTCATCGCGCAATAAAGATCGGGATCGCAATGACCTACAAAAAGAAACTCATCGAGGTCGCGCTGCCGTTGGAGGCGATCAATGCGGCGTCGGCGCGGGAGAAGTCGATCCGGCACGGACATCCGTCAACCCTGCATCTGTGGTGGGCGCGCCGCCCGCTGGCGGCTTGTCGGGCAGTGCTGTTCGCCCAGCTGGTTGATGATCCTTCGGAATATGTCGATCAGCTGCTTGCCGATCCGAAAATGCGGGCCAAAGCCGAGGTGGAACTGAAAGCGAGGAACAAGTTCTGGGGGGAGCGCGAGGCTGCGGCGGAGAACCCGGATCTTGCCGGTCCGGAGCCGACGCTTGAAGACTGTGCGGCGGATATCGAGCGCAAACGCCTCTTTGCCATCATCGAGGACCTGGTGAAATGGGAGAACTCGACCAACGAAGAGGTTCTGGAGCGGGCGCGGGTTGAAATCCGGCGCAGCTGCGGCGGCAAGTTGCCGCCGGTCTATGATCCGTTCTCGGGCGGCGGCTCGATCCCCCTGGAAGCGCAGCGGCTCGGTCTACCCGCCTATGGCTCGGACCTCAACCCGGTCGCGGTGATGATCGGCAAGGCGATGATCGAGATCCCGCCGAAGTTCAAGGATCAATCACCAGTCCATCCGGGCGTAAAGGAGCGGCAGTTCTACCGCAACGCCGAGGGACTGGCGGAGGACGTGAAATACTATGGCGAATGGATGCGCGAGAAGGCGTTCGAGCGCATCGGCCACCTCTATCCGCAAGTGGATCTGCCGAAGGAGTATGGGGGGGGCATAGCGACGGTCATCGCCTGGATCTGGGCGCGGACGGTACCGAGCCCAGATCCAGCCTTTTCGGATGTTCAGGTGCCGCTGATTTCAAGCTTCATGCTGAGCTCGAAGAAGGGAAAGGAGACTTGGATCGAACCCATCGCAGATCGAGGTACCAAGACTATCACATACAGTGTGCGCAGAGGCGGTACTAAGTCAGAACTTGAGGTCGCGGCGCGCGGCACTACAGCCGGCAAGCGCCAAGCTTTTCGCTGTATCATGTCAGATGCTGCAATTCCCTACGACTACATTCGGAACGCTGGAAAAGCTGGCAAGATGGGCCAAGAGCTCATAACAATCGTCGCCGAGAGAAAGGGTGGCCGAGCCTATTTGGCCCCATCACCACACCACAAAAGAACCGCACTATCCGCGGTTCCAGAATGGAAGCCCGAAACCGAACTTCCAGAGAACCCTCGGGATTTTAAGACACCGAACTACGGTTTGACTACGTTCGGTGACCTCTTCACGTCACGTCAATTGGTGGCGTTGAACACGTTCTGTCATCTAATCTCGGAAACTCGGGAGCAAATCAAAGCAGACGCGATAGCAGGCGGCAGAAAAGGTGGTGGTGAACCTCTCGCCGAGGGCGGGGTGGATGCTCTTGCATATGCAGATGCTGTCAGCGTCTTCTTCGCATTTGGCATCTCTAAAATGACAGACTATCACTCAACCATAACGTCTTGGCATCATGGGCGCGAAATCATTCGCAACGCATTCGGCCGGCAAGCACTTCCAATGACATGGGACTTCACCGAAGCGAATCCGTTCTCTCACTCCACAGGAAATTGGGGGAACTGTGTTGAATGGGGTTTTAAGACACTGGATCAACTACAAGTGGCTTCACTGGGTTGCATTGTGCAGCAGGATGCTCAGTCTGCCAGTTATCCGGCTGGAACGGTGATCTCGACTGATCCGCCCTACTACGACAACATCGGATATGCCGATCTATCAGATTACTTTTATGCATGGATGCGTCGATCACTTAGGAACACCTATCCCGAGCTTTTCGGAGTGCTCGCCACACCAAAATCCGAAGAACTGGTAGCAACACCTTATCGGCACGGCACGAAAGAACGAGCTGAAGCCTTCTTCTTGGAGGGTATGGGGAAAGCCATCCAAGAAATGTCGGAGCAGTCTTCATCTGAGTATCCTGCGGCGATTTACTATGCATTCAAGCAGAGCGAAATCGATCAAGATGGCATCAGTTCGACAGGCTGGGCGACCTTCCTGCAAGCGGTAATCGCAGCCGGATATGCTGTTGTCGGCACATGGCCGATGCGCACAGAGATGGCAAACCGCATGATTGCATCGGGAACCAATGCCCTCGCCAACTCGGTCGTCCTCGTCTGCCGCAAAAAGGAGGCTATTACCGACACCATCACTCGTGCCGAACTCATCCGCGCCCTGAAACGCGAGTTACCGCCGGCCATCACCGAGCTTCAGGCCGCCAACATCGCCCCGGCCGATATGCCGCAATCGGCCATCGGCCCCGGTATGGGTGTATTTTCTCGCTATGCGGCCGTTCTGGAAGCCGACGACAGCCCGATGACGGTCAAAACCGCCCTCCAATTGATCAACGCGGAACTGGACGAATTCCTCAACCATCTTCATGGGGAATTCGATGCGGACACCCGCTTTGCCGCGACCTGGTTTGAACAGTTCGGTAACGACAAGGGGGACTATGGCGCGGCCGACAATCTTGCCCGCGCACGGGGCATTTCAGTCGAGAGCGTTAAGCACGCCGGCATTGTCGATAGTTCCGCAGGAAGGGTTCGCATCCTGAAACGCGATGAACTTGAGGGCAACTGGGATCCGGCGACCGACGATCACCTAACCATCTGGGAATGCTGCCAGCACCTGATCAGGGTCCTGGAAAACGAGGGCGAATACGAAGCGGCAGTGCTTCTGAAGAAGATCGGCAGCGACAAGGCCGAGGCGGTCAAGGACCTTGCCTACTACCTCTATGACATCTGCTCCAACAAACGGAAGGATGCCAAGGAAGCGACCGCATACAACGGGCTCATCGCCGTCTGGACAGAACTGACCCGTCAGGCCGCCACAATTCGCCTGGGTGATGGCGAAGTTCAGACCCGGATGGACGTTTAAGGCCCGAGCACAGGAAGAAAACGGCGGAGAGAGGCGTGATGCAGAAAACGGATGATCTCGAGCAGTATGTGGGCCGATTCTTTGGCAACATCGACTTGGAGACCTGCCGCGACAGCAGTGTTTCCCGCCCCCGGGTCCGTCCCCTCACCGGCTTTCCGGCAGAGACACGTGTCGAGTTTCCAAGGAAACTGCGCGAGATGTTTCCGATCGGAACCCGTTTTATTGCCACTGTGAAGGTCTGCCAGAAGCACAAGGACAAGAAACCGCACGGCCCGCCGTACCTGAAGGCCTATGACATTGCCGTCGTCGCGAAGTCGGTTCCGGATGAAGGCCTTGTCGCAAAAGTCCGCTCAGGCAGCATCAGTAGCCTCGCCTACGAATATGTCTGGATCACGAAGTCCTGACGTGCAACGAATAATCCTTGCAACTTTTCGCAATCATACCAGCGATTTGAAACGATCGGGAAATCAGAATGGCCAAGACCGCGCGCCAATATGTTTTTGAAGGCATGGAGCATATGCAGGCAGGGCTTCAGCCCTTCATCCTGCGCGAACTGAAGGCCAAACTTGGAGATGGCTGGTCAAAGGAACTGCTGGAGCGGTTCCCGGATTGGCGCCGGGATTTCGAAAAGGAGGTTCATCTCGACACGCAGAAGCTGCTGAAGGTCATGGAACGTTTCTGGAACGACTGCTTCCGGGATTCGCTGGACCGGACACACAGGTCCATCGTCAACGAGCTGGTCGATGCCCGGAACAAGCTCGCCCATGATGGAAAATTTTCCTACGACGACGCAGAACGGGCTCTGGATTCCATGCGCCGTCTCCTGGAAGCGGTCAGTGCCGGCGACAGTGCAGCCGAGATTGGCAAGATGCGCGAAGCGATCCTCAGAACCAAGTTTGCCGAACTTGCCCGCAATGAGGACCGCAAGAGAAGCCAGGCTACGGCGATTGCCGCGGAAACCGAAGCCGGACTAAAGCCCTGGCGCGAGGTGGTCGAGCCGCATCAGGACGTGGCCACAGGC
This sequence comes from Hoeflea sp., assembly GCF_039975035.1. Lineage (GTDB taxonomy): Bacteria > Pseudomonadota > Alphaproteobacteria > Rhizobiales > Rhizobiaceae > Hoeflea. The sequence goes on along the minus strand of NZ_JBDWHW010000255.1, from coordinate 14,538 downwards.
GAATTCCAGCAGGCCGAATTCGCCGCGGATCTTGCCAAGGTCCACAATGGCAGCGCGCCGGTCGAATACCGCGACGCAAGGGAATTCTTCAGCCGAACCTATCTGACCGACGGCCTCAGCAGCCTCCTCGTCGGGGCTGCCAAGCGCCTGTCCCAAAATGGTGGCGATCCCGTCGTTGAACTGATGACGAACTTCGGCGGCGGCAAGACCCACTCCATGCTGGCGCTCTACCACATGGTGGGAGGTACACAGGTCGCGGATCTGCCGGGTCTGGACCAGTTACTTTCCGAGGCAGGTTTGGACGTCCCCGCCACCATCAACCGCGCCGTTCTGGTTGGCACCTCCTACGGGCCAGCCGATACAGCAGCCCGTCAAAAGGACTATGGCCGGGAAATCCGCACCACATGGGGAGAACTGGCCTTTCAGCTCGGTGGGGAAGACGGCTATGCGCTCGTCGCCGAGCACGACCGCGACGGCATAGCTCCCGGATCGAACCTGCTTGAAGACCTCTTTCGCAAATGTGCGCCCTGCCTGATCCTGATCGATGAATGGGTGGCTTATCTCCGGCAGATCTACAAGCGTGAGGGATTGCCGTCCGGATCGTTCGATTCCAACATTTCCTTTGTCCAGTCCCTGACCGAAGCTGTGAAGGCCAGCCCGGGGACGCTGCTTGTGGCCTCGCTGCCCGCGTCCCAGATCGAAGTCGGAGGTGACGGCGGCCAAGAAGCCCTGGAACGCCTTAAACAGACCTTCAGCCGTGTGGAAAGTCCCTGGCGCCCGGCCAGCCAGGAAGAAAGCTACGAGATCGTTCGCAGGCGTCTCTTCAAGGAAATTTCCGGCGATAACTATCGCCATCGGGACAACGCGCTGAAAAAATTTGCCGCGCTTTATCGGGACAATCCGACCGATTTTCCGAAATCCTGCGCGGAAGAGGACTACCGCCGAAAACTGGAGAAGGCCTATCCGATCCATCCGGAGTTGTTCGATCAGCTCTACACTACCTGGGGAACGCTCGACAAATTCCAACGCACCCGCGGCGTATTGCGCTTCATGGCCCAGGTGATCCACGAACTCTGGATGGCCGGAGATCCATCGGTCATGATCATGCCGGGCAGTGTCGCCATAGGAGCACCCCGTGTTGAGTCGGAGCTGCTTCACTATCTCGACATTGCCTGGCAGTCGATCATCGCGGGAGATATCGATGGCGCAGATTCCGTGCCATACCGCATCGACCAAAGCGCTCCAACGCTGAATCGCTATTCGGCAACGCGGCGTGTCGCCCGGACAGTCTTCATGGGGACGGCTCCTCTGGAAGGCCAACAGAATGCCGGCCTCGATGACAAACGAATCAATCTCGGGGTCGTCCAGCCCGGAGAAAGAGTTGCCACATTCAGTGATGCCCTGAGAAGGCTTTCGAACCAGGCTCGCTTTATGCATGCTGACCTTGGTCGTCACTGGTATTCGATGTCAGCAAGCCTCAACCGCACCGCCGCGGATCGTGCAAGTCAGCTCGAAGAAGCACTGGTCTTGGGCGAAATCGACAAGGCACTTGGTGTTTACGTCAACGGCCTTGGTGACCGTGGACATTTCGTGGCGGTTCAGGTCGCGCCGGACGGCTCCGCTGATGTTCCGGATGAACCGGGCGGCGTTCGCGCCGTTGTCTTTGGTGTCGCACATCCGCATGGCGGCCGCGACGGCTCGGAAGCGATGCTTCTTGCCAGAGACACTTTCATGCAGCGCGGCGGCACGCCGAGGGTCTATCGGAACACGCTGGTGTTTCTCGCTGCTGACAAACGGCAACTCGATCTTCTGACCGACGCTATGCGCGCGAAAATAGCTTGGGGTCAAATCCTGAGGGATGCAGACAGCGGGCGGTTGAACTTGAGGGCTAGTGAGCTGGCGCAAGCTAAAGAGAAAGCACATGAGGCGGAAGATACGGTGAAGACCCGTCTCAAGGAGGCCTGGTGCTATCTCATCTATCCGTACCAGGAAAGCGCTCAGACGGATGTCGAGTTCTCTTCTGCAAAGCTCGCAGCACAGGACGGCCTGCTCCTGAAAGCTAGCCAGAAGCTCGTCGCAGAAGAAGCTCTATTCCCTGAGATCGGCCCGAACCGTATGAATGGCAAGCTGGAAGCCTTCGTTTGGCACGACAAACCGCACCTGCATCTGAAAGACGTCTGGGAATACGTCAATCGCTATCCTTATCTGCCGCGCCTCAAAAACCGCGACGCATTGGTGAAAGCTGTGCAGACGGCGATCGGCGGTCTGGTCGGTGGCAAATTCGCTTATGCCGAACGCTTTGACCCGGCGAGCGAGACTTATGAAGGTTTGGCGATCGACCAGAGCGGCTCCGCGCTGGTAACCATCGACAGTGAGAGCGTCATCGTCCGTCCGGACGTTGCTGAAGCGCATCGGCCCAAACCTGCGGAGGCCACCGACACAACAGGACTTGGCGGCAGCACGGTTACCGGCGCTGGAGGGGAAGAAGGCACGACACCTACCGGGGGCCAGCAGCCGACCTCCGGCGGCGGTGGTCAACCTGAGATTCCAGTAGAGGCCAAACCGACCCGCTTCATCGGCTCCGTGTTGCTCTCCCAAGATCGGCCGGCGCGAGATATGGGACAGATCGTGGAAGCCATCATCGAGCAGCTGACCACCCTGCCCGGCGCCGAAGTCACCCTGCGCCTAGAAATCGACGCTGAGGTTCCTTCCGGGCTTGACCGCGGGAAGGTGCGTACCCTGATTGAGAACGCCAATACGCTGGAGTTTGAGGACAAGGTGGTGAAGTGATGCGGGAAGGTGGTTGATAAAAAATGGGGCGCGGGAGTTACCTTGGCGGTTCGACTATTATCACTCCTGGATCAAGCTGGTTCTCGAAGTCCAAAGAGCGGCGAAAACTGACCAAAACAGAGGAAGAACAACGCGCGCGGCAAAAGCGATTGAAGAAAGAACGCGCCGCCGCAAAGCAGGTGCAGGACCAAAAGCGGGCAAAGGAAAAAGCGGCAAAGAAGCAAGCGCACCGGCGAGAACAGCAAAAGAAAAATTAAGACGTAGAGCGGAAGCGTCGGGAGGAGGCAGAGCGGAGAAGAAATGATCCGAAACATCTCGCTCTTCTTGAAGAACGCCGCTGTGCCCAGGCGGAACGGATGGGCAAAATCGTAGTAGAGGTGAAGAAGCCCAAGAAGAAAATAGTCAAGGCGGCGGTTGCGAACTGACATCCCCCCACAACCACAGCAGCCTCCCTCCCTTAGGGTTTCTTGAGATCTTTCCGAAAATGAGGTGCCCGGACCTAATTACCAGGTCACCCAAATTGGTGTAGGGAACCTCCCGTCCTCCTGTAATTTGATGTCGAAGCGAAGATTAGTAAGTGCCTGCGCTTGCGCTGTAGCGTCAGTGTCATGCGCAAATCGAGTTGATCTTAACGATGCATCCCGCCACGCTCCGAATCCTTGATCAAGGAAAACACTAACTTCTGCCCCGTCGTCGAACCTAATGGTTAGCGACCGCGCGTGCGCGCTGTCCGCTTTGGATACGAGACGCACATTTGCTGCCGGAAAGAGCTCCGCGAGAACGTTGCGACGTAAATCATCACTTTCCCAGTTATGCCAGAGGAGATAACCAGGCCGTCCTTGCTGCCCGACCGCCTCGGTCACGATCTCAAATCCAGTTGAGTTGTTGCGTAGAGGCATCGTGCGCCAAACTTCATAAAGCAGGCGTGCTGGTAGTGGTCCACGCAAATACCGGTCATTGTAAATGACGTGTGTTATTCGACGCCCTTCTGCAAAGGCTTGCGGACGAAGGGCACAAGCGATTTTCCAAAAACGAGTTCCAAATTTTGCGACTGCCCCATCCAGTTCAGTCGTCACGTCTTTCTGTGCAGAGTTGCCCTCGCCATATGCAGCGATTTTCTCAAGAGAAAGCGCAGGAGAAAGTTCCATCGCAGCCTGCGGTCCACGGAGCGCGGGCGCCTTCGCAACCGTTCCCCAATTTCGATCAATATGAGCTGCGTCCGGATCCGTCGTCGCGATTGCCAGGTCGACACCAGACAGTCGTACCTCTGCCAATATCGGTGCGTCACCAATCTTCGGCAAAACGTCAAGTCCATACAATCGCGCGCCACTACGCGTGACGAGTCTTACAAGGTCAAGTTTCTGAGACCTTTCAAGGGACTGAACATCTGACCACCACAAAACAACCGAAACCGGCACCCCGGTCCTCGCCGCTTCCTCCGCAAGGCGGACGGCGGGCCATTCCGCAACGTCCCACCGTGACGGCGGATCGGTCAGAAAGAGGGTCAGACGTTCCAACTTGCGGAGATTTAGCTGCTGATGTGCCCAACCAGTCAAAGACTGAGTAACAGGGCGTGTGTGAGGGCCGAACAATCGCAGTTCCACTGGCAGGTCGAGCCGCGGAAGGATTTCTTTTTGCAGGCATTCCAATGCTCCGCGCCTATCCATTCCACCGGAATACTGAAGATCGCGTCGAAGAACACATTCAGGGCAGCCATTTTCACACGACGCCGGACAATCAAGCCGTATTGCAGCATCACGCAAGGTGCTTGGCAGGTCTTGTCCTGCGGAGCTGGCGAAACCGGTACCGCCTGATGCTTTGTCATAAAGAAAGATTGAACTTCTTCGATCATCATCTGGCCGAAGGCTCGGAGCTACGGCCAAGCCAATCGTCTCGGCATCGACCCCAAGGCGCGCAGCAAGTGCCTCCCGTAAAGCAGAACCGATCGCTGCGGCCTGCTTCCTGCCAATATCCGTGTTCGCCAACGCATCAAATTGTAGTTCAAACACGTCAGTCATCATTTCAGACCCCAGCCGCACATGGCGACGGATCTTACGTTTGACTTCCTCGTTTCCAGGGCAGCGACCATCGTGCCGAGTATTGTCGCGAAGACGTTGCAGCGGAAAATGATCTTTCAGACCATGAGGAAGCTTTGCGGCGTCTTCAAATTCTTCTGCTTCTGCCCGACCACAGGCTATGCACACAGCATACCCAAGCCCGAATTCACCTGACGCCGAAACCAGAACTCGCCCTTCACGCGCGGTCCTGTGACGCCCGACTTCCGGATCAGGGAGCGAGATCCACTCCTCCGGATCTGCCGAGACTCTTGGCTGGTCCGGAGGGACAAACGATAGTTGTTCATACGCGCTGTGTGGCTTCTTTGAACCAAGGAACCCAGATGGACGGAGCAATTCATGCCTCTGCACCGGAGTACCACACCGAGGACATGCCGATACATCCGCGCGGCTTACACCGAAGGCGTTGCATTTCGAACAAGCGTAGAGCGTGCGCAAGTCTTCAACCGCGCTGGGGTCATTCCGGTTACCCCAGGTTGGCTGTACTCCTTCGGAACGGTGCACAAGTCCGTTAATCACAATCTCGCATCCGGGCGAATATTCTCGGATTGCAATATCCAACGACCGCGATGGACCAGCATCGGCTCCATCGCGACCTGCATGATCGAAGGTAACGACATCGACCGGAAAGCCATATGAGGGAGTGAACCCACGCCGAGCGAGTTCGGCCATCATGAATTCGTCCCGCATCCTTTCGGCACGCTTGCCATACATCCGATTAGCAGGCTCGTCTTTCGGATAGGCTGCTTGTGCCTCAAGCAACTGCTCATACTCGCCACGCCATCGGTCTCTCATACTGGCGAAATCCGATTCGGTGCGTGCGACGAGGCCCTCATAGCCTGCGAGACACGTACCTAATACAAGTGTTTGTACTGCGAGACTTACCGTATGGGCTTCTCCCCAATCCCCTTGGAGCGCAGAAAGAAATCTGTCTGCAACGCTGTCCGGCATGAACGGTGTCTCCCGTTCCGGAGTGGCTCCCATAAAGGATGCCATGTTCGTCTTGATATTGACGCCTCCCCCTTCCCTGAGGAATAGACCAAGAAGCAAAGCATTCACATGCCGTTGAACAAGAATCGCCGAGTCAAGCCGCACCTGAGGCGCTGCGACCTGCGCCTTCAACAACCTCGCCGGGTCGCGGAAAATCAAGTTGTCGAGCGGCAGGTCCTTGCAAAACGTAAAAGCCATTGCCCAAGGCTCACCTCGGCGGCCAGCCCGGCCTATACGCTGACGATAGTTGGCTGGAGACGGTGGAACGTTTGTATTTACAACGAGCCCAACATCCGGAATGTCGACACCCATTTCCATGGTGGTGGAACAATTCAGAACATTAATCTGGCCCTGCCGGAATTCTTTTTCGTAGATTTGAAGGCTCAGTCGATCAATCTGCGCTGAATGTTCCTGCGCGCGCAAAAACGGCGAAAATTCGGCAGTTCGGTCATGCAAATCCGTCCAATGCCCATCACTCCGAAGCTGAGCAACACATTCATCTTTGGCTAGCCATTCTCGGAGTTCACGGCGAACCTCGTGGGATGTACCTTGCGGAGCGGCCAGAGGCAGTGCTGGCATTTTCACGGTACGAACCAATTCAGGATTGGTAACCGCATTCATTGAAACATTTGCGGGGGCATATGGCAATAACCTGCGCGTGATCGGACACTGATACGCAGTCTCGATCGGAGCGATGCTGGCTTGGTTCATATCCAATCGCCAGGCACCTGATGCCGCAGGAACAATGACCTTGGACTGCCGTAGTGCTTCCCAAATTGCAGCAAGAACCTGCCCGGCTCTTTCCGAGTCCACAGCGCTGTCTCGAGTGCCATCAACAAGACGGTAAATGAGTCGCGTGAGGGCCGCATCTCCGAAAGCATGAGGGAAAAATTTCGGGTTTTTGACCCCGGAAGAATGCTCCTTTGACAGACCGGGTTCCATCACCACCGAAAGCACGCTGCGCGGAGAAATCCAATGCCGAACGTCGGCGGGCTCTTCCGGCAGATTTATTGCAAGGTTTGTGCGGAACACCATGTCGATTGCAGCATGTAAAATGTCAGCCCAAACATTTTCTCCATGCCCTGCTTCGAGAAGAGGAGTGGGTTGTTTCAGTCGGGCACGGTCGGTAAGACCTTTGAAAAGCAGTCTAGCAACACCCATCGTTTCGGCGTTGTTCTGAAGACGCGGCCTTCGAAACAGTTCACGATAAAGGAAAAGTTCCGCAAGTGCCTTCGGATCCTCTGCGAGCGCTATGTCTCCTTTGGATGGTCGATCGCGCCAGACGGGTCGAGCGAAGTTCTGGAATTCTTCATTCCTTGCAATGCGCTGGACCATGTCAGCCCAAACTACCGCTGTGTGACCACCTTCCGCCTCCTTCAGAGCGGTCACTTTTTCTTCGAGTGTGCTCGCGAGACTAGGAATGGCTTTGACTGCTTCCGTTAACCCAGCAATCTGTTCACGTAATTTGGCTGCCTTGTCAGGATCGCCGGACCGTTCCTGCACCGAGTGGTAAACGACGGCCCTTGTCAGTGTGCGTTCGGCCTCTTGCTGTAGTTTGGCTGAGAAACGTGCCGTGCCTTGTCGGCTGTCAGTGAAGGAAAGCAATCGGCGTCCATCAAAGGGAACTGGATGATCGGAAAGGTTCGGCTTCGACGCCTCGATCAGGAGAGGTAAAGCGTTCCCCATCAGGAAGGGAGCCCCAAACCGTTGCGGTCGTACCGTAACCCCTTTGTGGCCAGCACGCTCACAACACCCGCGTTCCGAAGGCTCTAAAATTGAAAGCGCAACAACTCGATCCTCCTGAGCGGGTATCTCGAACAAAGCACTATCATGTAGCCTAATAAAGTCGCGTCCGCCGGCAACAGGCGGACCTACAAGGACGCGTTCAGAAACACTGCCAGCGTCGGTCGTGACGTCGTTATCTTCGTCCGGCTCAACATCCAGAATATACTCATCATCAACACCAAGATCGCGAGCGGGACGCAAGAACCGGTTCGGCCGTTCATGTATAACATCTGCGCGAAGCCAAGGAGTACCACATTCATCGCAGGCCCCGACCTCGAAGACCGGCGCACCGCATGTACAGCGATCCCTGTCCGTAAGGTGGATTTGCCCGAACGGCCAATCGCTTCCTTCTTCTAGCAGATTGGCGCTCTTGTCAGGACAAGATGGATCAATACAGGTCCAGAGTCCTCCTTGGGCGCGATGAAAAACGTGGAGACGCCATGGCGCCAGTGACACGCCGGAAGCGGGATCGCGAGCCTGTGCCCCCGCTTCAAGAATTCGTAATGTTCCCGCGACAGTTTCTGGATCTTCGGGATCACGACCAAGCAACCGTGCAGACTGCCGGAGACCGATCCCGCCGTCTCTCATTTGGCTTCGAATTTCCCTAAAGACAGGATGTCCCGCAAGCTGCTCCCAAAGCGCACTTTCGTCACTTGGTAATGTGTCAGGATCAATAGCCCTATCTTTCCCGATAGCGGGCAAATCAGGTTCCCGTTCCTTGCCTTCAATGACCTCAACTTGGGAGGGTTCCAAACCGGCAAGGTCGGCGAGAAATGAACGTAGCGTTTCGCGCGCTTCAGCACCTTCGCCGATTGTCGCCGAAGTGGCTGCTAAACGCACATCACTCGGAGCAACGCCAAATGCCTCGCGCACACGTCGTAGGAGTAGTGCCATCTCGGCAGCTTGGGCCCCGACATAGCTATGCGCTTCATCGAGAACGATCCAGCGCAACGTACCCTGTGATTTCTCAAGGATCGAACGATCCTGAGCCCGCATGAGCATATATTCCAGCATAGTGACGTTGGTCACCAAAAGCGAAGGTGGATCGTTCCGCAGTGTCTTGCGGTCTCTGATCTCGGCACCACGACGCTTCGGTCCAGGAATATTATCCGGCAAATGTCGGTTATAGAGCGCGTAAGACAGTCGGTTCGACAGCGGGTCCATCCACGCTCCAAGACGTTCCTTCTGACTGTCGATCAGTGCGTTAAGCGGATAGAGCACGATAGCCTGGATGCCAGTATGTCCCGGGCGATGTTGCCGAAGTAGGTCGTTCAACAACGGGATCATAAAACACTCAGTCTTGCCCGAGCCCGTACCACTCGTGACCATGAAGCTCCGACCGGCCTCAGCCGCCTCCCATGCCCGGAGTTGGTGTAGATATGGCGCGACATCTTCGCCTATACGGGGCCATCGGCGCATGTTCTCGCTACCGTCGTCGAGATGGTTTCGATCGAGTGCCGCAACCAAGTCTTCTTCCAATAAGCTTCCCGCAAGACCGTCGAGACAGGTATCCGCTCGCTGCCAGACCCGACCGGCTTCAAAGACCGGATCCGCGACAAATGAATCTGGCCGTCCAGCTCCACCATGGAGACGTTGGGCGAGTTCTTTGCGCAGAGTAGAAGACCGAACACGCCCTTTTCCGATTACTGCGTCAGCTGCGCGGTCGTTTACACGAGACAGGATGTCGGCGTATCCGGACTGAGGCAATGCAATATGGTTCTTCATGGTTTTCTTATCTTATTCATCAGACTGTCTATCCAGGCCACTGCTGCTGGCAGAGCTACTTCAAACGTTCCCACATCGGTCTGGATTGCTTGAATTAATTCAACTTGTTGCTTAGTCGTCGGTCGGCCACGCAATCCAAAAGCAACTTCTGCTATGAAAAGCGGCGCATCGATCAACCCACGCAGGGCATCGCTGAACCGGCTGAAACCTGTCGGTCGGTTATTGGCCAGAATTTCATAAAGATGCGGAGCTGTAGTCGCATTACGCCGGATCATGTCCTCTGCCGATGAAAGCAAGGATTGTTCAGGTGCATGAATCCCGACTGGTAGTTCACCCAAACGCTTTACCAAACCGCCGATTGCAGCAGGTTCAGTTTTTGATAGGCCTAACAGGGCATGCCCTGATAGTGCTGGTCGTAATCGCAAAATATCGGAAACCTTTGACGCGATCCCATCGCTTACAAGTTCCTCGGTTTTGTCGGCCAGTGCCGGGATTTTGGAAAGTTCAGAGCGCAGCGTACCCGCTTCCATACCAAAGGCTGTCGCCCAAGTATCTGGCGAAACGAACATCCACTTTGGACCGCCATGCAATTCTAGTGACAACATGTCCTCAACCTCAGAGGCATGCACACTCAGCAGTAGACGCACAGCGATCTCTGGTGCTTGACACAAGGCATGTACCTGATCGAGCGAAGACGGCGACACACCATGTGAAAAGAGGACGCCTACGAGTTTCGCGAGTTGCAAAAGATCAGTACCCGCCGAGTTTGATCGATACAGCTCAGAAAAATAGGCTATCCGGTCCGCTCGTCGGGGAGCATTGGCACCAACCAAATCGTCAGGAGCTGGAATAATAATCGGTCGAGGCGGACGAAGCGGAGCATCACCGTTGCGAGGTAACAAAAACCAACGCCCAACTCCGAGTTCTGAAAGTCCATCAGCGTTGACATTGAGAACCCTCAACGGATCATCCATGTCAACGGCGGTGATTACCAAATTTGAATCAAATTCAAGTTTCTGCTCATCACAAACTAAAACTTTGTCATTCTCCAACCGTGTTTCATCAGCGCCATAACGTAAGACTATCCTAGGAGACTGCCCGCCACCTGAAATAACCCGCAGACGCAATTCGGAATCAGGACCACCAGAAACAAGTAGCTCTTCAAAAAGATGGCGAAGAGCAGAAAGCGGTTGCTCGACCGCAATGGAACAGCCAGTGACAGCGTTGATTTTAGCTGAAGACCCTACAAGCCTTACACGCAAATCGGTCGAGATGTTTTCAGCTGGCACTACCCTCCAACATCTCAAGTCCTGCATGCCAACAACAAGATCTCGGGAGAGAACCTCGCCGCCCAAGTCTTGAAACTCCCCTCGCGCCCTTGGCAAGTCCAATGCCCAATTCAGAGGACGCGATCCATCGGGACTCGCAAGAATAAACGGTAAGCGACCACGCTTTGACACTCCGGAATAAAGCGGCACCTCGGCTATGCCCGTGTCCGCAACACGCACCGTTCCAGAATCACCCACCCGCAAACTCCAACCCGGCGGCATCCGTTCGAACAATAGAACACGGCCTCCAACGCCCGAGTTTCCAACCTCCTGAACCTGAACGTCCTCCGGCACTACGTAAACGGTGACGCGTGCCCCAACACCGCCGACGCCCTCTTTCACCGCCAAGTCAACACGACCCAGGGGTTGGTTTTTAGGTGTTCCAGTTTTCCAATGTCCGCGCGAGCCCATTCGATGGAGCGTTTCGGAGGACTTCAGTTTGTGGAACGCTCGTCCTGCCCGGCGATGCAGGATCGATGGCATCCCCTTGAAAACGGGAGTTCCTCGTCCGTCCAAGATGCGGTAATCGAGTGGGCCAATCGGTTGTATCTCTTCGCGTTCGTCCTTTTCTGCGCTGGTCTTGATCGAAGCATTCCCACCAGAGATCAAAACTCTACCTTCACCAGACAAGCGCCATAGGCGACCACCATTGATTACTCCATCCGCCTCCGAAGAAATGTCCCCTAAACAATCCGGCCTCTCATTTAAGGGAGTAAGCAGCCATATATGCGGGTCTTCGGTTTGAATTGATGCTCGTCCAGCGAATGTGAGAGCTTGAGCTCTTTCATTCCCCATCTCAGCAACACGCCAAAACAGTGGGCCGGAGCCAACTTCCAAGGGTTCTCCTCCCGCTAGTCGAACGCGGCAAAGAAACTTACCGTCGGCCATTGCAACTAGATCGGCTGCGGTACCGATTTCAACTGAGAACCGCGCTGTGCGCCGTGCGCTAATGCGTTGACAGTCCCAGGGCTCTCCGCAGGCATCGCGATCAAGGGAAAGAAGGAGATCAGGTACGACAGACGCAAGTTGCCCGGTAGGAGCAAGGCGCAAGCGACGTCTGTCGCGCTCTATTCCTGCGATTAGCTCAGGCGCAATCTCTGCCTTGTCTTCAACTTCGATCCAAGAAGACCATTGATCATCCGTTCCGCGATAGAGCACCCGGCAAAAGGGATCGGTAACCAAGCCAGATTTGCGGGTTACCGAGATAGCTTCGGAAAGGAGGCTACGTGCGGCATCACCATCTAGCCTTAATGAAAGGCCGTCACGCCAAGTGGGTTCAACTTCGTCTAGCCAAGATTCTACTTCATCCGCTTGAAGAGGCCCGGGCGCCAAAGCCCTAAGCTCCAACACCTGTATCGCAAAATCGACAAAAAGATTTCGGAACTCTTCCGTTTGATATCCCCTTGGGAAACGGAGTGTTCGCCGCCCAGCGAATCCGAGAGCTATTTCTCGTGGACAACCGAGTCCCATACGCGACAGGTCAGCCACAAGACCAACGATCGCCGTCCTGTAGCCACCCTGCCCGCTCAATAATTTGACTGGTATTCCACCTTCGGCAGCAATGGTGCGCAGGTATTGCGTTCCACCTTCCATGCGTCCAATCGGACGCTTTAGTCGCCTTAGACCTTCCATTGTTAATTCGCGCAAATCTGCTTGGGAGATGTCAAGACTTAGGGGGTCTGTCAAAAATTCCCAGGAAAGAACACCACCATCGTATTCACGTCGGTATCTCTCGGCAGCCCATAAGACGAATGGCACTGCAACCGTAAAAATGGATCGCTGAGAGAAACCACGCTTAATCTCTGTTTCGAGCAATAGATGCTGCTCTTTGTTTAACCGATAGGCATGGAGTGGACGGCCATCCGGAAAGCCATCAACAGATCCAAGCATTCGATCTACAATTGTCAATCCACCACCCCCCGCACCATATCGACCTAAGCACCATCTATGCTGGGTATGCCAGATGCCGATAGACAACTTATGCGGCATTGGTAGATTCGTCGAGCGAGGAGGATAGTCATTACATTTTGATTTTTCGTTTGGGCTTTAACAACGCCGGTTTGAGCATCTGAAACTGGTGAAATTCATCCTTGACTGATACCCAAAGCCGCGGCACTAATGTGGGCCTCACCGGACATCCGGAACGGTCTTTTGCATATTAATATCAAAGACTTGTTTTAATTGGCTGAGAATCCAGGTTCCCCAGCCAACTAATTCTCAAATAATTGATATATAAAGAGAAAACAGACGACAAAATCTGTGCTCTCAGTCGATTCGACCAACTGGTGCCCAAATGCGCCATTTCGGAAACGGGATGACGGTTATGGCTCGGCGACACGACGTTCAAAACCTCCTGCGCCGCGGAAACATCTGGTACTGGCACCCGCGCATACCATCGGTACTTTTTCAATCTGATCATAACCGGAAGCTGTCATTCAGCTTGAGGCAACCCGACCACGAGCGTGCAAAGTTCATGGCACGTCGCCTCAATACCATGCTTGCTGAATTGCGATTTCGACGGGATTTGAAAATGACACGGGAAGACAGTCTGAAAAAAATGTTCAAGGCGGAAATTGATCGCATGAACGACCTGATGGACGATATCGTGACCGCCGCCAAGGCAACTGGCAGCCACGACAATCCCGGAAGCAACCGCAGCCTACAAGCACGGTGCAACTCTATCTGAGTGTCAGACTGGAATTACCTTATAATTTGTGCCGACAATCGACCACACCAATCACCAAGATTGCGATCGCGACAGAGTTCGCCAACCAGCCCCAATTCTCGAAAACCTTTCGCGGTTTTTACGAAGTGTCTCGGTAATCGCCACCACTTCAAGTGCTAACAGCAGCAAGAACAGAAAACGGTTGATGGGCGGGGTGTCCCCCGCCTATCACTAACCAGTTGCGAAGACAGCTGCAAAGCGTCTCAAAAAACAAGGTAAGCCGCAAAGGTACTTATTGCTCGCAAGCATTTGATCAACGTAACTGCAATATTCAAACTGCCCACATCGCGATGATCGAAGCCGTCGGCAAAAAACAGTTACTTGCCAAGTACCTCTGTCACAGCCTCGGCCATCGCTGCCACGACAGTATCGGCCTCGCCACGGGTCAGACACAGCGGCGGGGCGAAACCCATGATGTCGCCTTGTGGCATGGCACGCGCGATGACATTCCGCTTCAGAAGCGCTGCGGCGATAGACGGCCCAACTTTCTTTGCCGGATCGAAGAAAACACGGTCCGCCTTGTCTTCAACAAATTCAACAGCACACAACATGCCCTCTCCGCGAACGTCACCCACATGGGCATGGCCACTCAGGGCATCAGTCATCGCGGTATTGAAATAGCTGCCGATTTCACCAGCGTTCGTGACCAGGTTCATCTCATCAATGAGTTTCAGATTGGCAACACCGGCCGCTGCGCCAATCGGGTGTGCCGAATAGGTCCAGCCATGACCGATAGGACCATTCTCGTCAGTGCCCTGCTCCAGCACTTTCCACATGTCTTCACCGATTATGGATCCGGACAACGGCGCGTAAGCGGACGTCAGGCCCTTTGCGATTGTGATAATGTCCGGCTCGATACCGTAGTGGGTTGAGCCCATCATTGTGCCGAGACGACCGAACCCAGTCACGACTTCATCGGCAATCAGCAGGATGTCGTGTTTCTTCAGTACCTTCTGGATAGCTTCCCAGTAGCCTTGCGGTGGTGGCACAATACCACCTGTCCCCAGGATCGGCTCTCCTATGAACGCGGCAATGGTATCAGCACCTTCACGTTCAATGAGGTCTTCCAGCTCACTGGCACAATGGGCGACAAAGTCGGCTTCCGACATGGAAAGGTCAT
>NZ_JBDWHW010000254.1:0-17419 GCF_039975035.1 Hoeflea sp. | reverse complement strand
ATATCGCTGATGCCGCCGCGGGCGAATGCTTCCGCCTCCGACACCTTCTGGCAACAGATGCCGGATGCCCCGCCCAGTCTTTCCTGCAGCTTGGCCAGATCCACCGATTTGTGCATCTTGCCGTGCACCCGGAGGCGGACGCCCATTGCCTTGGCTTCGGCGCCCATCTTGATGATGTTGCGCTCGAGCGCATCAAGATCGAGAATCAGGCACGGTGTCTGAATCTCCCGTTCATCCATGCCGGGCAGGGCGGGGACATCATAACCCACTTCCAGCCCGTCGAGATTGGTCATCGCAGTCTTGGTGATTGCAGTCATGGATATCTCCCTGGTCCCGGCACATCAGTGAACCAGGTTCCTGTCAAATACCAGAGCATTGGCTTGACCAGCCCGGACCGGTGGGGTCTGGTGGGCGGAACAGTTGCATCCCCACAAGAGGTGACCCCATGAGATGGGCCTTGATCGATTTTCACCATCCTTTCTTCCGTCCGCTCATTCGCCGGATCGTGGTCTTCTGCGTGGTGGCGATCTGGACCGTCGTGGAATATTTCGGCGGCTCGCTCGGCTGGACCATCTTCTTCCTCGCGCTCACCGCCTATGTCGGCTGGGGATTCTTTCTCTCTGGCCAGGTTCAAGCGCCACTGCCCGGGACCGAAACCGCCGACAAGGCCCCACAGTCCGGCGATGAAAGCTGATCCATTTGCCGGCGGTTGGTTTCGCTGTGAAAAAGATGAGGCATTCCACGTTTTTCAGAACACGATTTTGCCCTGCGGGGCTTGTGGCGGAGATTGTGCCGGTCTATAAGCCAGCCGCTGGTCACGGAGTGTAGCGCAGCCTGGTAGCGCACCTCGTTCGGGACGAGGGGGGCGGAGGTTCGAATCCTCTCACTCCGACCAGACTTTCCAAAAAAATCGGGTTTCTCGTGATCGAAATCTGACCGGGCTTGGTTGTCTGTCAGACCCTCGCCGCAGCGTCGCTTCCTGTGCCATAGTGCGGGTCTTCCCACGAAAGCGATTCCATGCACCAGACCGAAAGCCCTATCGATGCCGCGTTTGACCAGTCCGGCCTGAAAGATCCGCTCGATGTGCTCAACCGGGTCTATGGTTACCCGGCGTTTCGCGGCAGGCAGGCGGAGGTGGTCGAGCAGGTCGTTTCGGGTGGCGATGCGGTGGTGCTGTTTCCCACCGGGGCCGGCAAGTCGCTGTGCTTCCAGATCCCGGCGCTCTGTCGCGATGGCGTCGGCATTGTCGTCTCGCCGCTGATTGCGCTGATGCGCGACCAGGTGGAAGCGCTCAGGCAACTGGGCGTTCGTGCTGCCGCGCTCAATTCCTCGCTCACCCGCGAGGAATTCATGGAGGTGCGCGGCGCGATTGCCAGTGGCGAACTCGACCTGCTCTATGTCACGCCGGAGCGGATCGTCACGCCCGGTTTCAGGGACATGATCGGCAACGCCAGAATTGCCCTGTTTGCCATCGACGAGGCGCATTGCGTGTCGCAGTGGGGCCATGATTTCAGGCCTGAATACCGCGCGCTCGGCCATCTCGGTGAGGCCTGGCCCGGCGTGCCGCGCATGGCGTTGACAGCGACCGCCGATCCGCACACCCGCGAGGACATCATCGACAAGCTGGGTCTGCGCACGGCCGGGGTGTTCACCACCTCGTTCGACCGTCCCAACATCGCCTACGAAATCGTCGAGCGTGACCAGCCGCGCCAGCAGTTGTTGCGGTTTCTGGCGCGTCACAAGGGATCGAGCGGCATCGTTTATTGCCTGTCGCGCGCCAAGGTCGAGGATACCGCCGAGTGGCTCAACAAGCAGGGCATCCGGGCGAAGGCCTATCATGCCGGCATGGACCGCAGTGTCCGCGAAGCCAACCAGGATGCTTTCCTGAAAGAAGAGGATTTGTGCCTGGTCGCCACCGTCGCCTTCGGCATGGGCATCGACAAGCCGAATGTGCGCTATGTCGCCCATCTCGACCTGCCGGGGTCGGTCGAGGCCTATTACCAGGAGACCGGACGGGCCGGGCGCGACGGGCTGCCGTCCGATGCCTGGATGACCTACGGCATGGCCGATGTGATCCAGCGCGGCCGCATGATCGACGGCGGCGCGTCGGCAGACGATGTCAAGCGGGTCGAGCGCGCCAAGCTCAACGCGCTGCTGGGCATCTGCGAAAGCCCGGGCTGCCGCCGGCAGGCGATCCTGGCTCATTTCGGCGAGGCCCATCCCGGCCAATGCGGCAATTGCGACACCTGCCTCAAGCCGGTTGAAACCTGGGATGGAACCGATGCGGCCATCAAGGCGCTTGCCGCGGTCTACCGCACCGGCGAGCGCTTCGGCTCCGGGCACCTTATCGATGTGCTGATGGGCAATGAAAACGAGAAGACCAGCCGCTTCGGGCATGTCGACATGCCGATCTTCGGCGCGGGCAGGGATATCCCGGCCAAGACCTGGCAGTCGGTCTACCGCCAGCTTCTGGCCGCAGGGCTTGTCAGCGTCGATCACGAGGCCTTTGGTGCGCTGAAACTTGCGCCGGAGGAGGCCCGCGCCGTGTTCAAACGCGAACGCGAAGTCCGCTTCCGCAAGGACCGCCCTGCAAGTGCGAAAGGCTCAAGGCGCCAGTCATCTGGGGCGGCAAGCGCCAAATCCGCGCTGGAGCAGGCCGATGGCGAACTTTTTGAAGCCTTGCGCGCGGCGCGAACGGCGATTGCCAGGGAATTGTCGGTTCCGCCCTATGTGGTCTTTCCCGACACGACCCTGGTGGCGTTCGCCACCGAACGCCCCGGGGACAAGGACGCGCTGCTCGGCATCTCCGGTGTCGGTCAGTCAAAACTCGAACGCTACGGCGACGCCTTCCTGAAAGTGATCCGCGACCATCAAGGCTAGACCTGCAGCGCCTGGCCCGGTGCAGCTCAGCCGGTCGCTGTTCCGAATTCTCTCAGCAGCTTTTGCTCGCCGGGCAAGGTGAACCTGACGACCCGGGAGCCCGGTTCGCACGCCGCCCAGCCCAATTCTTCAAACCGGCTGAGCAGACCTTGTCCCAGCGAGCCGGCCAGATGTGTCCGCCGCGCGCTCCAGTCGAGGCACGAGCGGCACAGCGGCCGCCGCTGGCTCTCGAGCGCGGCCATATCGATTCCGAACTCCGTCATCCGGTCACGACCGGCCTGCGTCAACGCCGGTTCGCCGTCTTTCTCGGCCAGAAATCCCGTAGCAAGAAGCCCGTCATAGAGCGCGACGCCGAGCTCTCCGGCCAGATGATTGTAACATACCCGCGCCTTTCTGAGCGCCGGATCTTTCGGTCCGGTGCGCAGGCGCGTCAGCCCGCGCCGCGAAGCCAGACCCATCATGGTTTCCAGAAGCGCGCCGACATCATCATCGGCCAGAGTGAAATAGCGGTGCCGGCCTTGCTTGCGCTGAACCAGCAGGGAGGCGGTTTCGAGCTTCTTGAGATGCGAGCTCGCGGTCTGCACGGTGACGCCGGCCTCCGCTGCAAGCTCGCTCGCCGTCAACGCACCGCCGGCCATCAGGGCGGTCAGCATGTTGGCGCGCGCCGGATCGCCGATCAGCGCGCCCAGTTGCGCAATGTCTGGACCTTCTTTCATACTTCGACGCTAATCGAAGCATGTGACGGCGTCAATATGAAACAACGGTCCGGTCCAGAGCAAGGAGGCACCCATGATCACCTGTTTCATCCGCTATCACATCGACCTGGCCAGGAAAGCCCAGTTCGAGCATTATGCCCGCAACTGGGGCCAGGCGATTCCGCGCTGCGGAGCCGACCTGATCGGTTATTTCAGCCCGCATGAAGGCTCGTCGACGCTTGCCTATGGCGTCTATACCGTCGAAAATCTCGCCGCCTACGAGGCCTACCGCCAGCGTCTCTCCGAGGATCGCCTGGGTCGTGAGAATTATGAATTCGCCCAGCGCGAAAAATTCCTGCTGCGCGAGGACCGCACTTTCCTCAAGCTTGCCTCCGGTCCGCACGCGCCGCTGGTGCGGCCATGATCGCCGTCATCTTCGAGGTCGAACCCGCCGATGGCCGCCACAGCGAGTATCTGGAAATCGCGGCCTTGATGCGCGCCATGCTTGACGAGGTGGACGGGTTCATCTCGGTCGAGCGGTTTGAAAGCCTCACAACCCCGGGCAAGCTGGTGTCGTTGTCATTCTTCCGCGACGAGGCGGCCGTCAAGCGCTGGCGCACGCTGGCCGCCCATCGCAATGCCCAGACGCGGGGCAGGGTCGGCGTGTTCACCCGCTACCGGCTTCGCGTCGCCCATGTGGTGCGCGATTACGGGCTCAATGAGCGCGCAGAAGCCCCCGCCGACAGCCAGAAGATCCATTCTGGCACGCCGCTGTGAAGCCAGTAGATTTGGCCATGGTGCAATGCGGAAGGATGGATTAAGGCTCAATCATAGCCAGGGGCGGTCTCCTCCGGCCGGATCCAGTCTTAAGGCAGCTTCTCCCATGGCAAAGCCGGAATTTGCGGCAACGCGCTATTATTTCGTGACCTATTGGCCCGCCGCGGTCACCGTCACCTATCTGCCGATCTGGCTCAATGAGCGTGGCATCAGCGATGCCGGCATCGGATTGATCAACACCATGCCGATGGCGGGAATTCTTTTGTTCAGCGTGCTTGTCGGCCGGCTGGCGGATCGCGCGCCGGACTGGAAGCAGGCGATCATGCTCGGGACCGGCGTCAGTGCGGCATTTTCGCTGCTGCTCGGTTTTGCCGAGGGATTCTGGATGATCCTGGTGGTCTGGTCGATGACCAACCTGCCGGCCGGTCTGGTCAGTCCGGTCGCCGATGCCGCCACCATGCGGCTTTCGATGCGATTGGGATTTTCCTTCGGCTCGACCCGCGCCTGGGGCACCATCGGCTTTCTCGCCATGTGCTTTCTGACCGGCTATCTGGTGCTCTGGTTTGGTGCGTCGTCATTCGTCTGGCTGATCGCGGTTGCCTGCGGCGCGCGCTTCCTGGTGGCGACCGGCTTGCCGCGGTTGCGTGACAGCGACCGGCCGCGCGCGGCGTCCGATGGTCGGCTGTTGTCGCGCGAAGTCATTGCCGCGTTTGAGCCATGGGTGCTGCTGCCGGTGATTGCCGGCGCCATCCTGTTTGCCAATCACATGGTCATGAATGCGTTTTCCTCACTGGTCTGGAAACAGCAAGGCCTTTCCGAGCCGGTGATCGGTGGCCTGATCGCGCTTGGCGCCGCCGCCGAAGCCGCGACCATGTTTGCCTGGCAACGGATCAACACCCGGTTTCCGGCGCGCGTTCTCATCCTGATCGCAGCACTTGCCTCAATGCTGCGCTGGCTCGGCATGACGCTTTCGCCGCCGCTCTGGGTGATCGTGATAATGCAACTCGGCCAGGCCGTGACCTTCACATTCTCCTATCTCGGCTGTCTCTATTTTATCGCCAAGAGAACAAGCGAAGACATATCTGCAGAGGCGCAAAGCCTGTTTGGCGTCATGATGCAGGGGTTTTCGATCCTCATTGTCTCGGGCTTCGGCTTCGTCTTCGGCATTTTTGGCGTCAACGCCTTCTGGATCTGCGTGACGCTGTCTGCCTGTGCGTTGGGGATGGTGCAATTGTCGCTCAGGATCCGCCGGCCGGATTCGGCCGACTGATTGCTTGGCGCTGCCTGTCCTCGTCATGCACCGGATCTTGCTGCCGCCCATCGGGAGCCCTGCCTGTCAGAAGACCAGATCGGGATAGCGTTGGGCGTAAATCCTGAACCAGGGGGTGAACCGCTGCGGATGCCGGCCGATCTCGGCGTGAAGTTCGTCACGGCTGATCCAGCGGGTGTCTTCGACCTCGCGCGGATCCGGCTCCATCTCGAGCGCCGAACGATCCGCCGCGCCGATATACATCGTCACCTTCTCGTGTTCGCGCATGCCGTTGCCGACATCGGCCGAGTACTCGACCACGCGGCGGCGCGCCAGCGCTATGGTGAAGCCGAGTTCTTCCTTCAGGCGACGGCGGGCGCAGGTGTCGACAGGTTCATCCCAGTGCGGATGCGTACAGCAGGTGTTGGCCCAAAGCCCGCCGCAATGATATTTTGAAGCCGCCCGTTTCTGGATCAGCAGATACGCGCCATCAAACACGAATATCGATACGGCGAGATGAAACAGCCCGTCGACATGGGCTTTGAGCTTTTCGACCGGATACAGCGAGCCGTCATCGGCAATCGCCGGGATGATCGTCGGGTGTAGGTTCATCGTCTGGTCCTGTCTCATCCGGCCACGGCCATCCGCGCGCCAGCCCGGTGGCGGTCGCGCCATGGCGCTGATCTAGTCCTTTCCCGCCGACCCGGCAAGAACACGCCCGTTAACGCTCGCTGGTCCCGAACATGGTTTGGCAAAAATCACCGCGTCCCCGGCATTCCGCAATCGGATCGAACGGATGGCGGCAACGCCATTGCCGTGCGACACAGCCTTGCTGCTCCGTGCTGATTTGCTTCGTGTCGCGGAAAAACCGGCTTCCGAAAATTCTGAATCTGTCTAAATGGTAACGTGTAATCTGAATCCGGCGCGTTATGTTGCACTCGTGAAATACCACATTTGTCCCTGAATTGGCGGGTATACCCGCTTCCAGTTGAAGTTTGTCGCGGTGTTCGCGCGCATATAGCAGAAAGACATGGCTTTGAAACTCTGGAAACAACTGCTGTTTTCTCTGGTACTGCTCGCTGTTGCATTCGTGGGCTGGGCCTGGCTTTACCCGGGCGCGCATGATGTGCTTGCCCGAAACGGGCTTGAGCGAATATCGCTGTTCGCGCCCGCTGAAGGTGAGGCCAAAACCGACACGGCCGCCGGGCCGGGCGCTGCCGGGCGGGGCAGGGGCCGTGGGCCTCGCGAGGCGCTTGTGATTGTTGCGCCTGTCGGGGAGGGGCTGGTCAATGACAAGCTCACCGCGATCGGCACCGGGCAAGCCGTCCGTTCGGTTTCGGTCAGAACGCTGGTGTCGGGTCAGATCGCTGAAATTCCGGTTCGTCCGGGCAGCAAGGTCGAGCACGGCGACGTGCTGATCCGGCTCGATGCAGCCGAAGAGGAACTTGCCGTCGAAAAAGCCCGGCTTACGGTCAATGACGCGAAAGCCAAGGTGGATCGTCTGCAGAGCCTGGTGGCGAGCCGGGCCGCCTCAAGCGTCGAGGCGGATCAGGCGCAAAATGCGCTGGATGCGGCTCAGGTCGCGCTCAGGGAAGCCGAACTCGATTTATCACGCCGCACCGTAACCGCGCCGATTGGCGGTTCGCTCGGTATCATGGCTGTCAATATCGGCGATTACGTCACCAGCCAGAGCGAGATCGCCAGCATTGACGACCGCAGTGAAATCCTGATCGAGTTCTTCGTCCCCGAACGTTTTACCGCCGGCATGCAAGTCGGCAAGCAGGTCACGGCGGTCGCCATTTCGCGTCCCGGGGAAACCTTCGAGGGGAAAATTTCCGCGGTCGACAACCGTGTCGATGAAGCAAGCCGCACCTTGCGTGTGCGCGCCCGGATTGCCAACGCCGACGACACGTTGCGTGCAGGCATGTCGTTTGAAGTCAGCGTCGGGTTTGAGGGCGAGCGATGGCCCGCTGTTGATCCGCTCGCGATCCAGTGGGATTCCACTGGATCCTATGTCTGGCGGGTTTCAGAGAGCGAAGCCAGTCGCGTCAATGTTGCCATCATTCAGCGCAACGCCGAAACGGTTCTGGTCAAGGCCGATCTGGCGGTTGGCGACCAGGTGGTCACCGAAGGGGTCCAGAGCGTTCGGCCCGGAGCCACCCTTCGGGTGATCGGCGGCGGCGAGCAACCTGAGGCAAACAGCCCTGCGGCAGGTCAGGAGCCGACCGCCCGGACCACCACCTCGGACAAGAGCAAAAACGGGGACGGCGCATGACGGAGCGCGACGAGACACCAATAGACCAGATCGAGGCAAACGGCTCGACGGAGTCCGGCGGCGGCACCGCGCTGATGGTGCGCCGGCCGGTGCTGGCCATGGTGATCAGCCTGCTCATCGTCGTCGCCGGTCTTGCCGGTCTCTACGGGGCTGAAATCCGCGAATTGCCCGACGTTGACCGTCCGGTGATCACGGTGACGACCGCCTTTTCCGGCGCAGCACCCGAAACCGTCGACAGGGAGTTGACCGCGGTCGTCGAGGGTGCGGTGGCGCGTGTCTCGGGCGTTGCGTCAATGTCATCGACGTCGACCCTTGGCCGCAGCCGGGTCACCATCGAGTTCACCGAAAGCACCGATCTCAATGTCGCCGCCTCCGATGTGCGCGATGCGCTCGGCCGGGTGACCAACAACATGCCGGACGGCGCCGACGATCCCCGCATCGTCAAGGCCGACGCCAATTCCGATCCGGTCATGCGTCTGGCGGTGACGTCGGATCGTTACAATGTCCAGGACATGACCATTCTGGTCGAGGACCTGGTGGTCGACCGGCTGGCCGCCGTTCCCGGCGTCGCCGACGTCAATGTCTATGGCGACCGCGAGAAGGTGTTCCGTGTCGATGTCGATCCCTCGCGTCTCGCCGCCTTCGGCCTGACGCTGGCCGATTTGCGCAACGCGCTGCGCAATGTGGCGCTGGATGTGCCGGCTGGATCGCTGACGGCGCGAACATCCGATATCGTGGTCCGCGCCACCGCCGATGTCACCACGCCCGAAGGTTTCGAGAACCTCTACATCAATGACCGGGTCAGATTCCGCGATGTTGCCAGCATCACGCTCGGCGCCAATATCGGCGAATCGGTGCTGCGCGCCAATGGCCGCACCGGCATCGGTATCGGCATCATCCGTCAGGCCGCCTCCAACACGCTGGAGATCTCGCAAGGGGTCAGGGCCGCCATCGAGGGGATTCAGGCAATCCTGCCCGAAGGCACCGACATCCGGGTGACCAGCGACGACGCCACCTTCATCAGCGGCGCAATCGAGGAAGTCCGTTCAACGCTTATCCTTGCCGTGCTGATCGTCATTGCCATCATCTTCCTGTTCCTGCGCGACTGGCGGGCAACGCTGATCCCTGCGGTCACCCTTCCGGTGTCGCTGATCGGGGCGTTCGCTGCGATCTGGCTGGCCGGATTTTCGGTCAATATTCTGACGCTGCTTGCCCTGGTGCTCGCCACCGGCATGGTCGTTGATGACGCCATTGTCGTGCTCGAAAACATCGTGCGCAGACGCAACGAGGGCATGGGCGTGCGCGCCGCCGCCGTGATCGGCACACGCGAAGTGTTTTTCGCCGTCATCACCACCACCGCGACGCTCGCCGCGGTGTTCATCCCGATCTCGTTTTTGCCGGGGCAGGCTGGCGGATTGTTCACCGAATTCGGTTTCGTGCTGGCATTCACCGTGATGATTTCCAGCGTTGTCGCGCTGACACTGTGTCCGATGCTGGCATCCCGGCTGATCAAGCGGCGCGACATGTCCAGGGCGGGCGGCAGGCAGAGCGTCTTTGTCAGGCTGGGCGCGCGGATGTCGAAAGCCTATGCCTCGATCCTGCACCGGGCGCTTGATGCGCCTTTGATCGTCGTCGTCATTGCCATGTTGACAGCCGGCGCGGCGCTGGCGCTGCTGCCCACCATCCCGCAGGAACTGACGCCGCCCGAGGACAGGGCTTTGGCCTTGATGCGGATCTCCGCGCCGCAAGGCGTTAGTCTCGATTACACCCGCGCCCGCATGACCGAAATCGAGCGTCTGGTTGCCCCGCTTCGCGACAGCGGCGAGGTGCAGAACATCTTCGCCATTGCCGGCAATGGCGGCTCCGCCAATTCCGGCTTCATGGTGCTCAGTCTCGCGCCCTGGAGCGAGCGGGCGCGGCCTCAGTCCGAGATCGTCGCCGATCTCAACCGCGCCGTTGCCACCGTGCCGGGCTTGCGGGCATTCGCCATCCAGCCCAACAGCCTGGGCATCCGCGGCGCCGGCAACGGTCTGCAAATGGCCTTTGTCGGCAACAATTACGATGAACTGGCCGGCGTCGCCCAGCAAATGGTCGGCAAGCTCGAGCAGGACCCGCGCTACAGTCAGATCCAGCTCTCCTATGAGACCACCCAGCCGCAGATTTCGGTGCAGATCGACCGTGCCCGCGCCTCCGATCTGGGCGTCGATATCGATGGTCTCGCCCAGGCCCTGCAGGCGCTTCTCGACGGCAGCGAAGTGGCGCAGGTGTTCATCGAGGACCGTTCCTATCCGGTCACGCTGATGTCGACCACCAACCCGATCAATGATCCGACCGATCTGGAATCGATCTACCTCAAGGCCGGCGATGGCCGCATCGTGCCGATGTCAACCATCGCCTCGCTGAGCGAGAAAGCCGTCGCCCCCGATCTCAGGCGCGAAAGCCAGATGCGCTCGGTCTCGATCACCGCCGGTCTGACGCCCGGTTTTGCGCTGGGTGAAGCCTGGTCCAATGCCGTCGATCTGGCCCAACCGCTGATGCCGGGCGGTGTGCGCATCATCCCGCTTGCCGAAGCCGCGACGCTGGACCAGTCGTCGAGCGACATGCTCATTACCTTCGGCATTGCCATCATTGTCGTGCTGCTGGTGCTTGCTGCCCAGTTTGAAAGCTTCGTCAGCGCTTTCATCATCATCTCGACCGTGCCGCTCGGGCTTGCCTGCGCCATCTTTGCCATGGCCTTCACCGGCGGATCGCTCAATGTCTACAGCCAGATCGGGCTTGTGCTGCTGGTTGGCGTCATGGCCAAGAACGGCATCCTGATTGTCGAGTTCGCCAACCAGTTGCGCAACAAGGGCATGGACATAAGACAGGCGATCGAGGAGGCCTCCAACATCCGCCTGCGTCCGGTGATGATGACGATGATCTCGACAGTTCTGGGCTCGGTGCCGCTGTTGCTGGCCTTCGGCGCCGGCGCGGAAGCCCGCGTGGCGCTGGGCTGGGTGATCGTCGGCGGTCTCGGCCTGGCGATGATCGCCACGCTTTTCCTCACCCCGATCGTCTATCTGCTGCTGGCGCGTTTCGCCACGCCGTCCGCCGAGGAAGAGCGCCGGCTCGATGCCGAACTGCGCGAGGCCGGTGATAACAGCCGTGGCGTCGGCCAGCAGGAACTTTCACCAGGGGAATAGCGGTCTTGTAACGCGCCGGACAGCTGTCGGGCAGGTTTCTCGAAACTGCTGGTTTGTGGGTCGTCAACCTGTCCGGAAGCTGGCGGTGACGCGTGTCCCCACACTCATGAGCATCAGTGCAACCAACCCGATGGCCAGTCCGAACAGGCCGCTCAGCGAAGCTTCTGTCGCCCAGCCGAGCAAGCCTGAGGCGACAGTGGTCAACTCGCGAACCCGCGCTCCCAGATCCTCCACGAAGTGGCCGATCGAAGACAACCCGAAATCCTCAAGACCGTGAATGATGATCGCGCCTCCGACCCAGAGCATGGCGGCGGTGCCGATGTTGGCGATGGCTTCCATGAACGACGGCATGCCGCGCACGATGAAGCGGCCCAGGCTGCGTGTCGCCTCGAAATAGCCGTCCTGCGCCATTTTCAGTCCTGCGTCATCCGCCTTTACCAGTATGGCGACACTGCCATAGACAAGAGCCGTGATGCCGACCGCCACCACGGCCAAGATCAGCCCTTCGGTCCAGAGCGAAGACGCCTCGATCGAGGAAAGCGAGATTGTCATGATCTCGGCCGAGAGGATGAAGTCGGTCTTGATAGCACCGGCAACGCGCTGCTTTTCGAGATGCGCATGATCGATCGGATTCTCGGCATCGACGGGGATCGGCACAGGGTGAAACACATGCCAGATTTTCTCTGCCCCTTCAAAACAAAGATACACCCCACCGATCATCAGCAGGGGTGAGAGCATCCATGGTGCGAACAGGTTCAGCAACATCGCGATCGGCAGCAGGATGACGAGTTTATTGAACAGGGAACCGCGTGCGATCTGCCAGACGATGGGCAGTTCGCGCGCCGCGGGCAGGCCATGCACATATTTTGGCGTCACCGCGGTATCGTCAATCAGCACGCCGGCTGTCTTGACGCCGACTTTGGCGGCCTGGGCGGAAATATCATCGATTTGCGCCGCTGCCAGTTTGGTCAGGGCGGCAACGTCATCCAGAAGGGCAAGCAGTCCGCTCATAATATCTTCTTCTAATCCGTGTAACTTCTGGGGCGGAACAGGCCTGTTTCGGCTCAGGCGCGGGTGGGCAAGGCCGACAGATCCGGCTCTCCGGGCCATCGCCTTAATGTTCAACTTGCGAAATCCGGAATGGTTCCGCAAGCTCAATCCTCATTGACCGGCATTGCCGCCGGCAACCGGGTGATCATCTGTCCCTCAGGCGGTCCATGGCCCAGCCGACGCTGAAACCGTGCAGGACGGTGGACATCAGGATGACGAGGGCGATGAGCGACCAGAGCGCTTCCTCGTTGGTGAACTCCATGTGGCTGCCCGCATAGCACAGATAGTAGATCGAACCGATACCGCGCACTCCATAAACCGAAATCACGGCCTTGTCGCGGTGGTCAAGGTCGGTCTTCCACAGCGCAATCCAGCCCGACAGCGGACGGATCACCAGAATCAGCAGCGAGGCCACCGCGAAGTGCGTCCATGTCAGGTCTTCAAACAGGACCGGCATGACGCTGCCCAGCGCGATGAGAAGCAGCGCGGTCAGCGCGTGCTCGATGGACTCCGAGAAATCGTGCAGTCGACGGTGGAATTTGTGTTCTTCGCTGATCCGCCGCAGCGTCAAACCCAGAACCGCGACGGCTATGAATCCGTAGCCCTCGATCAGTTCGGTAGAGCCGTAACACAACAGCACGCCAGCCAGCGCGATCACCCCGGATCCGGTTTCGGCGAGAACGGAGCCCTTGGGCACCTTGAACAGGATGTATCCAAGAATCCTGCCGCCGGCCCATCCCATGCCGATGCCGAGCGCGATGCGATAGACGATATCGCGCAGGAACCAGTCGAACGCCCATCCGCCCGGTGTCAGCCCTTCGGCCGCCACGATCAAGCCCAGATAGACGAAGGGAAACGCCAGTCCGTCATTCAGACCGGCTTCCGTGGTCAAGGTGAAACGCACCGGGTGTTCGGCGCCTTCATGCGGCGGCCCGACCTGCACATCCGATGCAAGCACCGGATCTGTTGGCGCCAGCACCGCTCCCAGCAGGATCGCCCCGGCCGCCGTCAGCCCCGCCAGACCAACCCCCAGCAGCGCGACCGCCAGAATGGTCAGCGGCATCGCCACTGCGAGCATCCGGAAAGTGGGAATCCAGCGTTTCCACGGGCGCAGATTGTCGATACGCATCCCGGCGCCGAATAGTGCCACGATCACGGTCAATTCGCTCACCAGCTCCCAGGGCAGCGGTGTCTGGCGCGGGTCGGGCAGTGTCGGAAGTCCCGGTATCAGCAATGCGGCGCCTGCGCCGAACAGGATCATCAGCGGCGCGGATGCCGGTTCGCGTCTGGAGATGAGGCGCGGCAGCCAGCGCGCGGCAATCACGCTCACGCCGATGACAGCCAGCGCGACATGATAGGAATTGAGACCGAAAAACGGTTCGTGCTGCATGTTCTGATCCCGTGCCGGAAACTGGCAGGCGTGTCCTGCAGCGCCGCGCATCCGGTTGGACGCGCAAAACTGGCTGTAACACTTTAAACGAATGCATGTACGCTATCGTTCCAAACAATCCATGTGAACGCCATCTGCATCAGCGGGATTTACACCCGGCGAACCGTGACGGACCTTCGCCGGCCCATCCGGCGACCGGGATCTGTCTGGAATTTTGAGGGTGTAGTTGTGCCTTCCCCAGCGCCAGGCCGTCAGCGGCGATGGGATCGTCTGCGCCGTCTCCCGCCCGATGTCCGGATCCGAGGAAAACCATCACCAAATTGCAGGGCAAAACATGACCGCGCCGCGCATCCGATTGAATGCGCGGCGCTGTCATGGCTGGGTTTTGCGCCTATTCGCAGACGGTTAGCGGCCCGATCTGGAGGCAGGCTCCACGACGTCCGAAGTTCCGTCCTGTAACACGGTTGCACAGCCTCCTGTTGTTACGGCGGAATTTGTTGGACCGCCTGCACTGCCGTTCAAGATCCCGGCGGCTGAACCGGCGGTCATCACGCCGACGGCCGCGATCGTCACGCCGGCGGCGGCCGCGGTCATCACGACGGCGGTCCCCGCGATCATCACGCCGCGCCTGGGCCAATTCGACCGGATCCTCGTCATGCTCAGGTGCCAAGTCGGGTTTGGACGGCGCAGCCCGGGCTTCGCTCACGCCGAGATGGGATGAGACAATAGCAGTACCGATCACGGCGCCCGCGCCAGCCAGAAATCTCCGGCGCGACAGCTTCTCGCTATCGTCGCGCTCGATCCCGCTTGCAGCCGGCATTATCCTCAATAAAAACCCAAACATGTGATGTTCCCCTAGTTGGTTAACGAATGGTCAAGTGTGGCCTTGATCTCAGACACAATGCCACAATGGGGGATTGGACCGAAGCGGCGGAGGCGCATTTGGCAACAGGCGTTCGAAATTTGGCGTCATATGTTCCTTCCGTGCCTGCTAAAATTAGCACGACCTTGAACATGACACCGGTTGCCCGGATGCTATGCCGAATCTTTCTGAGGGAATCGCTTAATGGATATTGAGCATGTCGTTAGCATGCCGCGCCGGGTCGTCATGCTGATTTATCCGCAAGTGGCATCGTCTGATGTCTGCGGTCCGCTTGAGCCGTTCGGGCTTGCGAATTTTCTCACCGGCCGAAGACTATACGATCCGATCACTGTATCTGTTGACGGCGCCGCCGTCCCGGTTGCTGGCGGCTTTTTGAAATTGGCACCGACTTGCAGCTGCGCCGATCTGCCGACCAGAATGCATGTGTTTCTGGTCGCGGGCGGACCAGGGTGTTTCGCCGCCGCGCAGGATGAGACGCTGCTGTCGTGGATAAGGAGGTTGGAGCCACGTTGCGCGGTGATGGGATCTGTCTGCACGGGCTCGACAGTGCTCCTGGCGTCTGGTGTTGCAAACGGACATCGCATTGCAACGCACTGGCTGGAAGCAATGCGGCTTGAGGCGGACTCGGAAGTCTCCTCGCCGGTTGACAGTGACGCGATCTTCGTAAATTCGGGAAAATTCTGGACCTCGGCCGGGATGATGGCGGGTATAGACCTGGCGCTTGCGCTGATCGAGAAGGATCATGGCCGTCAATTGGTACTGGATATCGCGCGCTTCATGGTGATGGTTTTGCGACGGGAGGGCGGGCAATCCCAGTTTAGTTCGCAAATGATGGCAGGGGCAACGGAAGATCCGCGCATCCGCAGGGTCCAGTTGCATATCTGGGAAAATCCGGGCGCGGATCTGTCGC
Organism: Hoeflea sp.; assembly: GCF_039975035.1. GTDB lineage: Bacteria > Pseudomonadota > Alphaproteobacteria > Rhizobiales > Rhizobiaceae > Hoeflea. The sequence continues at coordinate 2,128 of NZ_JBDWHW010000254.1, read as the reverse complement.
TCGACGCGCTTTCGGCCCACGCGGTCATGAGCAAGCGGTCGCTGAGCCGGCGGTTCGCCGAGATGACCAACACGACGATTTCGCATTACATCGAGGATGTTCGCCTCAATATGGCGCGCAGTCTGTTGGAGGAAACCGACCAATCCATACAAGCCATCGCCGCCAATTCCGGATTTGGCACGACCATGACGCTGCGCCGGGTCTTTGCCCGCAGGCTCGGTGTCTCCCCGAGCCACTATCGAGCAAATTTCGGGACAGACCGGATATCGGCAAATGCCCCCAACGCAGTTGAAAGCGGATTGCGGATGGAATTGGAGAATGTCGTGAACGGCAAGTCGACCTGGTAGTCAAGCGCACCTGCCAGATCGCTTGACAAGTCGGGGTAGCTGTTCGTTGTTGCGCGCCGCGCCGCCCATGGCCTGCACCGGAACGATGGTGCAATACGCATCGACGCCCACCAACGGCGCAGAACCGCCGTTGAGCTCAAACCAGTCAACAGCTTATGAACCGAAGCTTACCCGCTCTCCGCCTCATCAGGCCCCGTCACCCGTATCTCCCCTGCATGCGAGCGCGCAAATTCCGTTTTCAAAAACGTCTCCAGCAGCCGCGCGGGCAGTGTCACGGTGGCGCGGTCGACGTCGGGCAACGCGTCGAAACGGCCTGATTTCGAGCGCTTGCCGTCGATCATGCCGCCGGCCACGGTGTTGAGCGTTTCCGGATCGATCAGGATGAAGGCGCCGGTCTCGCGATTGGTTTCGTAAGCATCGAAAATCGCCGTATCCTCGAAATCGAGTTCGACCGTGCCAATGCCGTTGACCGGCAGGAAGTGGGCATCGTCCCAGTTGCCGGATGACAGATCCAGCGCCGAGGTCGGTCGCACCATCACCCGCTGGCGCCGCGAACCGGCTTTGAGCCAGTAGCGCTTGCCGGGGACAATGCCGTCGTCCGACAGCGCCACCAGCCGGGCGCTGAACGCACGTCCTGTCTGCGGCCGCTGGTCAATGGCTGCGATCATGTCGCCGCGCGCCACATCCACCGGGCGGTCGAGCACCAGCGTGATGGCGTCGCCGTGCACCGCCGCGTTGCGCACCAGATCATGGGTGACGATGGCTTTGACATTGGCCTCGACCCCGGACGGCAGCACGACGACACTGTCGCCGGGCTTGATCGAACCGCCGGCAACCGTGCCCTGATAGCCGCGAAAGCCTTCACCGGGACGTGAAACCCGCTGCACCGGCAGCCGGAAACCGGTGGTCTGGCCGGTACGCTGGGTGGCCTTTTCCAAAGCCTCCACCAGTGTCGGTCCGGTGTACCACGGCATCAATTCGTCGCCGCGATTAACGATGTTCTCACCCTTCAGCGCCGAGACCGGAATGGCGGTGACCTGGCGCACGCCGAGCGACAGCGCAACCTCGCGGAATGCTCGTGCGATGGCCTGAAACCCGGCTTCGTCATAATGCGCGAGGTCGATTTTGTTGACCGCCAGCACGAATTGCCGGATGCCCATCATCGCCGCGATCGTGGCGTGACGGCGGGTCTGCTCGAGCAGGCCTGCGCGGGCGTCGACCAGCAGCACCGCCAGATCGGCGGTCGAGGCGCCGGTGGCCATGTTGCGGGTGTATTGCACGTGGCCGGGCGTATCGGCGACGATGAACGAACGCCGGTCGGTAGCGAAATACCGGTAGGCGACATCGATGGTGATGCCCTGTTCGCGCTCGGCCTGCAGGCCGTCGAGCAGCAGTGCGAAATCGGGCAGACCGAGTTCGTTCTGCTTGCCGGTGGAATCGCGCCTGAGCGCCGCCGCCTGATCCTCTTTCACGGCCTTGGTGTCCCACAGCAGACGGCCGATCAGCGTCGACTTGCCGTCATCGACCGAGCCGCAGGTGATGAACCTCAGCGGCCGCGTCTGCCGGCCAGCTGATGCGGTCTGCGGGTCGAGGAGGGTTGCGTCATCACTGGATTCAACAGATTCAGCAATGCGCGAAAGTGATTGAGAAGTCATCAGAAATAGCCTTCGCGTTTTTTCTTTTCCATCGAGCCGGACTGGTCTCGGTCAATCGCCCGGCCCTGTCGTTCCGACACCGTGGCGATTTCAAGTTCGGAGATCACATCGTCCAGCGTTGTCGCC
>NZ_JBDWHW010000253.1:0-15998 GCF_039975035.1 Hoeflea sp. | reverse complement strand
CGAAAATCTTGATGCTATCAGGTGTCGGCGAGGCTGATCACTTGAAGTCCAATGGTATAGAAGTTCAATCGAATCTACCCGGGGTTGGACAGAATCTGATAGATCACCCGGAAGTGCCTATCACAGCCTATGCAAATGGACCCTGGGGGTATTATCGCCAAGGCGCAGGATGGCGAATGCTCTGGAATGGCTTGCAATTCAAGGTCTTTGGCAGTGGCCGAATAACCTCTGCCGGTGTAGAGGCCGGCGCTTTTGTCAATCCGCGAAATCGCAGTGGGGCGCCAACCATCCAGGCATTCTGCGTTCCGATCGTATATCTCGATCGGGATGCCAAAACCGAACTCAAGGATGATTACGGTGTGACGGTAACGACGGTTGTTGTCAAACCAAAGTCACGCGGAGAGGTGCGATTATCGTCCGCCAATCCGGCAGACATGCCGAGCGTGTGTCCAAATCTTTTGAAAGACGAAACCGACATGCGAGAAATGATCGCAGGTCAGCGCTTCTTTTTGGAAGCATTCCGGGCAGATCCGCTTGCCTCCAAACTCAAAAAGATTGCTATACCGAACCCGGACGACACCTCGGATTCCGCACTCAGAGAACATTGCAAACGATTTGTCAAAACCAATTACCATCCAGCGGGGACAGCCCGCATGGGCGCAGACAACGATGAAATGGCCGTCCTGGATCCAAAAATGCGAGTTCGCGGAATAGACGGGCTGCGTGTGTGCGACATGTCAGCAGTTCCAGACATTAATGCGGGAAACACAAATGCCCCGGCAATGATGCTCGGGTCTCGATGCGCCGAGTTTATCTTGCATTAGCCGGAATGATGATTAGCGTTAGAAAATCTTTTCCAGAAAAGAATACGAAAACAAGTTTGGCCAAAAATCACGGGCCCACTTCGAGCGTGAAGCAAGATAGTCCGCTTGTTTGCAAAGGAATAGGTTCTGCTTTAGTGGGACAATCCGCAATACGAACATTGACTTGCATCGCAACAAACGTCAGCTCTCTACCCCCTATTTGACCTTCGGCATAGCCGCGGTGAGCGTCGGCTTTCGAGAACAAGACAAATCGGCTGAACGTCCAGTTTGGGGGCGCAAAGCTGCCTTGATTGAGACCACTGTCTATGGCGGCTATGGGCCGTTTCCGGTCTGCCGACGCATGCGGTATGCTTGGGTGTTCAAGTGTCTTGGACGTTGAGGCGGGACGGAGCGGTCAAGGAGACCGCTATGTCGTGTTCAAATCTACCCATGATCATTCCGGTTCGGAAAACATGGAACAAAGGGCGGCTGTTAGGTCAGAAACGTCCGCTGCTGCCAAAACACGTTTGGGCTATTCGAGTACGATTGGAGTTGGCAGGAGCCCTTCGCGATCTGGCACTGTTCAATCTAGCCATCGATAGCAAGCTGAGAGGCTGCGACCTGGTCAGTCTCCAGGTCGCGGATGTGTTCTCTGCGGGCGCAGTCAAAGAACGGGTGTCGATTGTACAAAGGAAAACGAGGACACCTGTCCGGTTTGAAATCTGTGACGGGACTCGGAAATCACTCCTGCAATGGATCCATCACCCAATGATGATCGGACATGAGTATCTATGGCCAGGACGGTTTCATGACCGTCCGCATATCTCGACCCGGCAATATGCGCGTCTGTTAAAAGGATGGGTGAAGTCGATTGGATTGGAACCCAGTGCATATGGCACCCATTCCATGCGCCGGACCAAGGTTGCTCAAATCTATAAAAAGACAGGCAACTTGCGGGCCGTCCAACTGCTTCTGGGTCACACGAAGATGGACAGCACTGTCCGATATCTCGGCGTGGATCTGGAGGACGCACTTTCGATCTCAGAGAGCGTTGAGATCTAACCAGAAGGGCCGGTTAAAACCGGCCCAGGCGTCCAGTGCATAGAAACAAGCATGTTCGTTCAGAGGCAAGTTCGGCCCATTGCGGCCATCTGAGAACATGAAATCCAAAGACCGCTTTGAGATCTCGAACTTACGGCCGCGCAATTTCTGGAGGTTGGATTGTTTAACGCCGCGCCGTGAGATGAGGGCTTATTGTCCTGGTTGGTCCAGCCAATGTTGCAGACGGGTACTCATCAAACAACTGTCTATAAGCAGCGGCAAAGCGACCGAGATCAAAGAAACCGAGGGACATAGCTACCTTGCTGACGCTGGTGTCATTTGGGCCGGAAGCTCTGAAGCGCCGACGCGCAGCATGAAGTCGCCACTTCTTAAGAAGTTGAATCACTGTACAGTCAAATTGATCGCGGATACCGCGTTCGAGCGTACGCTCATTGACGTCCGCGGAACTGCATAGGTCCCGAACCGAAATGCATTCACCTTCTATGGCTCGAAGATATTCCAATGCGGCGGAAACTGCCGCGGATTGTGCTCCCGGTTTTCCAGCTAGCGTGGTTTCATCTCCCGGCAGCACGGCGCTCGAGATTGCTCGTTCAATGCTATCTTGCATTGTGTCTATCCGATGTTGCGTGTGATTGGAAACCTCATTCGGCGAAATACGAAAAACATCGCGTATCGCTCCATATAGACGTGATATCTCTACCTGCGAGGAACCAATTGCAAAACTTCGGCTTTTGGCGAGTAGTTTTTCTACTGATAGTGCAAGGGATGGCTCAAATTGAAATGAAAGGTCCAATTGAACGCTGAAAATTTCCAGGTCACCCTGATACTTCGCTTCGTATAGGTCGTCTGTCACCGAATAAAGGTGACCAGATTTAGTAGTTTGACCGCAAAAACTAGCTTTCCCCTGATTGAAAACTGGAATTGCCAAAATGAGTTGATCTTGGGGCGGCATACCAATCAGTCTCATGCCACTGTTGTAGGTCTCTTGGCACAAGGTCATTCCGGGAAAGGACGCGTACTCAAACTCAAAAGACCGGTTCGCGGAACCGTCGCAGTCGACCAACAGGTGCCATGGCGCTAGGGCCATTTCGAGTTCAGACGGATCTTTTGATGAAAAATCGCCAATCTGCATTTCAGGGCACGCTTACCGGGAAGGACAGTCTGAACCAAACTTGATCTTAATAGCAAGTACAGACGTTAAGCTATAGCTATCCCGTTATTGATGCCCGCATTTTGTTACGCAGGCATTCAATCAACGTGAGTTCTCCAAAACTTCGGGCAAGACATCACCACTTGCGCCGGAAGGCGGAACGGTTCCGGCAACAGCAGCCAAGGTCTTTGCGATGTCAATTGTCTGAATACGCCTCGTGACCTTTTGTGGCTCCAGTCCGAACCCGGCGAAAACTATTGGCACGAACGTATCATAATTCCAAGGCGTGCCATGGGTAACTGTAATCGTCAGTCCATCCAGATCTGCGATGAAGTAGCCTGGATCGTTCACCAGCATGATATTGCCTGAACGCAACGGGTGATGGTTGTTGCGAACGGCCCTTGCGGGCAAGGTATCAGGCAAAGTTCCGCGTTCAACATCTTTTGCCGTTACAGCCATTGCTATGCCGTCAAAAGCTGCAACTTCATTGGCCACTGCTGTTTCCAGAGCATCCAGATCGATCGATGGATCGCTCAGTAGATCATTTGCAAGGTATAGGTATGGATGGCTATAGGAGCCGATCAATGGACCATCTATCCCGAACGTTTCTTTCAATCGGGAGATCGCAGGTTCAGTGTCCCAAGTATCGACCCGGATTATACCGGATTCTGAACCAATGCTTTCCAAATATCCCGGCGCTTCAGGGGCCCCGTGATCGGCAGACAAGACGACCAGTGTGTTGTTCAGGCCGATTATTTGATCCACATAGGCAAGGAGGTCTGCAAGCGTTCGATCAAGCTGCAACAATCCGTCCTCGCTCTCGAGGCTGGAGGGGCCAAACACATGGCCAATGTAGTCCATCGCAGAATAACTGACGGACAGGAAGTCCGTAATGTCATCCTGACCGAGCCCTTCGGCATCAATCAACGCCTTGGCGAAATCGGTTGTGAGCCTGTCTCCGACCGGGCTGATGGTCAAGAAAGTCGTGTAGTACGGATCTTCGAACCAACCAAATTCGTGCGGGAATGTGCGCCCGTACCCAGCAACATCCGTTTCCCATGGCTGGTCGTCGCGATCTGCAAAAAGATATGTTTCCCGAGGATGTAAGAGCGTCCAGGCCTTTCCGGTGTAGATAAAGGGTTCGTTTTTTATATTCCACTCTTTCACCCACTCCGGATATTCCCGATAGTAATAATCGGACGTTACGAATTGGGCCGTCCCTTTTGAAAACCAGAATGCTTTTCCGGCTCGGCCTGCCAGTGGAACTGCTCCGCGATCCTTGACTGAAACCCCAAATACCTTAGCCTTTCCAGCCGAGTATGAGGACAGTTCATCGGCAAATGTTGTCGCCATAAGGGCGCGCGGCGAGCGTCCATCGCTCGTTGCCGCAGCCTGGGTACCATCCAACTCGGTCTCGCTGTTTATTCCTGCCCCTTCAGATAACAGAGGATAATCAGGGTCTTCTATGTTGTAGACGACATGGCCTTTTTCCCGATCGAACCACAGATTGCCGACCATGCCGTGTACAGAGGGATGGGCACCAGTTGCGAGCGTTGCATGGCCAACGATAGTTTCCAGGTTAGCGTGGCCATGGTGGGCATCAATATAGTGAACACCTTGATCAAGGAGATACTTGAAGCCGCCTTCACCCAACCGGTCATAATATCGTCCGGGAAGATCACCTCTGAGCTGATCCACGGTGATTTGAAGGATCAGCTTCGGCTTATCCTGCGCCATCGTGCTGGTTCCGCAAACAGCAAGAGTTGTCGCGAAAGCGAGTGTGACGAACACGTTTTTCATGGATATCTGGCCTGTCCCTCAGCTTCCCACCGTCACCATTTCAGGCGATCACCGGCACATAGTTTTTGCACACAAGAGAGGCGCAAGCTTTGCCTTCCGGCGATCATTTGGCAAAAAACTTATTCTACAACTGTGAAGTCGCTTGGCTTCCAGGACCTGTCGAACCAGGGCTCCAGTGGACCGTAAAGGCGGACGATTGAGCTGAAGGTTTTTCCAGGCATGGTCTGGACCCAATTGCTCTCCTTTCCTTCAGGAGGTGTCGATGAGAACCAGATGGTGTAGGAACCATCATCATTCGGCTGCAAACCTTCCCTGAAGTTGTCTATCCCCGCTTCAATCTGGTCAGTTTCCAGTAGGCTTCGGTGTTGGTTTGAATAGACCGTGAATGACCAGAAATCCTTGGCGGGAATTGGCGCGGGCATGGTGACCGTATAGACCTTGTCACCTGACAGATATTCGCCGTTTTCATCCTGAGCTGTAAAAGCATATGTCGAACCCGTTCCGACGGCCGATTGCGCCATTGCCGGGGTGACGCCGATTGCCATGTAGTGGAAGAAGGTCCGCCAATCCGGAACAAGCGTTCCTGCCTTATTTTCAAACAGGTAGCTTTCCGGCGCATAGGGTGAGAACCACTGACGATCGTCCCAGAAAAAGAGCTCACGATCGCGAGGGGTGTAGCTGACCGCACGAGCCGTAGCGTTGCCTACAGCCGCGGAATCGACCAGGATTTTTTTCATTCGCGGATCTGGGTCGAAAGATTTGTCTTTTTCAATGCCGATCGAGGCCCAGAGCGCGGTATTGTCACGGGTAAAGGCACTCGCCGGTTCATATTGGACGGTGGCGTTCAGTTCTTCGTAGAACTCGAAGTCATTGGCGTGGATCGTATTGTACTGCACGCCCGCGAGGTTCACGAAATCCGGCGCAGGCGGGTTGTCAGCCTGAGCGAGAGGGTAGAGGCGCCAGCTCTTCTTGACATGATCGACGGTCAGCGGGATGTCCTCATCGATCACAAAGGCACGCATCAATAACCCATTGCGATATGATGGGGTGCGGACAATGAAATAGCCCTCGTCCGGCAGGTCACCTTTATAGGAATCGTGGACGAAGAGATACTTGCCGCCTTGACCTTTATCCGGACCAGTGAAGCCAACATCCGCGACGAAGCGGAAATAGGCATCCATCACCGGGCCAAGCACCCCTGCGGGCACTTCCATAACGGTTGGACCATCCTTAACGTTGATTTCCGCAATGCCGTAAAGCGTCGTTGTGTTTGGTGTCAGCCAAAGTGAGCGGGCATCGAACATGCCTTCATGAACACCGAGGCTGTACGTGTCCATTCCGGCCTGTTTCATACCTTCGAGGTAGCCATACATGGAAGCAGCAGGAATACCGGTCAGAAATGTCTCTACGCCCCGGTAGAAATCGAGATTGTCAAAGACCTTCTCAACCGTTTCGGGGCTTGGTGCGCCGTCGTCAAAGTTCAACGTACCAAGAGCCCGTGTTTCGACGATATCAGGCGTCATTACGGATGTGGGGACATCCGCTGCGAATTTCGGCTCTTTTGCCTGAGATGTCATAGGAAACACCATTAATGATGCCGCAATTGCGGATTTGAGAAATTGTGCTTTCATGCTCGCCACATTTGAATTCGCTATTTCATGCCACCTAGCGGCAATCGAAAACTGTTCTGAGGACCTGCGGCCAACATGACAATGGCCGCAGGCTTGAACTGATTAGTTCGTGATCGTCATATCGGGCAGGACATATTCCCCGGCGCTAACACTCGGTGTCGGGCCATAGACGCGCATCAGGACCGAGAAATTGTCGACGGTGTCGAGACGGTTGGGCACGTTACCGCAAGCTTCAGCCGAACCATAATGGGCGGTGAAGGTCCCGTCGGCATTCATCTTTGTCGTACCATCGTTCAAAACGGCCCGATCGTCGCTGAACATGTAACCTTCGGAGTTGTACATGGTGATCGACCAGAAGTGACGGTGTTCCGGCACATCGTATGTCGCAGTGTAGCAAACCTCGCTGGCGTTCGCGCCTTCGGGGCTGGGTTGCAGGATGTAGACGGTTTCATAATCCGGGAACAGGCCCCAGGAACTGGCAACAGCGATCCGGTGGTGTTCGGGTGTGGTGGCCTCGGACTCTCGTGTGTCCTGCCAGGTTGGAGGATATTGCCTGAAGTCGCGAGCCTTTGCTTCGTATTCAGCGCGCATTTCCAGCATTTTCGCCCAGTCCCAGGTTACGTCGAGCGGCTCATGACTACCGGAAACTACGTTCACCTGGCGCAGGATATTCCGCGCAATCTTGATGTCGTCCTTGTCGTTGGGATCACGAACCTGAATGCGCGGAATGACGGAGACCCAACGCGTATCTTGAGGACCAAAATGATAGGTGCCCGGAACCGACAGGATATCGACAGTGAAATGGTCTTGGTCGAGGATATAGATCGACGCATAACGTCCGTCTGGCACTTGCGGCAAGGTGACGGTGAAGCCTTCGCTGGTATCTACCGGGATACCGGAATAAAGAGTGTCACGGTTCATGCGCGGAACGACCTGGCGGTCGGTTGGCGTAGGAACTGCATAAAACACACCGCGGTTCATGCCTCCCGCCTGCTGAAACGCAAGGATGCGTGCATCCACTTCAGCGCGAATAAACGTGTCTTCATTGACTGCCTTGACCTCCATGTCACCGAAATCGCCTGCGAAAACGGATGTTGTTGCTGCTATCAAGGTTGTTGCAGTCTTGAATGCCAATATCTTCCCGCTAAACATCAATTCCAGTCCTTCGCTAAGTGTCCAAACGGAATACAATTGTCGAAGTCGTCGACAAAAATGGATTTCGAAAAATCCTTCACACGAGTAATTGCCCGTAACTTGATCGAGTTCTACGTAATTTCCGACAAAAACCGGAATTTTAAACTTCTTGGAATTTTTTTGATAGTTGCAGTTCCAATTTTGCGTCTGATCCGCCGCTTTTTCATAAACCTCGGCTCTGCACCGCACTTAATATCAGATAGCTGGTTTTTCCTTGAAGGGAGAAATTGCGATCAGTTTGACAACCCAACAAAACTTCAGAACTAACTGTCGGAAATTACGTAGCCGAATTCGGTCTATCGGGGCAGATTAGTAAAAAAGTTGACTTGAAATGAGTTTCGAAACTTCAGGCGTTCAAAGCAATAAGCTTTTCAAATTCGCAATCGCAATAGTAGGAGCGTTCAATGGCCGGCATAGAGTTATTTTCACTATTTGTTCTGGCAGTCCTGCTACTAGCAGGAATTGCAGCGTTGGTTTTCTTAGCGATGTTGCCGGGTAGAATTGCCAAATCTCGCGACCACCCACAAGCCGAGGCGATTACCATAGGCGGTTGGATAGGTCTGATATTTGGCGGAGTTTTTTGGCCGGTTGTGCTTATTTGGGCATTTTTGAAGCCGGTCAGCTTGAGTAGACAGCCGCTCAACGATGCCGATTTTGTTACACTCTTTCACCGGTTAAATGAACTTGAAACTTCAGTGGCAAGTAAGAAGGAAATGCGCCTGTGATCGTCTTCTTCACACTTTGTTACGTTGTAGTTCTCGCGATTCTTGTATGGCGAAAGGTACTCCCAAACACGATGGGAACATGGCTTACGACGCTCGTCTGGGCACTGATTTTGTTATTTTTTCTTTTTATTCCGATGCAATGGGGCGCTCCCTCTGGCTCGGTACGTCTTGCTGCACATACTATTCAGATAATACCCAATGTGGCAGGACCAGTATTGGATGTTTCCGTGAAACCAAATACACCGGTGAAGAAAGGAGACGTTCTGTTCACAATTGATCCGACTCCCTTCGCTGCGGCGGTCAGGGCTAAACAAGCGCAACTGGATTTTCAAAAACTGCGGCTCGAACAATTTTCAACATTGGCTGAGCGCAATACAGGCACACTTTTTCAGGTCGAAGAAGCGGTATCGAGGGTCGCTCAACTATCAGCGGAGCTGCAAGCAGCCGAGTGGAATTTGGAGCAAACGAACGTCCGCGCTCCTTCGGATGGATTTGCGACGACAATCGGCTTGCGCCCTGGCCAGCGAGTGCTGACTTTCCCACTTCAGCCTGCAATGACCTTCATCGACACGTCGGAACGGGCTTTTGCTCTACAGATTCAACAGATCTACAAGCGTCACCTTAAAGTAGGGCAACCTGTTGAAGTGACACTCAAGACTAGGCCTGGAATAGTGTTTAGCGGTCGTGTCGAGGCCGTCGTAAGGGCGACAGCTGGATCGCAAATCATCCCAGGTGGCACAGTTATCCCGGCCCAAAACATTATTGCGGAACCCTTCTGGGTGCGCGTGGAATTGAAAGACAAAGACATCGTTCAATCCCTGGCCTCTGGAGCGGCCGGTACGGCGGCGGTTTATACGGGGAGCGCTACAATGACCCATATTATTCGGAAAGTGATGATCAGGATGGAGAGTTACGTGAACTACGTGAATCCATGGCTCTGAAATTGGGCAACACTATTAAACGCGGGCTAGTTATTGGCTCTAAAGTTCCCGGTTTGAAATCGGAATTCTGGACACTTGATCCCTAAAGGCTGTCGAAAGCATTGTTGCCCATGGACTTCTCACACGAGATTTTTGCAGTGTATCTTTGGCGGTTTGGAGCGGCCATTTTGTGCGGTAGCATAATCGGTTTGGAGCGCCAGTTGCTTGGGAAAACCATCGGGCTTCGGGTTTGTATCCTCGTCGTGTTAACCACGTCTTTTTTTGTAACCATGGCTAGTGAACTTGCGACGCAAAATGGAGACATCGCACGCGTTGTTGCAGCTATCGTGACAGGAGTAGGCTTCCTGGGGGCTGGAGTTATCTTTCGCGGTAGGGGGCATGTTTCAGGAATAACGACCGCGACTCTGATCTGGTCGCTTGCGGCGGTCGGCTGTGCGATAGGTCTTGGTCACCCAGGCGTTGCTCTTATTGCCACTTTGGCCGTCATCACGGTTTGGCTACTTGTAGACGCGGCCGAACACTTTTTTCCTGCACTGCGACAAAACAGTAATCTGCGCCAGGAGCAGGGGGACGACTAGGTACAGAGAACCCGTATTTCATCATGCGGTGGGTAGGACAGTCGGTGTTGACCATTTGCTTATGGTGCCAACCTTAAATTTAAAGCCCCTAAATCCGGAGGCATACGTGGAGACTACTATTTCACAAGACGCATTGGAACGGCTTCAGTTTTGGGTGACGGCTCCGGGCAAAACCGACTTGTTGCTCGTCGGCGTAGGTGGTTTCCTACTGTTTGCGCTGATGGCGTTTGGTGCGCTTTACCTGACCATTCAAGCAATTCCCGAGAAAATGGCTGCGGGCACACACAAAGTGCAAATGCAGTTGGTTGGGATCCTTGGGCTGATTTCGCTGTTCACCTTGAACAATGCGTTTTGGATCGCAGCAATACTGATTGCTGTTGTCCCCTTGCACGAGATTTTCCCGTTGAAACCCTCAACGGCAACAGAGGGAAAAGACAATGCTTGAGCTCATGCTTTCAGCACTTTTCACTGTTGTCCCGGATTTTCTCTACAGGCGTTATGTCCAGAAAAAAAGATGGGGTCACGAAATAACGCTTTTTAATGTCTGGTACGAACTGCGGTGGGGACTGACGGCTTGTACCATTCTGGCGATCAGCCTGATTACGATAATTTTCTTCTACCATCCCACTACCAGCAATATTTCTGTCACCTTTAGGACGCTCACAGTGCTGTCAGAACGTGGTGGGCGTGTGGACAAAGTCTTTGTTCGCAATAATGCGAAAGTAAAGGCGGGCGATCCGATATTCAGCCTCGACAAAACTCGCCAAGAAGCTGCTGCTAATACGCTGCTTCGGCGATTGGACGAAATTGAAGCCGCACTCGGTCTGGTTGGAACCGAAATCGCGGGTGCCGCTGCCCAATTTGAGGCTGCTGAGGTTGATCTAAGGCAGGCAGAAGATGATTTAGAACGGCGAATGTTGGTTGCTGAGCGGAATCGAAACGTTGTGAGTGAGCAAGAACTGACGCAGCTTAAAACGAAAGTTTCCCGAGCGCAGAGCCAGAAAGAAGTTGCCCTGGCGACGCTCACAGGCGCGAGACTTCGGCAGTCGAGCGTATTACCCGCGCAACGAGAAAGCGCGCGTGCAGTTCTTAGGGAAGCGGAAAACGAGATCGCAAAGTCTACCGTGATTGCGCAGGTGGACGGAACAATGACGCAATTCCTGCTGAAACCGGGTGACATCGTCAATCCGATCTTGCGACCAGCCGGCATCCTGGTTCCCGAAGTATCTGGGAAGGGGCGGCTCGTGGCAGCCTTTCGGCAGATATCAGCCAATGTCCTGAAGCCAGGCATGCTCGTGGAAATCACTTGCGCGTCGAAACCACTAAATGTGATTCCCATGGTCATTGACGAAGTGCAGGAAGCCATTGCTGCGGGGCAATTCAGGCCCGGCGACGCACTATTGGACCAACAGGATCGAGCACGGCCTGGAACAGTGACCGCACTTCTCAAGCCGGTTTTTCCAAAACATTTGGAGGGGGTGCCATTGGGCAGTGCTTGCGCAGGTGTTGCCTATTCCAATCGGGCGGAGAAAATTGAAACAGGAGCAATATCAGGTATTTCGGCGGTTGTGGCGAGGATTGTTGATGGAATGGGCATCGCAAATGCGATCGTTGTCCGGGTACAAGCCATTCTTTTGCCGGTTAAGGCCTTGGTATTTTCATAGCAGTGCTACCGCAAGCGCTTGTCTGACTATGCTTGAATAGACCTCGTCGTAGGCCCTCACAGTTCCTGAAAACGTTTGTAGATACAAATCGAGCTAATCAGAAAGGTATTTTCAAATTGTCAGACACAGTTCTCATTCTCAATAAGAAACACTGCATGAGAGACGACATTGACAGCGCGGTTAGACAGATACGCGCTGAGGGTCATGACATCGCAGTCAGAATTCCCTGGGAATTTGATGATATCATCAGGATCTTCGATCACGCGCTCTCAACTGGTACACGCCGTGTCATCGCGGCCGGTGGTGATGGCACCGTCAACACGGTGATCAATTTGATTGTTGATCGAAAAGCACAGGATGAAATCGAGCTTTCGTTGCTGCCTCTTGGAACCGCAAATGATTTTGCCCGCGGTACTGACATTCCGGTCGGTGATCCAGTCGGTGCTCTGCGCTTGGCGTGCTCAGGGTCAGCGCAAGCAATCGACGTTGGCATTGTCAACGGTAGACACTTCGTGAACGTAGCCAGCGGTGGTATCGGTGCAGAAATCACATCGACGACCCCTTCTGACTTAAAACGTATGCTCGGCGGAGCGGCTTACTCACTTATGGGACTGGTCAAAGCATCGGAATTGACTCCATATGAAGCAAAGGTTGTCACTTCCGATGGTGATGAAGAAGGAAAGATTCTTCTTGTTTCCATTGGAAATAGCCGCTTCGCAGGAGGTGGATTCGATGTAGCACCGAAAGCGAGCTTAATTGATGGTCTTTTGGACCTCGCGGTTGTTACAACACCGAAAGACGGTGATCTAGACACATTGGTCGATGAATTGGCCGACCCGTTCAATGAAGCCAACAAGGTTCTCCACTATCGGCAGTTGAACGAATGTGTCATCGAAACAAAACAACCTCTGCCGATGAATCTTGACGGCGAACCAACGCTGGACACCCGCTTTGAGTTCAAGATCAAGCCTAAATGCATCAAAATGGTGTTGGGTCAGGTGTTTTGATGCATCAAAATGCTGACCAGCATATGACATGCGTCAACTCGAAGTGCCGGAATGGTTCTCCCCACCAAAACGCCAGTTAGGTCATACTAATAGGCTGATCGATAAATGAAACAGGCAACTCCACTGTTTTCCAGGAGCATTCTGTCATATGCAATCGCTATTGCGTCCACTCCCAATGAAACTTCCGAAAGCTCCATTGCGGACATTCGTTCACACCGCAGCGAATGGCTGGTTCCCGCCAATAAACGACTTGCAGTTCTTCGCTCCCGCCCATAAACGACTTGCAGTTCTTCGCTTAAGGAAGCTATGGGTTTGGTCGGCGCCCATGTATCGGATGCCTCCGCTTTATGTGTGGCGCGAGATGAATTCGCTTTCAGATTTCATTTCCGGGAGTATTTCCGGCTCTCGGGGCGCCAACATCATTTCAGATCCTGCCCGCCTCGCTCAGTGGAACCACTTGACCAGTGGATTCTGACTTTTCTACTGAACGGAGGCTGGAATGAACTTTGTTCCTGATTGGCTAACCCTACCCAAAATCCGCAAAACGGCGATTTCCGGATCAAAACTACACATCGTCCCGCGGCCTCAACCGGGTCCGGAAGTTGTTGTTGGCTCTGATGTCCGTGCGCGAAATTCGACATCCATTGGCTACAGAGGATCCTCACCCCCTCCATCCACGGCCTCTCATTCCTGTTCGGCCAAACACCTTGAGATCCTGGATCTGATTGATATGCCAAACGGCATCAGGTGCTCGGTTCTGGCCCAAAGGCTGGGCTGGAAGGTCCCGAGCGTTCGCGCTGCCATCAGCAGACTTCGGGCCACTGGATATGAAATCGAAACCCTGGCGTCCTCCTCCACCGGAGAAACCATCTATCGCTGCAGAAGACAGACAGCGCCGCAAACTAAAACAAAGGTAGGAGGATGAGGGTGACCATGGGCAAGCACAGCGCGGAGCGCCGGGTATATCCCAAGGGAACTGACGTTGAGACTGAGACAACTCCAGGGAAACATAAGTTGAAAAACCGGGAAGACGTTGTCCGCGACTGGGTCCTGCAGTTTGGCAGTTGTCCCCCCAGAAATATCTCAACCGTATTTATGCGCCGCGCTCTCTCATTCGAAAGCCAATGCGCCAGCAATCCGGCCCTTAAAAGGCTTTCAAAGATACTTCAAAGGGATTTTAAGTCTGGATTGAACATCAGGTCCTCCGGCTTGTGCCTGTCTGAGGGCAGCCACCTTGTCCGCCAATGGAATGGCAGGACCTACCAGGTCGAAGTGCTGGACACTGGTTTTGTCATGGATGGCAAGTCCTATCGATCCCTTTCCTCAATCGCCAAAAAGATCACTGGAACAAACTGGTCGGGACCAAGGTTCTTTGGGTTGAAGAGTCGGAAAACAGCTCGAAGGGACCGTGCTGGAACAGGCAGGGAAACCAACAGACCATGAAGAAGGTCCGCTGCGCCATCTATACGCGAAAATCCTCTGAAGAGGGTCTGGATCAGGACTTCAACTCGCTGGATGCACAGCGGGAGGCTTGTAGCGCTTACATCAGCAGTCAAAAACAGGAAGGTTGGGTGCTGTTGGACAAGCACTATGATGATGGCGGGTTGTCCGGCGGCACCATGAACCGCCCTGCCTTGCAGCGGCTTCTTCAGGATGTCGATGAGGGTTTGGTCGATCAGATCGTTGTCTACAAGATCGACCGGTTGACGCGGTCGCTCACCGACTTTGCCAAACTGGTCGACCGGCTGGACAAACAGAACACGTCCTTTGTCTCTGTCACGCAAAGCTTCAACACCGCCACCAGCATGGGACGATTGACCCTGAATGTCCTTCTGTCCTTCGCCCAGTTCGAACGGGAAGTCACAGCAGAGCGGATCCGGGACAAGATTGCCGCCTCCAAGAAAAAAGGCATGTGGATGGGCGGTCTGGTGCCTTTGGGCTACCGGGCAAACGGAAGAACGCTAGAGATTGACCCTGAAGAGGCAAAGACCGTTGCCAAACTGTTTGAGCTGTATCTGGAATTGGGCACCGTTGCTGCGGTGAAAGACCAAGCTGATGTACACGGTCTTGCCACACGAAAACGAACAACGAAATCAGGCAAGATGTTTGGAGGCAAACCGTTTGATGTGTCGCATCTCCATGCCGTTCTCACCAACCCAATTTACTGCGGCCAGATCCGCCATAAGAACCAGATCTACCAGGGTCTGCATCCAGCTATTATTAACCAAGAAACCTGGGAGAAAGTCCAGCTGCTCCTTGCAGGCAACGCGGCTTATGAACGTGGCAAGGGGACACGAGTAACAGCCCCTTCCCCATTGATGGGTAAGCTGTTTGATGAGGCGGGCAAGAAGCTTGTGCCAAGCCACGCCAAGAAGGAAGGCAGACGGTATCGGTATTATGTGTCTCAGGACCGGATCAAGCCGTCTCCAAAGTGCCGGGACAATAGCTCAAACCAGACTGCCGGAACAGACGGTTGGCGATTGGCGGCCCCTGACCTAGAAGCCAAACTGTCAGCGGCCATACACCAACATCTCAACACCAAAGGTGCGATTGGGCTGCTCGACAAACCAGTTTCTGACGTCTCGACTATAGACTTGGTCGACAGGCAACTGGCCGGAATGTGCGGCAAACCTGACAACGAAACACTTGACCATGTCAAACGCTGCACATTGGAACCGGGATGCCTATCGCTTGAACTTGAGTGCGAAGCCTTGGCCCGGCAGATCAATGTTCCTCCCGCAAAAATCAATCCATCTGCGCTACGGACCACGCTCCCGTTCACCCGCCGCAAACGCGGTGTGGAGGGAAAGCTCATTATTGGCGCAAGTTCCGGTAAGCCTAAAGACACATCCACCGCGAAAGACAAAACGCTCATCAAGAACATCAGGTCAGCCAATCGTTGGTATCAGGCTGTTCAAGACGGGAAAAGCTTTACCGAGATTGCTACAAGCGATGCTGTGTCGGCCAATACAGTCCAACGCATGATTACGCTGGCGTTCCTGGCTCCGGATATCGTCCGTGACATTTTCGAGGGCAAACAACCGGTCGCCCTGACATCGGACTGGCTCTTGCGCCAGACGTTACCAAGCGACTTTGAAGAACAGCGTGCCGTAATTCGTTCTCTCGGCTAGCCAGCCACTTCCAAACTCCATGCGCAAAAAACGCAAACTGAGACTTTTGCGATTTAACCCAAGTGTAAACGCTACACCTATCCTCGGCTGGAAAACAGAGACGGCATAAGGCTTTGCGACGTCGGGCAAATACCGGCGTATCAGGATGAATTATTGAAATTCTCGGGAAAATGGCTGGGGTGGAAGGATTCGAACCTTCGCATGGCGATACCAAAAACCGCTGCCTTACCGCTTGGCTACACCCCAATGCCGTGGGAACGCTGTATAGCGATCTCGTTTGAGAAGCGCAAGCCTCTCCTGCCCTATTCTTGT